>JAFASY010000077.1 GCA_019244235.1 Chroococcidiopsidaceae cyanobacterium CP_BM_ER_R8_30
AAATCTATTTTCTAAATCAAAAGATGTAGATACTTGTGTGTTATTGCTTTTTAAGCCTGTGATAATTAATTTTGGAGATTGAAGTTCATCATATAACTGGGAAGCTAATAGCTTTGATGCATCAATACTAGCTATTGAAAACAAAGCATTATCAGCATTCCTTATAGAAACTTTTCTACCACTTCCTCCTGCTGCTAAGTAAGGTAAATCTCCAGGAACACAAAAACCAAAACAGGCAGCTGGCTCAAAGACTAGATCTACAACACCAAAAGCTCCTTGAGCATCAAATATAAAGTTGTCAACTTCTAAAGTTTTAAAGAAGGCATTTCTCCCAGGATTAGGATTGACAACATCGCTGAATGTAATTGTTTCTCCACTAGCTGATTTAGTGTTAGCAAGAATAAAAAAAAGTGCCAGACTCCCTAAACCTACAAGGATTTTTCTGATCGTTCCCATTTCTCTAACACCCTCTTTAATAGAAAGAAATAGTTGAGTTATTGAGTAGGAACTTGGCTGCTAAATTTAAGTTAACAGACTTGGAGTTCTATTATTGAAAGCCTACTTCCTTTGACTGAATTTGTAAATACCTCTTAAGGTAAAGTATAGATTTTACTTGTTAGTGATGGAATGGGCATGAGTAGCAGCCGCCTCACGGGTTGGCGAAGAAGCTAAAAAACTTGCTGTATGAAAAACATAGCCCTTAAACCTTGATTAGAAGCAGAATTTTCGGAGTCCTGCTCCAAGTTGGTGCGATAGCTAAGAGCACAAGAAATAAATCCTCCAAGTGCCAATCGGCACTTGTCCGGCTTCTCACTTTCGACCACTGAGCTTGCTCAAACTCGGACAGTAGAAATTAAGGTCAAATGGGATGTTACAGTGACTCACTCAACTATTAACCGCTGGATGCTAAAGTCCGCCCTGGAATTAGACCTCTGGATTCGTCCTCATTTGCAAATCATAAACGATTTGTGGCAAGCGGATGCAACGCACATCAAAGTCAAAGGGCAGTGGAAGTATTCGCATTGTGTTGTGGACTCGCAGGGCAATACCCTAGACTTTCTGCTGAGCATTTTTGTGACACAACCAATATGAATGCTCAACCAGTTATTATTGGATTTGCTTAGAAAATTTGAAACTTTTTTACCAACGTTCACGGTATATCTTATCCTTTGGTCTATCCGTCAATTTCCCTTCTGTTTGATAGTTCTTTAGCGCCTAGGAGCGCTGTTAAAAGCGCGCGCGATCGCATTCCAAGCCAGCTTGGGGTTCATCCGGGCATCGAGTGGTAAGGGGCGGACTGGTGCATTATCTGGTCGTGGTTGAAATTGCGATAACCACGTATAACGATCGCTCAATCCCCAAGTCAATACGGCAATTACTGCTGGCTCATCCAATACTACTGACAGATAATTCTCATAAGTTTTAGCAACCATTCGATCGCGAACTAATAGATTGAAAGGTAAATCCTTATCCGTTACATCCATCTCAGTTACCAGGATCTTCAGACCAAGACTCGCAACATCCTTCAAAAAATTACGCATCTTTTTAGGGTTAAAGTAAGTTTCATTGCCCAATAAATGAGCTTGGATGCCAAGGGCATGAATCGGTGTTCCTACAGACTTCAAACGCTCTAGAAGCTTCAGGACAGCGTTCCTCTTAGCTTCATTTTCGCGAACGTCATAATCCATTTCATTGTCGTTGTATACCAACAATGCCTGAGGATCGGCCTCAGCAGCAAGACGAAAGGCAAGATCGATGTAACTTGGACCTAAAAACTTTAGCCACGGGGTTTTTCTCAAACCATCAGACCTTCCAGCAGTAGGATCGACTGCTTCGTTAACCACATCCCAGGAATGCATTTTTCCGGCATAACGCTTCACAACTGTTCTAATATGCTTCACCAAGAACTGCTCTGCATTTTGGCTGTTAACTGTCTCCTCGAACCAAGGAGGCAAAGACTGATACCAAACTAGAGTATGTCCCCTAAGAAGCAAACCATGTAATTGGGCAAATTCAACCAACCAATCCCCTGCTGTAAAGTCAAAACGATCTGGGCTAGGGCGGAGAGGGTTAGATGGCAAATACCACTTGAGTTCAGCGTTGACAAGCATGCTACACTCTCGAACAAAACAGGTAGCAAACTTTGCATCAGAGGATAGGGTACGGTATTCACCTTCTGAGCCATAAATTAATCCTTTGGCAGCAGCACGTTCCTTTAAGGAAGCTTGCCCAACTACTGTAAAGTCTCTTTTTGAATCATTAAGGGCTTGAATCTGGCGACTCCAGTTTATTTCTTTGCGTCCTGCAAAAGTACCTATACCAACTAAAGTTCCTAAGCTAAACCAAAGGGCACGTCTTCTATTCAGTAAACAATGTTTGGACATCTAGAATTACTCCTACTTGAACTTACACCTCTCAGCTTGGGCTAATGACAGATCAATGCCCTTGCCGCAGCAATACTTGCATCTGCAACAATAAGACCTTGGCAAGATAGATGCTTAAATATGCTGAGGCTTGTATGTATCTTCTTGACGGATTGCGGAATTCTTCAGAGCGGA
>JAFASY010000234.1 GCA_019244235.1 Chroococcidiopsidaceae cyanobacterium CP_BM_ER_R8_30
ATGGTAGTCCGTGAGAAGTTGGAAAAGCAAACGCTGCTTAATCGTTAGAAGTACACTTTTAAGCAGACCATTACCAGCTGTCTCCACAATTGGTTGAGGCATAAGGGAAAGGGGATACGGCAATTCCACTTGCACAACTAAATCCGCTTTCCCCTTAAGACTACTAGTCTTTCCTTCTAGGCAACAGGGCGACAAATATCCTTCTAGCTTCAAAGCAAATCGTTGGTTAATATATTCAACCCCTCGGATTTCACAACCTATGGACTTGAGACGAACAGTTCCATCCGGTTCTGTCCACACTCTCATATCAACAGTTGGTTGAATTTTTATTGTCATAAATGCTAGCGGACGCATTTTCAGCCGAAAACATTCCCTACCTACCTGTTCGATCCGGCTAGGGTCAACAAGAGCATTAACTAGACGTTGCGGCTGACGCAAGTAGTGCTGAATAGGAATGGGTTCCTCTGGAACAGTTATCTCTACCGACTGTGAGGCAGTAAACCGGATAGGCATATGAAAAGTAAGATACTTCTAATAATTTTAGAATTTTTTAATCAATTAGTCTTCACTAACATGATAACAAAGATATTTACAATTCTAAACATTTAAGTTCTTATTTCTTATCCTTCCGAAGAGAGGTACAACAAAGAAGGGGGTCAGGAGTCAGGGAAATCATTCCTCCTACCGATCCCTGATGCCTGACCCCCTTCAAAATCATTCCGGTTATGAATTAAAAGTGTCTTTGAGAACAGTACGAGCTGCTAGGTGGTTACGAGTTGAAGTCAGAATCTCCGCTTCCCGCTCCAGTCGATCAGCAGTGTCCTGCATTTCTAGTAAGGCCTGTTGCTCTGCTGCTACATTATAAAGGTTGCTTGCCACCCAATAAGACAACTCTATGGGTAAATCGGGAATGTCTTCTGGTAATTCAATGTTTTGATCTGTAAGCTTGGCTGATAAGCGGACCACATCTCGAAGCAGTTGTTCCACTTCCCGCGCCAAAACATGTAAATCCTGGGTTGGGGAATGGTCTTCTATCCACTCTACTAGACCAACCTTGTATGGCTTTTCTCTAACATACTCTAAAACGCGGAATCGCTGCTGACCTAAGGTCAGCATCTTCATCCGGTCATCAGGCAACCGTTGGTATTGCAGAATTTCTGCACAGCAACCAACCGTGGCTGGTTTGCCCTGCACTGGGTCCCAGAGTAATACCCCAAAGCGGCGATCACTCTCCAGAATCGTGTTCATCATGATCCGGTAGCGAAATTCAAATATATGCAGAGGTAGAGGTCTAGTGGGAAAAAGAACTACCTCAGGCAAAGGAAAAAGTGGTAATTCCCGCACCGCAATTTTTGAAGAGGATGTCATCGTCACCTTGGTAAAACGGTAACTACGCTTTCTTTTCTTACTCTAGCTGATTTGAACCCTCGGCGGCTAGAACGTACATCGCTAAAATTGCGAACTTTAAAGCTTAACTTCAATATCGACACCAGACGGTAAATCGAGCTTCATCAAAGCATCAATTGTTTTCGATGAAGGTTGGTAAATATCAATGATGCGGCGATGGGTGCGAGTCTCAAAGTGTTCTCGCGAATCCTTGTCCACGTGGGGTGATCGCAATAAGCAATAAACGCGGCGTTTGGTTGGTAAGGGAATGGGACCAATAGCTGTAGCATTAGTCCGATTAGCTGTATCTACAATCTTTTCACAAGAGGTGTCAAGTAGGCGTCTGTCAAACGCTTGTAAACGAATGCGAATCTTTTGCTGCTGTAGAGTTGCCATTTTAAGTTTTCCTGGTTCTAAAAGGTCATTTAGCCAAAACTAAAGAAGCAGAAAAGCTTTTGACCTACAAGGTATTTGCCTTTCTGCTTCTAATGATCGAAAGCAGTATCCTACTTTACGATTTTAGAGACGACGCCAGCACCAATCGTGCGTCCACCTTCTCGAATCGCAAACCGCATCCCTTGCTCAATAGCAATTGGATTGATCAGTTCAACTGTCATCTTGATGCGATCACCTGGCATCACCATCTCAGCTGCACTGCCATCATCGGAAGTGAAGGATTTAATTGTACCAGTTACATCTGTGGTTCGGACATAGAACTGAGGGCGGTAGCCAGCGAAAAATGGTGTTTTGCGCCCCCCTTCTTTTTCCTGTAGGACATAAACCTCTCCCTCAAATTGGGTGTGAGGTGTAATCGATCCGGGCTTAGCAATCACCATGCCTCGTTCGATATCAGTCTTCTGGATACCGCGCAATAGCACTCCGGCGTTATCTCCAGCCATCCCTTCATCAAGACTCTTTTTAAACATCTCGATACCAGTAACTGTCGTACTGCGAGTGGCTTTCAAACCAACGAGTTCAACCGTGTCGCCGACTTTGACCTTACCCCGCTCAATCCGACCAGTTGCCACGGTACCACGACCTGTGATGGAGAAAACATCTTCTACCGCCATCAAAAAGGGCTTATCTACATCCCGCTCAGGCGTAGGAATATATGAGTCTACCGCATCCATCAGTTCGTAGATCTTATCCACCCATTCATCTTCTCCCCGCTGGGTCTTTGGACTAGCAGTCATTTTTTCCAGCGCCAGTAGACCCGAGCCGATGACTACAGGGATGTCGTCACCCGGAAAATCGTAGCTACTTAATAGCTCTCGAACTTCCAATTCTACGAGTTCTAGCAATTCGTCATCATCCACCATGTCTTTCTTATTCAAGAAAACAACCAGGTTGGGGACACCGACTTGCTTTGCTAACAGGATGTGTTCGCGGGTTTGGGGCATCGGACCATCGGCAGCTGAAACTACTAGAATAGCGCCATCCATCTGCGCTGCACCAGTAATCATGTTCTTCACATAATCAGCATGACCTGGGCAGTCCACATGGGCATAGTGCCGACTTTCGGTTTCGTACTCAACGTGAGCCGTATTGATCGTAATCCCGCGAGCCTTTTCTTCTGGCGCTGCATCAATGTCAGCATATTTTCGTGCTTGGGCTTGACCAAGAGCAGCCAATGTCATTGTGATAGCTGCCGTCAGGGTAGTTTTGCCGTGGTCAACGTGACCAATCGTACCAATGTTGACGTGGGGTTTAGTCCTTTCAAACTTTGCGCGTGCCATTTAGTAATCGGTTCCTTTTCTAGTTAAGCGTTCCCTTTGCTCTTAGCAATAATTGCTTCCGCCACGTTGCGCGGCACTTCATCGTAGTTGCTGAACTCCATCGAGAAGATGCCCCGACCTTGGGTCTTCGACCGGATATCTGTAGCATAACCAAACATTTCAGCCAGTGGAACTTTAGCAGTCACTTTGGAAATGCTTTGTTCAGAACCCATGCCTTCAATTTGACCGCGACGAGAGTTGAGGTCACCCATCACATCCCCAAGGAAGTTTTCGGGCACTTCCACCTCAACTTTCATCATAGGCTCTAATAGCACAGGTGCAGCTTTCATCACCGCTTCCTTCACAGCCATTGACCCAGCAATCTTGAAGGCCATTTCCGAGGAGTCTACTTCGTGGTAAGACCCATCAACCAGCGTTGCCTTGAGATCGATCACCGGGTATCCAGCTAGGATACCTGATTCACAGGTTTCTTTTATCCCCTGCTCGACTGGTCCGATGTACTCTTTAGGGACAACACCGCCGACAATCTTGGAAACAAACTCAAAGCCGCTACCTGGTTCACCTGGTTCTAACTCAATCACAACATGACCGTATTGCCCTTTACCTCCACTTTGGCGGATAAACTTGCCTTCAGCTTTGACTGCCTTACGCACAGTTTCTCGATATGCGACTTGTGGCGCTCCGACATTCGCTTCTACCTTAAATTCTCGTAGCATTCGATCTACTAAAATTTCCAGGTGCAGTT
>JAFASY010000316.1 GCA_019244235.1 Chroococcidiopsidaceae cyanobacterium CP_BM_ER_R8_30
TCGAGTTGTGTTGATCAACATTTTGGTTAGCACTTCACTAGCTTCGGAGGTGGCTGCAACGATTGCCACCTTTTTGGAACGCAACGCTGCTGATGGCAGTGGTAAAGGTGATCGCTCTCATGCTCCTCTAAGCTCCAGAAAGGGCAATAATCCTCACCTAGTTATCCGCCTTGCTGGTTTGAAGCCGGATGACTCAGCTAGAGAGCATTTAGCCAATCTCTCTACGCCTGTCATCGGAAGTTTAGATGAGGCGGTGGAGCAAGCCGTCCATATCGCTAAGTCAGCTACGCTAGAAAATTCATGAAATTGTCAAAAGATAGTGGAGTTTTGCTTCAGGGCTTTGAAGCGTCAACGAACTTGAACCGCCGTCGCACGGCGGATTGCGACTTGACTTCGTCAATTTTATCTAGGTATGCTGTACAAATGAAAGCATACGGAACGAATGTCGTAGCAGCAGTCATTCCTGGTTTGGGAGGACAAACACAGCATGGCATTGCAGTGTTTGACTTGGTTGAGCAAGCCTTGCCAGTTGTGGGCCCAATTGACACGACAATCATTTTTGTGCCACCCTGTCAAGCGCTGGATGCTGCCTTAGAGGCCATCGCTGCTGGGATTCGCCAAATCATTATTACTTCAGATGGGATGCCTCCCTTAGATATGGTTCACTTACTTCGTAAAGCGGAGGCAACAGAAACCCTTGTGTTGGGACCGAGCAGTCTAGGCATCATTGTGCCTGGGAAAATTCTTTTAGGCATTCAGGAGAGTGAATTTTACACTCCTGGAGCAGTGGGAATCGTTAGCCGCAGCAGCACCCTCACTTATGAAGTGGCTTTAGAACTGACGAGAGCGGGCTTGGGACAATCAGTGAGCATCAGCATTGGCAATGACGCGATTCTAGGATCTTCATTTCATCAATGGCTGCAAATCCTAGATGAGGATGAAGCCACAGAGGCAATCGTCTTAATTGGGGAGCCTGGTAGCGGTAGCGAAGAAGCTGCTGCTGAGTACATTACTGAGGCAATTGACAAGCCAGTCATTGCTTATATTGCTGGTTGTCATGCACCAACAGACAAATACTGGGGTCAAACAGGCACTTTAGCGACTGTTGTCGTCGAGCGGGGAGCGAGGGAACACACGGCCAAGAGCAAAATAGCAGCTCTTAGAGCTGCAAATGTTGCAGTGGCTAAGCGCCCATCTCAGATTCCAAAACTGGTAAGACAGGCACTTAAAAGTAGAATGGGCTAGACTTGATGTTAAATTAAGAACCTAGTAATACTATTTGTGATTGATATTTTAATAGTAGATGACCAGCGGGTTATTCGTGAAGGAATAAGGGCTTTGCTAGAGCCCGAATCTGACCTACATGTAGTGGGAGAAGCTAGTAACGGTCGAGTAGCGATCGAGCAGATAGAAGCTCTGCGACCCGATGTCGCACTTATCGATATCCAGATGCCAGAGATGGATGGAATATCTGCCACACAAATTATTACTCAACGGTTTGCGGAAACTAAAGTTCTGGTTCTGAGCGGTCATGACAGTGAGGAACATCTGGCTAAGGCCTTGGAAGCGGGGGCGAAGGGCTACATACTGAAGGACATAGCCGCTGCTGAATTGTCTAATGCAATCAGAACTGTACACCGAGGATACGCCAAATCTGGATTAGGTCTGACCGAAAATCTTGCACAGACAAATGCTATCAAGGCGCTGATACTGGATCGAGTTCCGTCCGAATTGCCAGCATTAGTATCAGACTCTTTAGCGCTCATTAATCAGGAATTAGCCGAATTGCGAAATAGGCTCGATCGGTATTCTGTGAACCTAGATACTTTAACTAAAGCACAGGAACAGTTTGAGAGGAACAACGGTTTAAAAGGGTTGGAGGAAAAGCTTAAAGTATTTCGCTCGGAATGGGCTAGGGAAAAACAAGCAATCTTGACCGCGTTAAACGAGCAAGAGATTAAATTTAAAACCGAACAAATGGTTCTTAGAGACGAGCTTTCTCATTGGCTTTCTAGAAATATGCAGCAGGAGATCGAAGCAATGCAAACTCGTCTAACTGTTGCACTCTGGTTGGTGTTTCTAGTGCTGGGCATTTCAGCAATATTGTCAGCCTTCAAGCATTGACGAAGAAGAGGGTGTGGGACAACGTAAATTCATTGGTAGAATAGGAGACTTGCAGTAAAAGAAACAAATTAACTATGGCACAGCAATACCGCATTACGCTTTTACCTGGTGATGGGATTGGTCCAGAAATTATGGCAGTGGCGGTAAACGTGCTGAAGTTAGTGGGTGAGCAGCTGGACTTAGGTTTTGAATTCCAGTCAGCTCTTATTGGAGGAGCAGCGATTGATGCCACAGGTGAACCCCTGCCATCTGCCACCCTAGAAACATGTCGCAGTAGTGATGCAGTTCTACTAGCAGCAATTGGCGGTACTAAATGGGATACCCTGCCATCTCCAGAGCGTCCAGAGCAAGGTTTACTGGGACTACGGGCGGGATTAGGTCTATTTGCCAACCTGCGCCCAGCCAAGATTTTGCCCCAACTGATTGATGCCTCGCCGCTCAAGCAAGAGGTGGTGGAGGGTGTTGACATTATGGTCGTGCGTGAACTCACAGGTGGCGTTTACTTTGGACGACCCAAAGGCATTTTTGTGACAGAGACTGGCGAGAAGCGAGGAGTCAATACGATGGCTTACACGGAAGCTGAAATTGACCGAATTGGACGCGTGGGGTTTGAAACAGCACGCAAACGTCGAGGAAAACTCTGTTCAGTAGATAAGGCTAATGTGCTGGAAGTGTCTCAACTGTGGCGCGATCGCCTCAACCAACTAGCGCCAGAGTATCCAGACGTAGAACTCTCCCATCTATATGTAGATAACGCCGCCATGCAACTGGTGCGTGCACCCAAACAATTTGACACCATTGTGACGGCTAATCTGTTTGGCGACATTCTCTCTGATGCTGCAGCCATGCTCACTGGTAGTATTGGCATGTTACCTTCTGCCAGTCTCGGGGTTCCCGGATCGACTGGAGTGTTTGAACCAGTTCACGGTTCTGCTCCTGATATTGCGGGACAAGATAAGGCTAATCCCTTAGCACAGGTTTTGAGTGCGGCGATGCTACTACGTTATGGTCTTAATCAGCCCAAGGGGGCAGAGCTGATTGAGCAAGCGGTGTGGCAGGTTTTGGACAAGGGTAATCGCACTGGCGACATTATGTCTTTTGGGATGAATCAGTTGGGCTGCCGCGCTATGGGTGATGCTTTAATTCGGACTCTCTCACAATCAGCTTAATCTTTAGTGACAAAGTCAGCAAAAACCTCGAAATCAGCTCGATAATTAAGTTATATTTGAGCTAAAAAAAGGGGTCGAGTCGTGGTGTACGTTGCGCAAGCTGGACAGAATGATCGCACTAGTCAGATAGACTTTCCGACGTTGCTCGATCCTAAAGTGCTAAGAGCTGCCCGACAGATTTATCACAATCATTGCGAAGTGAATCCGAACCTAGTGCAACGCACAACTGGCGTAATTGTTAACCAGTTGACGCTTCGAGGTATGCTGACCTTTTCTAGTAAGCCAGTCCTCTTACCGCATGAATGCTTCATCACACTGAATCAGATTGAGTCGGGAATGCTAATTTAGGAAAAATTGCTATGGATCTCCTGACTGCTGGTCTAGCTGCTGTCATTGTCTTTGCCTTGGGAGGATCTATTGGTAGTTTTATCAACGTGGTAGTTTACCGATTGCCCGCAGGGTTATCGCTTCTATGGCCTCCTTCTCGCTGCCCTCATTGCCTACACCAGCTTGGGTTACGTGATAACGTGCCAGTTTTAGGCTGGCTATGGCTAAAAGGCCTGTGCCGTCACTGCAAAGGTAAAATTTCCTGGCGCTATCCAGTGGTGGAAGCAGCATGTGGAGTCCTATTTCTGCTGGTGTTTTGGCAGTTTGGGATATCAGTGCAAACTCTTGGCTATTGGACGTTATGCAGTTGGCTACTAGCACTGTCACTCATCGATCTTGATACTATGACTCTGCCAAATCCACTGACTCAATCAGGCTTGGTGATTGGGCTAGGATTTGAGTTGATTGCTGGTTTTTTGCTGCAAAGTAGCTGGGTGGGTGCTATCCATCAATGCATGTTTGGGATTGTTGGCACAGTCCTAGGTTTATGGCTGTTGGACTTGGTAGCTATGGTTGGCTCGATTGTTTTTGGACAGGCGGCAATGGGTGGGGGTGATGCCAAACTTGCCGGCATGATGGGAGCTTGGTTGGGCTGGAAGTACATGCTATTGTCTGGATTCCTTGCCTGTGCGATGGGCGCTTTTGTGGGTGGAGGCGCGATCGCTCTGGGTTTGCTCTCAAGGCGGCAGCCGATGCCTTTTGGTCCGTTTCTGGCTTTGGGAGCCGTTACGAGTCTATTTGTAGGCGAGGAGATTTTGTCTATCTATCTCCGGCTATTCTTCCCAACTAGCTCGGGCTGATGTGGCAGTTTTAACAATTAGAGGATAATTTAAGATAAAAATGATTAACAATAACGAAGACTCTCGCGGATTAATGTCTCTGTTTGATTGGTTCGCAAATCGACGAAAATCTGGTCCAATCAGCCCAGAGCGCCAAGAGCGCGAAATTGCTGATGGACTATGGAATAAATGTGCAGCTTGTGGGGTTTTGGCATACACTAAAGACCTCAAGGCAAATCAGATGGTCTGTTTGGAGTGTGGACATCACGAGCGGGTGTACAGTGATGAGCGCATTTCCCAGCTGATCGATCCTGACACTTGGTTACAGCTAGATGAGCAGCTGCGTCCAGTCGATCCACTACAGTTTCGCGATCGCAAAGCCTATAGTGAGCGCCTTGCAGAAACCCAGAAGAAAACTGGGTTAGTGGACGCTGTCCAAACTGGTTTCGGTCAGCTCGATAGTTTGCCAGTTGCTCTCGGTGTCATGGACTTTCGGTTTATGGGCGGTAGCATGGGCTCGGTGGTGGGAGAGAAACTCACCCGCTTGATAGAGCGAGCGACGCAGAAGCGCTACCCAGTCATCATTGTCTGTGCATCTGGTGGTGCTAGGATGCAGGAAGGAATGCTGAGCCTAATGCAGATGGCGAAAATTTCAGCAGCTCTGGAGCGTCATCAAGAAGCAAGACTGCTTTACATCCCGGTTCTGACAAATCCCACCACGGGTGGTGTCACTGCCAGCTTCGCGATGTTAGGCAATATCATTCTGGCAGAGCCAGAAGCAACCATTGCTTTTGCTGGTCGCCGAGTCATTGAGCAAACTCTACGAACCAAGCTGCCTGACGAGTTTCAGACTGCCGAAGACTTACTGCATCACGGCTTCGTAGATGCCATTGTTCCCCGCACTCAACTAAAGAAAACCTTAGCTCAGTTGATTCGCATACACCAACCCCTACTAGCCCAAAGGCAGGTATCTGTAGAAACAATAATGCCAAAAGGCTGAATTATGAGATGTAAAGAAGGCAGGTATTCGTGGAGACAGTGATATTAACTAGGACTGAACTGTAAAGTACAAAGAAAATTTTAATTTAGCCCCCACCATGTAGTAAGGTCCTTGCTGGAGGCAAATCATATAGTTGCAAGAGGTTAAGGATATTGGTTCACCCTTGTACCGCTTCCTTGTAAAATTGGCATAGGTTAGCCCTCTACACCTGTAGAGGTAGTTGACATCCAATTCGGTTCAATCTCCAGCCACCAAATCATTATGGGTTTTGCCGACCTGTCTATTGCAGAAATAGCTGAGGACTATGACCTTCCAGTTGACGAAGTGTTTAATCTGTGCAATCAGCTAGGAATTGCCTATAAAACTGATAAAACCCGTTTGGCTTTAGAGGATGCTAAGGCAATTATTTCCCAAATTTCGTCTCAAAGAAATGGCTTAGGCACCAATGATTCCTAATGCAGGGTGATAGGTATTTATCCTTAATGGAGATTGAGCTAGCACTAAATAACTGTATTGAGTGTCCAAACTTTTTAAGGGGAACCATGTTAAGAAGATTGATTGGGCTTACTGTGGTTACAATATTGTTCGCGGTTCAACTGCTCGTCGGTAGTGCGATGGCAGTAGAGCTGAGCGAAGATGTTCGTACAGTGCCATTAAACGACAACGGTGAAACTACTGTCCTTAGCCTCAAGCAAATCAAACAAGGCAAGCGCTTATTTAACTACGCCTGTGCTCAGTGCCATGCTGGAGGAATCACCAAGACGAACCAGAACGTTGGACTCGATCCTGAAGCCCTCGCTCTAGCGACACCATCGCGTAACAACATAGAAGGGTTGGTGGACTATATGAAAAATCCCACCACTTACGATGGTGAAGAGGAAATTGCCGAGTTGCACCCTAGCATTAAGAGCGCGGATATTTACGCGGCAATGAGAAATTTGACAGAAGATGACTTGGTAGCTATTGCTGGTCATATTCTCCTACAGCCGAAGATTGTAGGTGATAAGTGGGGAGGGGGTAAGATCTACTATTAAAGCCTCTGGTCCTGGGTAGTGGGGGAGCTGGGGAGATAGGGAGATGGGGAGGTAGGGAGAAGAGATAGGGAGATGGGGAGTAAAGAATAGTTCTACATCCTTTTCACCCCATCCCCCCATCTCTCCACCTTCCCCCCTCCCTCAAGCTAATAACATCAAAGGTTAAGCCCTAAATGCGGTTGTTCTGCAAAATTTATCTGGTCACGTTGTTGTTGGTAGTGAGTGTGATGCTGCAAAGCCTGCCAGCACTTGCTGCCTCGATTGACCCCTATGTTGCTCGTTATTTACATGTCACAGAGCCTATCGCCCTTGAAATGAATGAGCAGGGTGAGACTCGTCCGTTTTCACCACAAGAACTAGCTCAGGGTAAAGAGTTGTTTGAGAATAACTGTATGAATTGTCATGTGGGTGGAGCCACTCTACCAGATCCTTTGGTGTCCCTCTCTCTAACAAAGCTGAAGGGAGCGAATCCTCCAAGGAATAACATCAATAATTTGGTTGCCTATCTCCGCCGTCCCACAGTCTATGATGGCAGTGAAGAAACTTTTTGGTGCCGCCAAGTGCCTGAGAGTTGGCTATCTCAAGAGCAGGTTGAAAGCTTAGCCGCTTTCGTTTTGACGGCAGCGCAGAAGGCACCTGGATGGGGTGCAGAAACTTTTTGACCGAGAACAGGGTGTGGGGGAGGACGTTGTGGTTGACCCCACACCCTACCCCCCACACCCGTGTGCAAGCGCCTTAACCCCGTTGAACGCCGATACACAGATGACATAAGATGAGTGTAGGTAAGATTTGGAGAATAGAGATATGCAATTTATTGCTGCAACTGCGCGGCGTTTTGGTCTGTTCCTGTTAACAATGGTGCTAGTTGCTAGCAGCTTCGCCTTGTTCTCTCCTTCAGCAGCAGCTGAAACACATCAGGTCAAGCTGGGGTCAGATAAAGGCATGTTGGTGTTTGACCCGCCCAAACTGACCATTAAGCCAGGTGATACCGTTGAGTGGGTGAATAATAAGGTGCCTCCTCACAATGTTGTCTTTGATGCTGCAAAAAATCCTTCTAAAAGTGCAGATCTAGCTAAGTCTCTGTCTCATAAACAGTTGCTAATGACTCCTGGACAACAGGTGAAGACAACCTTCCCAGCAGACGCACCAACAGGTGACTACTCTTACTACTGTGAACCTCATCGGGGAGCTGGAATGCTTGGTAAGATTACCGTTGCAGGTTAGTTGCTGGTATAACTTAAGGGGCGCGTTCTCGTTAAATGGAGGATGCTACCTACGTTGCTAAGTAAAGCAGCAACAGGATGGTGAATTGCTTTAAAACGGAAAAAGGGAGCTGAGAATTGGGAGTTTTGGCAGGGACTCCTCATTTTCAGCTCTATTAGTTGTTTTTTGCTCCTCAGCCTAAATCTGTAACTGCACCAAGGCAGCTAGAGGAGACTAACTTAGCATATTTTGCCAGTACGCCTTTAGTATAACGGGGTGTAGGCGGTTGCCAAGCAGCACGACGACGTGCTAATTCAGTTGCAGAGACATCTAGATGTAACAATCGAGCGTCGGCATCAATCGTGATGAGATCGCCTGATTGGACAAGGGCAATCGTACCTCCCACAGCTGCCTCTGGCGCGACATGACCGACTACCATACCGTATGTCCCACCAGAAAACCGCCCATCGGTAATGAGTCCTACACTATCGCCCAATCCAGCACCAATAATTGCCGAGGTGGGTGCTAGCATTTCGCGCATTCCAGGTCCTCCTTTAGGACCTTCATAGCGGATGACAATTATATCCCCAGCTTGGATCTGACCTGAGAGGATTGCGGCTAAACATGACTCTTCAGACTCAAAGACACGGGCAGAACCAGTCATTTTGGGGGTTTTGACACCAGTAATTTTGGCGACAGCGCCTTCTGTTGCTAAATTTCCCCTCAGAATAGCTAAATGACCTTGGGGGTAGAGCGGATTATTCCAAGGACGAATCACATCTTGATCTGTTGACGGCTCGTTTGGCACATCTGCCAACTGTTCAGCAATCGTCTGACCTGTAATTGTTAGAGCATCTCCATGCAGTAGATTGTGTACGAGCAGCATTTTCATGACTTGTGGAATCCCGCCAGCCCTATGTAAGTCGGTGGCTACGTATCTGCCACTAGGTTTCAGGTCACATAAGACAGGCACGCGGGCGCGAAGAAGCTCAAAGTCATCCAGGGATAGCTCCACTTCAGCAGCATGGGCGATCGCTAGTAGATGTAGCACGGCATTGGTTGAACCACCTACTGCCATCACCACAGAGATAGCATTCTCGAAAGCTTTACGAGTCAGAATCTGACGGGGTAGCAGTTGGCGGGATATCGCTTTAACCAGAACAAATGCCGATTCTTGTGCACTCTCAGCTTTTTCTGCATCCTCAGCTGCCATGGTGGAGGAATATGGTAGGCTCATGCCCATTGCCTCGAAGGCAGAAGACATAGTGTTTGCTGTGTACATACCGCCGCAGGCACCAGCTCCAGGGCAGGTTTTGCGTTCTACTTCTAAGAGTTCTGCCTCGTCAATTTTGCCAGCACTATATTCCCCCACTGCCTCAAACGTACTAACAATCGTTAAGTCTCGCCCATCATGGTGACCCGGTTTAATAGTGCCACCGTAGACAAAGATTGCAGGAATATTCATCCTGGCAATGGCGATCATGGCTCCGGGCATATTTTTGTCGCAACCACCAATCGCTAGTACCCCATCCATACTCTGGCCATTGCAGACTGTCTCAATTGAGTCCGCAATCACCTCCCGCGACACCAAGGAATATTTCATCCCCTCAGTGCCCATCGAGATGCCATCGCTGATAGTAATGGTGCCAAACATTTGAGGCATAGCACCAGCATTGCGTATGCCTACTTCTGCCCGCCCCGCCAGTTGATTCAACCCAACGTTGCAGGGAGTAATAGTGCTGTAACCGTTGGCTATACCCACAATTGGCTTAGTGAAATCTAGATCGCCAAAACCAACGGCTCTGAGCATAGCCCGGTTGGGCGATCGCTGCACGCCCTGGGTCACAATGTGACTTCTAAAATTGTCCGCCATTCTATATTTTTTCTGTAGCAGTAGATTCAAGGTCTGATCCTGCCTTTCATTTTCTCAAAATAGACAACGCTTGAACGTACTCCTGAGCAAAATATGGCACCGACCTCGCGCTATCAACGGACTTATGGCGCGAGTGGGCTGCTATGCAGCCTATGTTTTCTGACGAGCGTCCTTAACACACTTATTGAGGTCTTGCTTCCTGACCCAGACTAAAAACTTTTGCAGTTTTGGCTCCTGCCTGAGTTTATTGAATCAACGTAATTGCACGATCGCCTCCTAACTGCCGCTGGGTCAACTTGTGGGAATTGTGGTTAAGTATTAGGGTGGAACCCGTCAGACCGCTAGCAAGATTTCTCCCATACAATTGAATAACGCCAAAACAAGTGCTTCTTAATCTTTGCGTTCTTGAGTGTTCTCAAATAAATTTGGCGTGCTTGCGATAGAGTTAAGTACTTATCTGTACGAAGATGCTCCCTCATTGCCTCTGCTTCTTCTATTGAATGCCTAATGTGGCTATTTCTAAGTATTTGCAAAATCAAGTTCAGGGGAACGGCAATGAAATCGCTTAGTTTGTCCTGTATACTCTCACATTCCAGCAAGTCTAGAATCACAAGCTTGCCACTAGGTTTTAAAGCAGCTTTCAGACTAGGAAGTAAGTTCTCTAATGGCAGATGGTGAAAGGTTGCAATAGATACAATTGCATCAAATTCCTCTACACCAAATTCCCATTTCAAGATATCAGCAACCTGAAAATCGATGTTTGTATAGCGTCGGGACTGTTCTTGAGCAACTTCTACCATTTTGGGAGATAAATCTACTGCAATAACCCGAGCGGCTCGTTGAGCTAAAAGACGAGAGAATGCGCCAGCTCCACACCCGATGTCAAGAATGCTTTGGCAATAAGACGGTAGTTGTTTGAGCAAAAAACTGTGATAATGATTATTGTGATTCCATCTCAGTTGTTCAAAGAGAGCTATACGGTCAAAATCATTCCGAATTTTTTCAGTCGGTAGCTCATTCATATTGCCTCATTTTAAGGAAGTGTTACGCCCGCCTTGACAGCATCATAGTCTTCGCACAGGCGTTTGGCAAAGCAATGAAACGGAGTCGTAGTGCTGTAATCACTGCTTGAGTACTGTCTTCATGCTGAAAGGATTCGTGGCAAACTGTGAAAGACGGTAGGATAAGTGCAGTGTTTGAGTGGAGCGAGGCAAGATGACCATCTCAACATACCAGTGGACGATCGACCGTTACCACCAAGCTGTGAAAGCCGGGGTTTTCGATGACCAAGCGATCGAATTGTTGAAGGGAGAACTTGTCCTGATGTCGCCTGAAGGGACACCTCACGCTTACTATAGCGATCGCGCAGCACGATATCTTAGACGGCTGTTAGAAACAGATGATCTGGCTTATGTGAGAGAGGCAAAACCGATTACGCTTCCCAATGCCTCAGAGCCAGAGCCAGATATTGCGATCGTTCAGCCACTCGATCAGGTGTATTTGGAACATCATCCTTATCCAGAAAATGTGTTCTGGATCATTGAGTATGCTCAGTCGAGCCTGATGAAGGATTTAGAGATCAAGAGCAAAATTTATGCAGAGGTTAACATTGTTGAGTATTGGGTGATCGATCTGCGCGACAAGCAACTGATTGTGTTTCGCGATCCGGTGAACGGGGAATATCGATCAAAAGTCACGCTGACATATGGTGCGCTCGCCCCGCTATCTTTTCCTAATGTTCAAGTTGATGTTCGGCGGCTCATCACGGTTTGAAGTCTTATGGCGAGATCTGATTGAAGGTTATAGCTAAAACTCTATCTTTTGAGAGGGTTCTCATAATGTATTTTTAGTAACGGTAACTCAGAATTTTAAAAACGTTAAAAATTTGTTGTGTTTGATACTTACGCTACATTAACTAATTTACTCAGCAAACGCTTTAAAATCTTCAAAAGTTATACATAAGTCATTCATCCTCATAATCTAAATTTCAGAATATTACGTTAAACAGACATTTTCAATACATGTTGAATTGTCCAATTAACTCAACCTCCACCTTCAGTAATGTTCATCATCTCAGTCCATAGCAGGGTTATTTATCAATTGAAGATTGGTTAGACCTTATATGTGTAGGGGAAATTAAATTCCTTTAGTGGCTTGCATAACTGATTCCATTTCTAGAGGTTCTCATGACATTTGCAACTGATGATACAACAAAGAGTTCTGTAGATAAGTTTCAACATTTTGATGTTGATACTCAACTTGCATTACTATGGTTTGGCTATTTAGATCTCAAAGATAAACTGACACCAGCTAATGCTGCTTCAGCACAAGACACTGCTGGCGCTCTGTTTGGTCAAATCAAAGAGTTATCGCATGAAGAACAGTTACAGGCACAGCGCGATATTGCTGAAAAAGCAGATACCGATATTAGCCGTGCCTATAGTAGTTTGAGTTCTAGTGGTAAGCTTGACATTTGGTTGCGACTGGCGCAGGGGATGGAGAATGGTACCATCATTCCTCTGCCCTCTGACTACAAATTACCTGATGAAACTCAAGAATTTGTGTCTGAAATAAAAAACTTAGATTTTGAGCAGCGGCTCAATTTCATGCGTAGTGTAGTCATCGAAATGGGCTGCAAAGCCTAAGAAAGGTAAATCCAATAAATAGTGTTGAACATTAGAGAGGTTGAGATGGACGACGTCAACAGGGGAAATATGGCAGAGCGTTACTGTGCTTTGACTATTGGAATTCTCTTTTTAGTTTTGGGTATAGCTGGATTCATCCCAGGTTTAGTTTCAATACCTGGAGCTAGTGAATCATATGTCCCGCCTGATGCGGCTCCTAACGCTTATGCCTTGGGATTTGGCTACGTACTAGGACTATTTCCCACTAATTTCTTGCATAATCTCGTACACTGTGCAGTGGGACTATTGGGAATAGCTTCCTATTTTAGTAGTAACAGCGCCCGCAATTTTAATCGTGCTTTTGCGGTTGCATATGTCTTGATTGCCATCATGGGATTCATACCTATTGCTAAAACTACATTCGGCTTAATGCCCATTTTTGGCAATAACGTTTGGATTAATGCGCTATCAGCGCTGGCTGCTACCTATTTTGGCCTGATTATTCCTGCAAAGCTCAAAGGTGTCAATGTAGCAGACAATTTGACATAAATTTGTATCGTAAGCTCTGTCAGTGCTAGAAATATAGTTTAAGTTTCTAGCACTGACAAGTTTTTTTACGATGCCTTGGTCACTCTTATGGGACGGTTTGGTCTTAAATACAACCAACCTGTAAAGAAAAAAGAGGCTGTGAACAATTGCATCAAATCAATAGCAGATATAGAACCATCGGCGAATGAAGCAATGGTTCTATCTGTAATACCAAAGAGCCAAGAAGCAATACCTAGTAGCCAGATGCCAGTTTTAAGATTAACTGAGAATCCATTATCAATCTCAGATATTGACCGATTCATAAAGTCAGCGCCTTTCTCCAAAAATAAAATGGTTGAACAAATACTAGGCATGATGGCTATTCTAATATCCGATAGATTACTGTCGTTTACATTACATGTTTGGTAAACTTCGAATGACAGTAATCGCTCTGAATAAGCTAGAATCTTTTCATATCCCTGAACTCTTAAGACTGTTTTGATTGCCTAGAGTAGGTAAGAAGAAAAATTGTCGCTACCTAGTAGTACAGCTATTAACCCTATACTTCCCTAGTTAAGTTAGCATTAAGGATAGTAGACTTTCGGTAGCTGACAGAGGAGAACTAGCCAATCAGTTTGAGTACGTCACGTAGGACGCTATAACCAGCTAAATCCCAAAGTAAATAAGCAAGAAAGCCAATCATTGCTAAACGCCCGTTCCATATTTCGGATTGAGGGGTCCAGCCAAACAGAAAAGTATTCCGATCTTCGCCGTTGTATTCTTTAGCAACTGGTGGTAAATCAGTAGAGGGGTTTTTGGTCTCCATTATTGATCTCCTTAACAACTCTCAACATTACTATCTTTGATGTTATTCACTAGCCAAATTACTATGCCCTGTCTATAGGCTTAAACTATGCTTAACTCTAAGGGACGATTCCCTAGCGATGGGGCTGTATATAGAGAAACAAAGTATCTATTTTTACTAATCCGCCAAAGCGGGTTCTTGACCTCCTTCATCTAATGAGGATGCAGTAGATTTAGTGAAGCAGCGTGTGTGCGTTTGCTGAAATTTTCTTTTGATCCTATCCGGCACCCCTAGCTCCGCATTAGTATAGAGCCGTTCAAATTCGCGCTGGAAATGCGCAGCAACTGTGGAGTTGTGAATGACTAATAAGTCCTCATCATTCTTAGTGTTAGCGGCCTCAGACCAGTTGTGCGAACCAGTGATAACCGTTTGCCCATCAATCACGGCAAATTTGTGGTGCAATAGCTCTCCTTGGGGTAGCTGTGGTACCCCTACTGTGGTGAGCGGATTTTGCCAGGGTTTATACTTGCAACTACGACTAGCTATTCCCTGCATGACTAGTCCCTCGCTGTATGGGCGATATGCAAAGTCTTGTGAAATCAGGGTGCGTTCTTGAACCCCCTGTTGATGGTCCACTTCTAAAACGTCAGCTAGACGCGGTGCGGAAAACACAAATAGTGCTAAATCAATTGATTTACGAGCAGTGCTCAACGTTTGACCAATAAGACCATTGCCGCTTTGTTCCCAAGGTTGACTGCTAGAGGTGGGAGAAAAGTTCACTTCTACAAGGGTATTCCCGACTTGAACTGGCTGAATCGGCCTAAATGGTTTCAGAAGTCCGAACCGCTTTGTTTCTGGCCGACCTCCTGGCCCATCACCCCACATGAGGTTAAACTCTTGGGAGAACAAGGCAACTAGCTGAGGACTCTCAATTTTTAACAGGTTGTTGGCGTCTCCTTGACTCTCAGGATGATTCATGGCTCCATGAATCTGCTTAGCAGTGAAGTTTGCAGAGGTCACGATTAGGGTTCGACCATCAACGATGACGAACTTATGATGCATAATTCCACTGCTAGCTGAACCACTTGCTGCATTGTCAATGATTGGCACTCCGCCATCATGCAGAATTATTAAGGCATCTCCTGACAACTGCACCAACTGCTTATCACTCTCATCGCGATCGCGCTCCCGTGCCGACAGTTTTGCCGCTTCCTCTAGAGACAGATCTCTCAAGGGATGACTGTAGGTTTTGTCTAAGATCACTCTGACCTTAACCCCAGCTTTCTGGCGATTCACCAGAGCCTGAGCAATCCCAGGCAAGCGCAGCTCCATTACCGCTACGTCTACCGTAGACTTAGCAGCTGTAATGGTATCAATAATCTCTTGTTCTAAGTCGTCACCGCGTCGAGTTTGGTGGCGGTAAGGCTCTGTGTATTCTACGGACGGCTCGTGGTTAAAATATACTTGAATTAGAGGGTCTTGAGGTAGAGGGGCAGGTCGCTGATGTGACAGCCCTTGCTGCTGACAGGCAGAGGCTGTTAGTACTAAAAGTGAGGTAAAGCAGTGCAATAGTCGAGAAAGATGTCTCATTGCTGTCCTAAAAGACGTGATGATCCCATCCTCCATCTGGGTATATATTGTGTCAAATAAAATACATGAAAGCGGTGTAAAGTTTGTACTACCGATTGTAACCATTCAGTCACCCAGAGTTGGGTAGTGATATGGAAGTAGTGGTGAGGCTCAAATCCTGTCTAGCTCTACGTTGTAGCCATGAATGAAGTACCAAATCGCTCCCCCTCTCGCTACCTGCTGAGTGACAGACTGTAGTTTCTCTAGCTGGCGCTTGAGGGCTAATCCCAAGCTGGCGGCCTGGAGCAGAACACTTTGACTGCACTAAAGACCAAACGTTCCGGCGATAATATCGCGCACCAAGGAATCGCTAGTACTTTTAATGCTATCAATTAGCGAGACATACTGTAGGTAGCGTAGTCGGGAAAAGTCTTGCGCCGGTTGCAGGAATGCAGGGAGGGGAGCCTGTAGTTCATTAGGTATGAGCTGCTGCAGTACAACCTCTAGTAATGCCTGGATTTTGGCTTGAACAGTGGGATCGTCACTATTAGTAAGGTTATCTGTTTCAGCTCGACCGCCCTCGGTAGTATAGTCGTAGTATTCTAACTCTATTGAATTTAGTTCGATGTCCGTAGTGCCATGCTTCCATGCTGAATAGATACCTAACTTTTCTGCCTCTGTTCTATAGCCAATAATGTGGGGTTTAGTACCAACTCCTGTCACAATCAACGGTACATATTCATCAGTAGTATGCAGGATATAGGGACGACCTGAAGCATTTTGATCGCTAAGCAGGGGTATCAGATTCAACCGTTTACCATATATCTTTTGCAGTTCAGGCGTCATCCAATTGGTGGTTCCTAAAGAAGCCAATCCCAGCAAGAGACTGAGAAGATCGACACTCGATGCTAGTTGGGTGCGAGTCACCTCTGGAGATTGGGTGAACCGTGATGAAAAGTCCCGCACCACCAAGGGAACGCGTAGTGCTTCGTCATAAACAGTTGCCGACTTGCCTTGCAATCCGTGGGCACTACCATATTCACCATGATCTGATGTAAGAACGACAACAGTGTTGTCACGAATCTCCTCAGGAACAGCGTTGAGAACTAGCCCTATTTGTTGGTCCACATACTGCATCACTAGCGCATAAAGGTCAAGGGCGCGCGACCAGTAAGCATAAGGGGCTAGGGCTGTCTCGTAACCTTGGACCTGAAAAAATTGAATTTGAGACGGAACAAAGGAAAATGTCGTTACGCTTGGGTCATCTGAGACACCAGTGCCAAAGGCTTGTTCAAAGAGCTGCTTCTGGAAGCTTTGTAAACTGGGCTTGTTGTTTTTCAATGTGTCTGCCGACTCCCAGTTAGGGGGCACAGGCGGAAATCCTAGAGGAGGTGGACTGCTTTCTGCTGGATTAGGAGTGTAAGACTTGAACTGCTTCTTACCAGCCTGTTGGTAGAGAGAATTATACAGATCAGCCTCTGTCCCTCCCCAAAAGTATTCCTTGTCATGAGGATCAACGAAACCAACGGTTAAACAGAAGGGAGGCTGATTAGCGGTACGGTTTGATAGCCAATCTACAGCCTGGGCAGCAGTTTGTTGATCTTTCTGGTAGCCTTCTGTGCCTACTCCTAGTGGGTCTGGAATTGTTAAGCCATCAAAGCCGTAGGCTTGGAGATAGGAAGTTAGGTTGCCGTTAGTAGGCGCATTGGACAAGTGCCATTTACCGATGTAAGGTGTCTCATAGCCGAGCCTCCGCAGTAATTTTCCATAAGTAGGAAAGGCACGGTTTAAGGAAGGTGCTTGAAGACTAGTTTGCGGACGGGTTGTTAACATCCAACTCTGTTGAGCATATAACCCTGAAACTATGGTGCCTCGCGCTGGAGTGCAAGCATCACTGGCGGTGAAGTAGTTAGAAAACTTCACCCCGTCACGCCATAACCAGTTATAAGTATTTGGCATGACGCTAGCTATGAACTCATCGGCTGTGGTAATCCCTGTCGGAAAGACAGTGGGATATCGCATTTCATCCACCAGAATAATAATGATGTTGGGTCTGGGTCCCTCAACAGGTGTTTCCGGTGTGGTTGTGGCTTGTGCCTGCTGCTCTAAAAGCTTTGCCAAAAATGTACCAGCAGTTGCTGCACCTGTAACCTTAATGAAATCACGCCTATCCATGTTGATACTCCTTCACACTATGAGTTAGTTAGCTTTTCAACATCGACTAGTTGTTTAGTCAACCTGATTCCTGGTAAGAAAAACAACTCTATCGAAAATCAGAGCATAGGATATCAGCCTTTCTTACTTCGCGTACAACACTTGTATGCTTTCCTCAAGAACAGTTGAGGTCTACAATACTAACCTTCCAGCGTCTTGCTGTTAAGAAAGTTCATCCTGATTATTAGTTCTAGCTGACAATTACTAGAAAATTATTAGTTTGCTTTACAGCTATTTCAAGCATTAAGGCTGGGACTAAAGAAGTCATCCAAAGAACTTGTTCTTTAGACAAAACTAAACTTTATGTGCTTTTTTCTAGTAACAAAGATATAATAAGTTAATAGCTATGTATTTTCTCGTAACTTTTTAAAATTTAATATCTTTTTCCTAACATGGTGACGGGGTGGTGTTCTAGATCTGGTGTTCAACTGGGTAGTGATATGGAAGTAGTGGTGAGGTAGAACCCTTGTCCTAACAGCATTTTGTATAAAATTAGCTAATGCAAATAATTCTCATTAGTCACCCACAAATTGGTATCGTTGATGACAACAATTTTGGCATTTTTATTTTACTCATTTATATTACTAATATCTAAATTAATACGAGAGTCGATAGAACCATCCCCCAAAATATGTGAAGAACCTTTAGAACGAGTCTGTCCTACCTGTGGCTCTGAGCATTTGATAAAAAATGGTTTAGTTCATAATGGTAAGCCAAAATATCACTGTAGCAGAGCTAGACAGGATTTGAGCCTTACCACTATTTCCCTATTACTACCGATTAAGGGAGTGGCGTCTATGGCTGAGGCGGGAGCGAGTGAAACAAAATGGCTGCTTGAGTGCGATCGCGTAGATTCAAGCGACTGAGGATATTGGTAATATGGTTCTTCACCGTCTTCTCTGCAATGAAGAGCGTTTGAGCAATTTCTTGATTGGAAGCACCCGTTGCAATTAACCGCAAGATTTCCTGCTCTCTAGGAGTCAGTTCTGTCCAGCCAGGAGGATAACTAACCGGAGGAGAGGGAGCCTGAACGCGAAGCTTTTGACCCAACCCTGGTCCCAACTGCGTGTATCCTTTGTGAACGGCTTGGATGGCTTGCACGAGTTCTTCTGGAGGCGTGTCTTTTAGCAAGTAGCCTGCTGCACCGTTCTGGATTGCTTGGGCGACGTATTGCTCATCATCGAATGTGGTGAGAACCAGCACCTTCGTTTGAGGAAACCGCTGGTGAATCTCACGAGTTGCTGCAACGCCATCCATCACGGGCATCCGCACGTCCATCAGCACAACGTCAGGCTGCAATGTTTCAACTAACTTCAGTGCCGCTTTCCCGTTCTCCGCCTCTGCGATAACCTCGATCGACGTTTCCCCTTTTAGCAATGCCTTCAGTCCCCGTCGAATCAAGCCTTGGTCATCAACTAGCAGAAGGCGAATCATAACGATAATCCTGGAGAAACACAACAAAGCTCAGGCAATGAAACTTATGATAAGGGACAGCGAAGAATAACACGGCAACCAGTTCCTGAACTGGTCAGAATTTCCAAATTCCCCCTTAATGCTTGCGCTCGCTCTCGCATCCCCTGTAAACCAAATCCTGTTGTATTTTGGTCTAAATTGAAGCCTTTCCCATTATCTTCGATAACCATCTGCAGTACATGGTCAAAGGTCGTAATTTCAATTTTGACCCTCGTTGCTTCAGCATATTTATAAATATTCGTCAAAGATTCCTGCACAATTCGATAAACAGCCGTTTTGATTTCTGCAGCAACAGACTCATTAAATGCCAGTTGGCAAAGTGGCGTCACACCTGTTGAACGTTGAAACTCAGCAACAAGGGCTGTAATGGCAACCGCAAGCGGTTGGGCTTGCAGGGGATCAGAACGAAGTGCAGCCACAGACTGACGCACTTCGTTCAAGGCTGTTCTGCCTAACTGTTTTGCCTCCATTAGCAAATCTTTCGCTTCTGCCGGGTCAGTGTCCAGCAACCGCAATGCGGCTTCCAAATGCAAATTGAACACGGTGAGGGAATGTCCTAAAGCGTCGTGAATTTCTCGGGCAATGCGATTGCGTTCCTGGACAGTCGCCAAATCTTCGATGCGTAAAGCATACTGGCGCAATTGAGTATTGGCAGACTCAAGCTGGGCGTTGACGGTAGCCAACTGTGCCTGATTTTGTCGTTCCGCCAATGCTCGCTCGACCAGGATTTGCGAGAATACCAAAACAATTCCCATCAATAGGATCAGCGTCAGCAGAATCACTCTGAGATCTCCAGGAACAAGCCAGGGGGATGACAGCGTTAAGGACTGAAATCGATAATTCAAGGTCAATAGAAATGCGACAAATGTGAGCCCCAAAACAACAAAACGAGTCTTGCCGTTGAACAGTAAACCGTTGCGAATTACTAGAACAATGTAAAGCAAAGGAGTCAGATGAATGCCTCCCCAGATGGAAGCAACCAAAACGAGAACAAATTCTAAACCCGTGTAGGCAATTTTTGTGGGGCGAGTTGTGGGTAATCGCAGCCCGAGCGCCGTAAATAACAACAAGCAAGTCCAATTCAATAGTGGGTGCCTAGTACTCAGCAGCGAGAACGGAAGTACTTCACTCAAGGCAACAATGAGTAATAGCGTCCACTCTACATGGAGTAGAAATCGCCAAGGATGATGTTTGAGCAATGCTTTGAGTTGGAGCATCGGGATATGCTATCTAATGTTCTTCCGATCTGACTTGAGTTCTGAAGCAGAGGGTTAAAGCCCTACAACCCTTAGAGTTCTCACTGAGGCGTTAGGACATGATTCTAGAATAGAAGCGTCCTGATCCTTGGGCCTAATCCAAATTAGGAAGGTCAAGCATAAAGGAAGCGGAGGCAGTCATTGGCTGACCCTCCGTTACCTTGAACATCGGTGTTAGCTTTGCAATCTAGCTTTTACCAATCCAGGTGTAGCTCAGGAAGCCGATTCTTCAAGCTGTATAGCTCCTCAATCACCGGATTCGTAATATTCAACTCCTGCCGCCATTGCACCACCGGCTTCTCCCAGCCTTCTTCCCAGCGCTGAGCAATTAGTGGCTTGGCTTGAAGCGCCATTCCCATGCCTCTAGCCGATTGCTGGGTCACCTGTTTTAGCTGCTCTGGTCGCCGCTTCAGCGCTAATCCTAAGCTAGCCGTTTGCAGGAAGACAGCCATTGGCTCTCCTATCTGCACAGCACCAAAGGCCAGCACGCCTAGCTCACCCCCCATGGGACCAAAGCCAGTAATCACATGCTGAATATCATGGGTTTTTCTGCCCCGCATAACCACCCAGTCCTCATCGGTTTTGATTTCCCGGCGACGGTAGAAGTTGGGGTCATATCCTAGCGTTTTTAGGACGATGGCATAAGTATATCCCAAACTGCCAGGCGGCAATTGCAGCAGGGCATCCAGGTCTACTTCTGGTCCAAGGTAGCGCTCTTCCATCATTTTCCGGGCTTCTGGAATCGCTCTGACTCGTTCAACACAAGCCTGCATCTGCGGGCTGCCCCGGAAGTTATCTTGAATATCAAAGACATTGTCTGTTTTTTCGCCCATCGACTTGAACAAGTCGGTTACAGAATGGAGATTGCGAAGGGTGCGATTCAGTTCTTCTAACTTCAACATGATGTCCTCTTTGATCGATCAGTAATTAAGTGGATAAAGAATTGAGTAATGCTTTGTAAACGAACAGATGAGCAATGTAGGGAGGATGAAATGAAACTTAGTGAACTTAATGGGGTAATATCGAGTGGTTCACTTCAGCTTTGGTACATTGGGCCAGCTGCTGCTGTTGAGCCGGAGTCAGAATCTTCAGGTAGCTTTGGAAGCGGGCTTCCTGACTCAGGTTCTTCTCTTGCTTCAGGTGGTTCAGTTGCAGCAGTTGCACAGGGATGTAGTGCAACTGTTTGGCGCAATCGCTTACTCCTTGATGCAGGTCTTGTTTCATCTCCTGGGCATGAGCAGGTTGAGCATGAGCAGCTACCGCTAGTGAGACAATCAGGACCTTACTGAGTAGAAGGATGAGGGGTAGACGACGTTTGAAGGTTTTCATGATGCTTCTCTC
>JAFASY010000124.1 GCA_019244235.1 Chroococcidiopsidaceae cyanobacterium CP_BM_ER_R8_30
CCAAGCAATAGGTACGATCGCCTGAATCATAGCTGCCGCTCGTCTTCAGTTGCTGATGGGTCGTGTATCCCCAAATCCTAACCCAGCCATCATCTGGATTGACTTGCGCTGCTATGTAATAATCAGCTACCCAGCTGGGAATATCCACCCATTCTTGCGGTACACGCAGTTCACTTAAGTCAATCGTCTCGGTAGGCACTAACACTAATCGCTTTGTTCCCAGGGTAATAGCTGTACCATTGACCACTCCCCAGAAACTAGGTAGAGCTGCCAAATTTGGCCAAGGAGCAGCCCCAGGCTCGTACTCCTCCCGCAGCCAAGGCAGGAAAGTGTTCAGACAACTGAGATTGAGATAAGTATTCCAGCGGCAGTTGGGCGCCCTGAAAGACTGGCTTTGCTGCCAAGCATTTGCTTGAGTCGTCTGAGATACCTCTAACCACAGTTGTGTTGGGTCAGCAAAAGCAGGTAAGGCTGGGTTCAAAGTCATAAAGGTGACTCTCGATGAGCGGGGGGATGGTTATAGTAGACTTTTAACCATTCTTCAAGAACAGTACTTATGTTGTTAAGTACCTCTGATGTTAGAGAAATATGCAGTGCCTCGTTGCTCCAGCCTGCAAGCGCAAGCAGCAAAGATTCTCTAGACTTCGTTAGCCGACGAGAAACGGTATATTGCTTCACTGCTAACTGTTCAGCGATCTGCTGCTGGGTTAACTCCTGACCATAATACATCTGCAAAATTCTTTGAGCTTCAGGAGCCAGCTTGGTTAAAGCTGCTGCTAAAAGAGTGTAGAGATGAGATTGCTGTAAGTCCTTGTTCTGTTGTTCTTCTTGCTCAATGAGTTGATTGAGTAAAGAAGTGTGCGTTAGCTCTGGTAGATCATCTAGTAACTCCCCAGATGCTTGTCCTGGTTTGGGGGTATTAATCGAGGTAAAGGTAGGATACAGATAAGCTCTTGCCGCCTTAGCACAAATAATCATCCACTTTTCGCACATTTCTAGGCTGCACTCTGGTCCTGGTGGGCTGAGTTGCCTATAGCGTTCTGCATTGTAGAGTTTGACTATCGCCTTCCAAGTCGCGCTATCGGGTTTTGGCAGTTGGCGAGTTCCAGTGGCTTGCAGCGGAACATATATTGTTTTAAAGCAGTTCCAGGCTAACAGATAGCAAGCAACTGTTTCTGCACTCAGTCCGGCATGTTGTAAAGACTCTACAAGTCTCTTTTGACTTAGCTTGCGCAGTAATGACCAATTGGTGCAGATATCAACCTCTTGCTGCTGGCGCAGGATGTCTTTGAGTACACTGCGAAAAACCACACTTGCGTAATTGCTGAGGCTGAAGCCTGTCTGAGGATTAAACCCTTTTAAGACTTTGTTGACCCGAACGATCGCCATCTGAAAGCAATCAGATAAGGTATACTGCGCCGTAGAAAAGCTAGCAATTGTTTTTTGAGCAGCCCAGAAGCACACTTCTTGCAAATAAGCCGACAAATGTGCCTCTGCCAGACTATATGGTTGGGTTTGCCATAGCTTGTACCAGTAGAACACCCAAAAATCTTTAGAAGTCTCTGGTTGTGGTAGTCGATCCTGACAATTGAGCATACTTCGACGCAGTTTAGGGTCCGTTGCCCAACCACCTACTCTATCTGCATCAAATTGTAGGAAAGTTGAAAAAAACTCAGTGATGGTTTGGCGGGGACGCATGAATCAACAGCTCATGTTGAGTGCATAAGAAAGCAGAAGTAAACTTATCAAACTTATTGATACGCTTAAGTCTTTTGTTTTTATCCCAGTGTAGACAAAAATTGACGATCGCTCAACATGGACTCCAAGAACAGCTATTAACATAAGACAGGACAGTGCTCTGAAGAGCGCGAATTTTAACATCACCAGATTTATAGCACTACCCGCTGCTGAAACTCTAAAGCCTTTCGAGGATCGGGAATTTGAGCTGCCAGTATCTTCACAAATTCCGTTGATGAAATTTGGGGATTGGGCTTTAAAGTCCTTTGAATCATAAAACTAGCAATTGGACCAACTACATTAGCTAACTCTTGCTCACATTGACGAATAAAGTCAGGATCAATTGATTGATTCCAATAGGGTAAATTATTTAATACCGTTTTAGATTGGATAGATGATTGCAGTAGGGATAGTGCAGCTTCCTCAAATTCAGGTCGCCGATAGGGTGGCAAGTGAGTTGACAAATTCTTGACTAGGTCATTAGGGCTCAGTGTTGGTACTGAAACTTTTCGTAACAAGGTAGGAGCAATTGGTCCGATTAGTCTCTTCAGCAGGTTCTCCAGTTGAGAGTAGTGCTCAGCGCCAAGAACTAAACGGGGATGAGATTCTGCCTCAGTCGGATGGAGAGCAATTGAATTAGACAATTCTCGCTGCTCCAATTCTTGCAAGTCTGAGTTTACGTCTCCAGTTAAGATCTCAATCACACCTTTTGTGCCTGATAACCAGACATGGAGTGGTAGTCCCTTGACTGCCAAGGCTGATTGCAATTGGGTAATCCAGTTGCTGATTGGTAGCCCAACTTGCGGCTTTGCCGCCTTAAGCGTCTCCAGCAGCACTTGGGAAAAGAGTTCTGGCTCTTCAGGAGTTGCGGCGGCTGCGATTATACATTGTCCTCGCTCAGAATCTAATTGCAGATCTTCTACCCAACTGGAGAGTGAATTTGCCCCAGGACAATCCAACACAACAATTTGTTGAGTCATGCTTGAGCGACGCAACTCATGCCTCAACCAAGAGCGACTGAAACGGATTCCCTCTCCTAAAACCAACCAAGCTTCCCCATCTTCTATTTCCTCAATTTGACCCCGCAAGTACAACAATGCTGTCCCTGCATCTGTTGTTGCCAGGAAGCTAGTGGCTGACTCTTGTTGTGAGGTAATATCCCTACGGAGGCTGGCTTGAATCGCGCCGCGTACTTCTGACCATGATTTTCCAGCTTGCGGCCAATGCTCTAGTTTAAAGCCTCCAGCTCCACCTAGCACTTGGCTTAGGGCATGTGAAATCTTACTACCTGAAAGTCCATTGACGACGAGCGCTTGTCTTCTATGTGGTTGAACAGCATCAGGACTTGCCGTTCTTAATCCCAGAATCAATTCCCCCACCCCTTCAACAATCCGTTTAGGAGTTTGTAACGGATACTCTGGATGGAGTTGTGTTTCCCCTTGGCTCCGCCTTTGTTGATTGATCAGGCGTAGTTGCTGATTAGCTTTCTCAATGTACTGTAAAGTCTGGCGATAAACATACTTGTACAGCCCATCTGCCTCGATCACACCCTGCGAATCTGCTGCCTCACCTAATAGCCCCCGTATTAAGTAGTAAGTAAACACTCCATGTCCCAATTCAGGAAACTCCCATGACTGCTGCCCTCGATCGCAAGACAGTAAGGCACAAAATCCTTTACTCTGAGCTGCTCGTTCCCGTAGCACTTGTAAAAATTGGGGTGTGGGATTGAGCAGACTTGAAGCGCTTCCCTGTTGGGTTTCCATCGTCCCCCTTGCCCCTCCTAGCGTTATGTCACCGCTATGACAAGCATCTAGACAAATTAGCTGCTGATAGGCAGAACTCTTTCCCAACATCTGCAACAGTTCCTGCAGTCCCATACCTGTGGCAAGTAGGTTGTCCTTTTGGGTGTCTGCTAAACACAAAATAGCCTGCTGAGTGTTAGGATCTAGCACCCCATGCCCAGAAAAATAAAATATGACAGTATCCTGCGGCTGGGTTTCTGAGACAATCCGCTGTAAACTGGCGCGGACTGTATCCAAAATCGGGGGCTGTGCCGAGAAGTCATGATGAATCATCACTTCCTTACTGGGGAATCCCTGGGTTGCATTGAATAGCGCTTCTCCCAGTCCTTGGCAATCGATGGCGGAGTAGCGCAGAGAAGATAGACTATCATCCTGGTATTGATTAACTCCTACCAGGCAAACCCAAAGCTTAGCCTCCCCTGTTTTTAGAGTATAAGTTGAGCGACTGGTACCAACACCGAGAGGACACATAGGCCTAACTTAGAAGTGAGAGCAACTTTTATCAGAAGTTTTTTCCTTCTGTGGGAGCCAATCTCTTTTGGCAGCAGAATACTATGCTAGTACAACACAACACTATAGTAGTCCAAAATATCGGAAATTCCAAACTTGACTCATAAGCTCGACAAGGGATAGACGAGCATTCAATTATTTATTCAGCTCTCATTACCTCATATTAAGATTTATCATCTGTGTGTTTCTTGTATGACAATTTACAATTCGAGCTTTATGACATGGATATCGGCTCATAATCTCTATTTACTTCTCAGGCTTAGTCTTAAATAATTCTGCAAAAGTTTACAATATTTTACATCGAGCTTGGAGTTGACACGATACTGGCCTAGGCAGTGTTCTAAAGCTGTTGATTTCTACAGAGAATTAGACAGTTTTACAGACCGAAATTAGAATTTCGATCAACATATATGGCATTGCAAACTTGGGTTGTAGATGGAAACAATATTAAAGTGCAATTTGTCTCGCAAGTGCTGTAGACATGAAGGAACACTTGATTGTTTTTACTCGCTACCCAGAACCAGGGAAGACGAAGACGAGACTCATCCCAGCTCTGGGAGCGCAGGGAGCAGCAGATATTCAACGCCAGATGACTGAATACACAGTTTCACAGGCAAAGGAACTACAGAACTTGCGCTCTGTTTCTGTAGAAGTCCGCTATGACGGTGGTAATCGGCAGTTGATGCAAGATTGGTTAGGATACGATATTGTTTGTCGGTCTCAAGGCAAAGGCGATCTTGGCTCTCGGATAGCGCGATCGCATCAGTTTGCTGTCAAAACTGGCATAGACTATGTCGTCATCATTGGTACTGATTGCCCTAGATTGAATGCTGAGGTAATGGCGCAAGCATTTCAGCAACTGCACTTAGCTCACGATCTTGTTCTTGGTCCAGCACTTGATGGCGGCTATTATTTGATTGGTCTAAGTCGTTTGCTCCCTGAATTGTTCATGGGCATCGACTGGGGCACTGCTGAAGTCTTGCAGCAAACAGTGGTGATCGCTCAGCAGCTTAAACTATCAATTGCCTACTTGACCCCACTAGCGGATGTTGATCGTCCAGAAGACCTATCAATGTTAAATAGGGATTAGGAGACAAAATATCGCCACCAGCAAAATTTCTATTATCATCCCAGTGTTAAATGAGGCGCAAATCTTGCCAACAACGCTCTTCCAGACTCAGCTAGCTACGGATGTAGAAGTCATTGTAGTGGATGGAGGTAGCCAAGACAGCACAGTCCAATTAGCTCAATCATTGGGTACGAGAGTTTTGGTAGCAAGGGCGGTAGGTCGGGCTGGGCAGATGAATGCTGGTGCTAAAGTGGCTACTGGTAATATTTTCCTGTTTCTCCATGCCGATACTCTTTTACCTATGGGATTTGATACCCTAGTTCGTCAAGCTCTAGAGCCACCTGGTATTGTTGCTGGGGCATTTGAATTACGGATTGATGGTTCGCTTTTGGGTTTGCGGTTGGTTGAATATGGAGTGAAGGCGCGATCACGCTGGCTCCAGATGCCCTATGGCGACCAAGCCATCTTCCTAAAAGCTGGTTTGTTTCGTGCCCTCGGTGGATTTCCCCAACTGCCAATTATGGAAGATTTTGAGCTGATGCGTCGTCTACGCTGCCAAGGATGTATCATCATACTGCCAGTGCCAGTGCTGACATCAGGGCGCCGCTGGCAAAAGCTGGGTGTGCTGAAAACCACACTGATTAACCAAATAGCGATTGCTGCTTATCTTCTGGGAGTTCCACCTAAACGAATTGCTCGGTGGTATCACCGACAGTGAGTTGTCAGGAGAGATGTTAAGGTGGTGTAGTTTGAAAAGCAAAATTAGACAGAGAAATTAATATGAAAACAATGAGTAGCAACAGTTTTTCGCCGCTCACCGCCCAAATCCTCAAGCTGGTTGGGGTGCTATTAATTTTTGTTTTTTTGCTGAACTTGGTGACTCTATTGTTTCCCTTCCAACCACTAGATAGGACCTGGCAAATTAGCTTGGCAACCCAGATGGTTGAGCCAGGAGTTATTTTGCTGGTGGGATTAGCACTGATTTTTGTCGCGTATTGGATTAGTAACAGTGCTGGCAATACCTCAGTCAGTCGCAAAGCATGGCTAGACTTGAGGTTTTGGGCAATTTTTTTCTCCAGTCTCTTGGGGTTGCTCTTCCTGGTGCTCTTTCCCCTCCATCTCAGCAATATCAGTCAGGCGAGCAATCAAGCAGTCGAGCAAATCAATCAGAAAGCGGCAAATGATAAGACTACGTTAGAAAATCAGCTTAACAGCCCTCAGGCTCAATTAGAGCTGCAACAGCAGCAAGCCCAGCTCAAAGCCCAGATTGATGAATTGCTTAAAAACGAGCAGCAGTACAATCAAGTACTCCAAAGCAATACAGTCCCCCAGCAGCTGAAAGATTTACTCAAGGAGTCTAAAGCCAATCCGAAAAACATTGACCAGTTAGTGCAGCAAAAACTTCAAGACAGGCTCGGAACTCTTCGCACGACAACACTGAACCAGATCCAGAGTCGTCAGGCAGAAGCCCAGCGTCAGGCTCAACAGGAGGCGTGGCGGTCTAGCCTGCGAGTCGTGGGCACCTGTTTGCTGTTAGCTATTGGTTATATTGCCATGAGTTGGATGGGATTAAAAAGCATGGGTTGGTTATTGCCAGCTCGTCGTTAATCCTCTGACCGCTATTCCACACAGAACAAAACGCAACCAGCGCTAGACTAAAAAGTTGAAATTGGCGGCGTAGTTAATTATTAGAGCAATTCATGAGGAGGTTGGGCAGTTTGTGATTGAACGCCTTAAACAGGACCTAAAGAACGATCTCATTGCTGGTTTGTTGGTAGTCATTCCCTTAGCTACCACAATCTGGCTTACAATCACCGTTGCCATTTGGGTCATTAACTTTCTCACGCGGATTCCTAAGCAACTGAATCCCTTTGAAAGTATGGACCCTGTCTTAGTCAACCTGCTATCTTTACTAGTTGGATTGGCTGTGCCACTAGCATGTATTTTGCTGATTGGTCTGATGGCTCGCAACATTGTGGGGCGGTGGTTACTCAACTCCGGGGAACAGCTGTTGCAAGCAATTCCCTTGGCTGGCTCAGTCTATAAAACCCTCAAACAACTGTTGGAAACGGTGTTTAAGGATACAAATAACAAGTTTCGTCGTGTCATTTTGGTGGAGTATCCGCGACGAGGCATATGGGCGATCGCCTTCGTTACAGGAACAGCAAGTAGCGAGATCCAATCTCATCTCAGCCGTCCAATGTTGAGTATCTTCATTCCAACAACTCCAAACCCCACAACTGGCTGGTATGCAGTGGTGCCAGAAGATGAGGTGTTAGATCTTTCTATGTCTATCGAAGACGCCTTTAAGGTTATCATTTCTGGTGGCATCGTTGCCCCTAGTACACCGCTACCTCCGTTAGTTCCAGTACTATCTAATACTGACAGTAAGTCTCATTGACGATTCGCCACGATATCGCGAAACACCGTACTCAATTCTTCTGGCGATTTGGTCGATGTTGATGGATTCTGCTAGAAGAATTAGTGCATTGGCAGGAAGTTCTAGCAACTGTGCATCTCTCGACTGCTCAATCAAGTCTGTTGTATGCTTCAGCAAACACCTACCGCTAACACAATTTTTGTCTAAGGCCAAGCACTTGTATAGACAACTCGACAAATAAAGTTTAAAGAAAATTGTTCTGGGACTTAACCTCTCTCCTATAAGGTTGAAAAGAAGCGGTTCCTTGTTCATTAACGAGCACATTTAAAAGTTGCTACAGAACAGTTTTAGTCAACTGAGCGCCGTCGCTATGCATTGGGGTCAGTGTTCTTAAGGAAGGTAACTTCCGAGGGCTGCATTGACTTCGTGAAAGCGCGTGCAGTAAGTGTTGCTTTAAAGCAACACTTACACAGTCACTTAGCCTGAAGTTTCAAAACCATTTGCTATTTGGAGAGAACCTGATGTCTCAAACAGATAGATCGCCAGAGAGCGATCGAAAAACCGATCTACTGAGTCAGCTTGACAATCTTCCATGGAGTTCTTTTCACACTTCTTTAGTAATTGCTCTTGGATTGGGTTGGGCTTTAGATTCTTTTGAAATTAATATCATTGGTAGCGTTTTAGCTCTACTGACTAAAGAGTGGCACCTGACTGCAATTCAAGGATCTTATGCTGTGAGTGCTTGGGTTTTTGGTATTCTGCTTGGTGCACTCGTCTTTGGCTATTTAGCCGATCGCTTAGGACGCAAGAAAATGTTCCTGTTTACTCTATTTTGGTATGCAGGATTTAGCGTTTTAACAACTTTTGCCTGGGACTATCCTTCATTTTTAGCGCTGCGATTTTTAACAGCACTTGGAGTGGGTGGAGAATACTCGGCTGTGACTGCAACAATGGGAGAATTTATTCCTAAAAAGTATCGAGGCAAGACAGATTCTCTGATTCTAGCAGGCTTCCCGTTAGGGGGAGTGTTATCTTCGCTAGTAGCACTATTGTTAGTAAAATATTTACCCACATCTATTGCATGGCGAGTGGGATTTGGGCTGGGAGGCTTACTAGCGGTTTCAGGGCTTTGGGCACGACAAGTCATTCCTGAATCTCCACGTTGGCTGATACATCAAGGACAGCGAGAAAAAGCCGAGGCAATTGTACACTCCATTGAAGCAATTGTTGCTAAGGAGAAGCTATCTGAATTTTCTCGTTCGGTTATGTCCATCACCCTAGAGCAACCTCCCTCAGACAAGAGCGTAGAGTGGCAAGCAAAATTTAATACTCCTCTACGGCTTGCATTGGCAAGTGCACTAAACTTCTCTCAAGCCGCCATTGTCTACGGAATGACCGCGCTAATTACATTAGTTTTGCTGCCATCAATTCATATTCCGGCTACAGCAATGCCTAGATATGTGTTCATCGGGAACTTCGCTGCATTAGCAGGAGGCATCCTCGTCGCAATTGCATTAGATAAATGGGGCCGTCGTTCAGCACTGCTTTTTGGCTATGTTCTCAGTACAATTGGGCTAATTTATCTTTACTTTGCAGGTGATTCACAGCAAATTCTGTTGGGCTACTCATTAGTGCAATTTAGTATCACCTGGGCTTATATTGCTGCATACATTCTCACTGCTGAAATCCTACCCACACTCATTCGAGGAACTGGATTAGGGTTATCTGTTGCAGTTGGTCGGCTAGGGGCTTTCTTTGCACCGCTATTGTTGACTCAAGTCTTTTCGTCTACCCGCGATCCAAAGGCAGCTTTATTAGTTCTCTTGATTATGGTTTTACCTGGTCCAATCAGTGCTTTGCTGTGGTACCTGCGTGGTGTAGAGACTAAAAATCGAGCTTTGGAACGCACGGCTGGGGACTTTGTATAGCGACTGGGAATGACAGACAGTGCAAGAGTATACCCTTATGTCGCAAATCTTTTTCACCATACTACGAAGAGAGTGGTAATCTATAAAACTTCAGCACTTACCTGTCAAAGTTGGTGCAGCTCAAAATTTTTGTGATATAGACGACGCACTTATCTAGATTGTGATTGTAGCAAATGTTTGTATTGATTACTTTGTCAATTGGTTGAGGAGTAAACTCTCATGATTCCTCAAAATCATTGGGTCAGAGCATTAACTGCTCATTCTCCTCAGACTATTCAGTCACTAGCAGAACGGTTAACACTCAACTGGAAAGTCAACTTTAAAGCATTACCTCAAGCTGGTTTGAGCCTATTACAGATGGAAGACGGGGTATTTCATGAACCCTATTACTTGGGCGAAATCCCACTCGTCAGTGCCTGGATTGAACTCACAAACTCTGCCCAGGAAAGCTTTGAAGGGGCAGCTCAAGTCATGCATGATTCAGAAGAGTTAGCCATTGCTCTGGCAATTTGTGATGCTATAATGACTCATCACCTACCAGGATGGCAAAACATTGCAGAACTGATTCAACAAGGAATGGAAAAACGCATCTGGGAAGACCAACAGCGCGGACTAATGTTAGCAAAAACTAGGGTCAACTTTTCCTTGCTCAGCCAGGAGGAAGATGATGCTGGCTATTGATGCAATCTGGCAAGCAGAAACTCAGCAGAAGATTTTTCGTGCTCTGCTCAATTGCATGAGCTTACCAGGTGAGATTGCCGACCTAAGCCCTTATTTAGGCAACTCTTCAGCCTTACTAGGAGTGTTAGCTACCCTGCTCGATGGAACAGTCAGTTTAAGCGATGAAGATGAATTGATTAGTCAACAGGTTCGCCATCTCCTACAAGCCCATACAGCTTCCTCAGAGATCGCCAATTTCGTGGTCAAAGATGCAACTAAGCCACCTCAAGAGGGCTTCCTTCCTAACTTAGGAGAGTTACCCAATCCAGAAAAAGGAGCAACTTTGATCCTTCAAGGTGAAACTCTTGGTGTTGGCGATCTACCCCTTCTATTAAGAGGACCAGGAGTGAATGGAACTCGAAAAGTGTCCATTGCTGAATTTCACCCAGAATGGTTCATACATCGTCAGCAGTGGGTTGAAAACTTTCCTTTAGGAATAGATTTGTTCTTAGTGACTTTTACTCAGGTTATGGCGATACCAAGAGCTATCACAATCGAAAATCTAAAACTCAAAATCTAAAGTTTTTATGGGTTACATTGCTATCAAAGGTGGAGAAACTGCAATTGGACAGGCTCAAGAATTGTTGGAGTTCTTGAGAACTCACTCTTTCACAGCAAATCCTCTGTCCTTAGATCAGATCCAGCATCAGCTACACTTTCTTCACAGCCGTGTTTTGTCAGAAGGAGGTTTATATCATCCAGAACTAGCATCCTTGGCAATTAAGCAAAGTATGGGAGACACTTTGGAAGCTGCCTTCTACCTGCGAGCATACCGTTCCACTCGTCCTCGATTAAGCGAAACACCGCTGCAAGGTGGCAAAAATATGCGTCTGATTCGTCGTATTTCCGCTGCCTTCAAAGATATTCCCGGTGGACAGATGCTAGGACCTACTTCAGATTACTTGCAACGCCTGTTTCGATTTGAACTGCTGGATGAATCGCCAGAACAGTTTCGTAAGATTGCTAAAAGCTGGTTGCAGGAAACACCAAAAGAAGCGTTACCAACAACCTTTCCTAAAGTGTTAGAGAGTCTGCGCCAGGAAGGACTTTTACCATCGGTCAGTGAGTGTCCTAACCGTCCATTTGATATCACACGGGAACCAATAGTCTTTCCAGTCACCCGCTCGGCAGCACTAGCAACGATGGCACGAGCAGAAACAGGGTCAATTTTAGCGATCGCCTACTCCAACATGCGCGGTTATGGTGACATTCATCCCACCGTTGCCGAGTTACGCGTCGGCTATCTACCTGTGCAGATGCCTCACCTTGTTACTGGTGAACTCATTGAGGTTGGCGAAATCTTAATGACTGAGTGCGAAGTCGTTGCTATGTACGACGCGGAACCTAATCAGAATACTCCTACGTTTGGTTTAGGGTACGGTGCCTGTTTCGGACACAACGAAGTGAAAGCGATCGCTATGGCAATTCTCGATCGTGCCCTACAAAAGGGTATGAAACACAGCCCCGATCATCCCTCTGAAGATCCTGAATTCGTCCTACTGCACATTGACGGAATTGAATCAATGGGCTTTGCCTCCCATTACAAACTGCCTCACTACGTTACGTTTCAATCCGATCTCGATCGTCTGCGTAGTACTCAGAACCAGTCTAGATAGACTAAAGTTTTTACAATCCCTCTATTCTTTGATCCTTATCACCTCTGTGTAATGATACAATCCCTAACCGATGAAGCAATTCAGAAGAACGGCGCTTCTGTAGGAGTTCTAAACACGGCTTCTTCAGAGACCAATCGCTACAACTATCAATTCGGCTTCTTGGATGAATATGCCAAGAAGGAAGTTCGCCGCACCCTACTTAAAGCTGTTGCCATTCCTGGTTATCAGGTGCCCTATGCCTCGCGTGAAATGCCGATTGCCCGTGGTTTTGGTACAGGCGGATTGCAGATTACGCTCTCTTTGATAGGAAGCAATGAGATTTTAAAGGTGATAGATCAGGGTAGCGATGATTCAGTCAATGCGGTCAATATTCGTAAATTTGTAGCTACAACCTGTCCCGGAGTTACGCTAACTAGACAAACTGCAGAAGCTACATTGATTCAAAGTCGTCACCGCATTCCAGAAAAACGACTCAAATTTGGACAAATTCTGGTGCTTCAGGTTCCCTATCCCGACCCGCTCGTAGTTGTTGAACCAAGTGAAGAAAAGCGTAAAATAATGCACGGCGATGGAGATTATGCGCGGCTCTGGGTGAAACTCTACGAAGATATGGTGAAATTCAAAGAAATTACCATTTCTCATCGCTATCCCACCCGTATCAATGGCTTTTATGTGATTGACCCTTCTCCAATTCCTCGCTTCGATGTCCCCAAATTGCATCAGGCTGAAGCCTTGTGTCTGTTCGGTGCTGGCAGAGAGAAGAAAATTTATGCTGTACCACCTTACACCGATGCTGAACCACTTTCCTTCAGTGATATTCCCTTCAGGGTTGAAGATTTTACCGATGAGCAGGGGAATCGTCGTACATGCCAGCGCTGTGGTTCAATGACTAGCTTTCTAAATGAATTGATTGATAGCAAGGGAGCAAAAGTTTATCAGTGTTCTGACAGCAATTATTGTGATAGTCAGCTAGGAGATCAAAAGTGAGAAGAATCTTGGAGGTACGAAACCTCAGCAAGATTTATGGAAAGGTTTGTCCTCATTGCGTTAAAGCAACAGGGCCTCAAGCTAACACCAATATCTGCTCCTACTGTCACAGTCTAGTTGCAGCCCTAGACATTTCCTTCGATTTGAATCAGGGAGAAATCTTAGGAATTATGGGTGAGTCAGGCAGTGGCAAATCGACGTTAGTAAAACTGCTGTATTTCGATCAAACTCCAACTAGCGGCAGTGCTAAGTTCTTCGATATAGACAAAAGCTGGGATTTATTTACACTCAATGCTGCTCAACAACGTTGGCTACGGGATCGCAAGTTTGGCATGGTGTACCAGAACCCACATTCGGGACTAAATTTTCGAGTATCTGCAGGTGGAAATATTGCAGAACGCTTGCTTATGAGTGGTTGCTTGAGCTATGATGAAATTCGCGATCGTGCCAGCAATATCCTTGCCCACACTGAGTTTTTGACAGAGCGAATAGATGAATTGCCTGGTAACTTCTCGGGTGGAATGCAACAACGCGTTCAAATTGCCCGTGCCCTAGCACCCAGGCCACCATTACTATTTCTAGACGAAGTCACAACAGGCTTAGATCTATCTATCCAG
>JAFASY010000006.1 GCA_019244235.1 Chroococcidiopsidaceae cyanobacterium CP_BM_ER_R8_30
AAAGCGGGAGCAATCATAATCTTCAATATACTGCAAAGCTGTCTTTGTAAGTTTGTCATCGTCGATTGTGGTCTCCGCCGGATAGTCAGTAAGACCAAACCACAAGCCAAGATTCGTTAATTCGGCTCGATCTCCATGGGCTACTCCTTGAGCTGCGGCCAAAGTCTCGTTTTGCCAAGCACAGTTGCTATAGGTTTGAGAGAATTCTTGTAAATAGGTTGATTGTTTAGCACATTGAATGAGATTAATATCTCCATTGTGAAAAAATCTTTGCCAGTGACTGCGAGAGTCTCGTTGGGCTTTGACTGCTTGGTAGGTATTAAAAATCGAATCAGCATAGGCTTCTTCTTGTATATCGTTTGAGCCATTGGTAGATATGTAGCCATACCGAAAACCATCAACGTGATAATAGTCGAGCCAGTAGTAATTGACGGTTAAAAAGAAGTCTTGGGTAAACTTACGGCGAAAGTCAACGTTCTCAAGGACGTTGCTTGCGGGAGATCCGCAGGCATACCAGTCCTCCCGAAGGCTTCCTCCAGGAGCTGAGTTGACGTTGTCAATGTTTTCTCCTAAACTATCTTGAACAAAGGGGCTCTCATGATAGCCCAGCTTTTCATAAATAGAAAAGTAAGGAAAACGATTGCTGCTATGACTATAGAAGATGTCCCAAACTATCGCCAGCTTTCTTTGATGTGCCGCATCAATCAATCTTTGCAGATCTTTTTTCTGACCAAATTGCCCATCTAGACCAAAGTAACCGATTGACAATAGCTCCTTAGTTAAGGTTGTTGCAACACTAGAGACAGGTATGATCTCAATACAGTTGATCCCTAAATCTGCTAAATAATCTAGTAGGTTAGTTGTCCTATCAATGTTTCTGCTAAACTCGCTAAGGAGCAACCTGTAAATTACAATATCCTTCAATGCTGGAGTTTTCCAAACTTTTTCTTCATGCCTACTCCAGACATAGTCTTGATATTTTAAAGTGAATGCCGATAGCTGACCAACACCAAACTCTCTGGCGAAAGGGTCAACGATCCAATCAATTTCAGAGTCGTGAGAATTTCTCAGGCAATATCGGTATACATACTTTCCATCTTGACCCCATTTTGAGTTAGGATGAGTCCGTCTACTACGCGATTTGCTCCTGATATCTATCTTGACTGACCAATAATCACCGTATTCTGGATCAGTTTTGTGGGCTAGTTCAAACTCATTTGGAGCAATGTCTTGCAGAAATTGGTCTTTTTCATGAATAATTTTGACCCATAGCTGATTTCCGTTACTTGCAGACACCCAAGGCAGAAAGATTCCAAACTCGACGACGCCACCAGCTACTTCCCTAGCTCCAAGCTTTTCTAATGGTAGAAGCTTCATATCCTAATTTTCTCAGTGAATGACTTCTATAGACAGTGGATGGCAGCTCAATTGAGCAGCCTCTGGTGTTAGACATTTATAAATTACATCTTTTTAGAAATTTATTTTGTTATATCTACCACTGTGGATTAGTCATGATTAGCGCCTCTGCTGCCCCACTATCCAAAGGCCGAGAGAAAAAATATCCCTGCCCATACTCACATTCCAAAGCTCTAAGCTGTGCCAGTTGTTCTGCCGTTTCCACCCCTTCTGCTGTCACATCTACACCTAATTTGTGGGCAAGTGTTACGATTGCCTCGACAATCTCTGTACTCACCTCGTCAGTGCCAATTTGAGAGACAAAGGATTGGTCGATCTTCAACCCATTAATTGGAAAGCGATAAAGACGACCTAAGGATGAATAGCCTGTACCGAAGTCATCAATAGATAACTGAACACCTAGCTCTCTCAGTTGTGAAAGCGTAGTGTCTGCGGGTGCGGTACCATCTACGATTGCACCTTCGGTGAGTTCTAGCCTCAAACTTGAGGCATCCAAGCCCGTCTCCTGTAAAGTCTGATTGATTTGGTCGATGAGATCAAGTTGAGTGAACTGTTTGGCAGAAAGATTGAGACTAATTGTCAGCAGTGGTGTTGTAGAAAGTTGTAATTGCCATTGGCGCATCTGACGACATGCTGTGCTGATTATCCATTGGCAGATGCGGAGGATCAGTCCAGTTTCTTCCGCCACAGGGATAAAATCGTTGGGTAAGATGAGTCCTTGTGGATGCTGCCAGCGTACCAGCGCCTCAAAACCAATAATTTTGCCAGTGGAAAGCGACACAATTGGTTGATATTGCAGGCGAAACTCCTGTCGTTCGAGTGCCAGTCTTAAGTCAGTTTCCAACTGCAAAAGTGCTACTGCCCGAGTATGCATATCTGGGTTAAATATCTCGTAGCGTGCCGAACCTTGATTCTTGGCTCGATACATGGCGATATCAGCATCTCGCAGGACGTCTTCTGCCTGAGTATAAGTTGTTATGCTTAGCGCAATTCCAATACTTGCGGAAGTAAATACCTCTTGTCCGTCTAGAGCAAAAGGCAGTGTGAGTTGCTCTTGTACTCGGTTAGCAACACGGATCGCATCGCTGACATCTTCAATAGCTTCAAGCAAGATTGTAAACTCGTCTCCTCCAAGTCGGGCAACCGTATCTGTAGGACGGAGGCATGCCTTAAATCTGGCAGCAATGGTAATCAGCAACTGATCTCCAAGTAGGTGTCCTAAGCTATCGTTGATCACCTTGAAGCGATCTAAATCAAGAAAGAGGACAGCAAATAGGTAATTCTCGCGCCGTTTTGCCTGCTCAACTGCTTGCTTCAGACGGTCCATGAACAAAGCTCGGTTGGGTAAACCGGTCAGTGTATCGTAAAACGCACTCCGCACCAGAGCTTCCTCTGCCTGCTTACTCTCAGTCACATCTCTACAAATCATTTGCAATTCAATTGGCGTTCCATCCTCGTCAAAAAGCAGTTGGCTTCGCTCACGCACCCACATAACTGAATCATCTTTGCGCACTTTGCGCAGTTCCCATTCAGTATTTGTCAACTTTTCATTAAAGGTTCTAGCAACCCGTTGTTGAAAAGTCTCTCGATCGACCTCATAGATAGTGATTAAAGCGGATTTGCCGATTAGCTCTTCTTTGCGATAGCCTAGATAGTCAGCACTAAACTGATTAGCAAACTTGATCGTGCAATCAGCTGCGATCGAAAAATAGGCATCGGGAGCAAGATCGTACAATTTTTGATATCGCTCCTCACTTTCGCGGAGTGCCTTCGCTCTCGCGATCTCAGCACTGAGTCGCTGACCGAAAAAAGAGGCTAACGATGCTAGCAATAGAACAATTAAAGTTGCAGTCCCAATTGTAATTGCTAGGACATAGTTATCTATCCCAGAATCAGGTAGCAATTTGAAAGCGGGTTGGAAGTTGACTGCTGCCATCGCAACATAGTGCATCCCGTCGATAGCAGTTCCTGCCAGGATGGCACCGCCAATCCTCCTTAGGCTCTTACTCGCAATAGCCTTAGCGCTGGGATGGAACACCAGCCATACGGCGCTCAAGGATAGAGTAACTGCGCACAGCTCGGAGAGTAAAACAAGCTTAAAGTCATACACTGGTACTGCCTGTAGTAGCATTGCTGTCATGCCAGTGAAGTGCATGCCAATAATGCCAAGCCCAAAGAAAATGCCTCCGCTCAACAACAGCAGCCAGCCTATTGGCTGCCGAGTGACGAGAAAAAAACCAACGGCGGAGCCTACAGCTGCTACCACCATTGAGATTAAGACGGTTGAGAAGACGTAGGTAATGGGTATTGGGAGATGATATGCCAGTAGGGCAATGAAGTGCATTGCCCAGATGGTAATTCCCAGGGCAAGTGCTCCTCCCGTCAGCCAAAGGTGGCGAGCAGCTCCTAATGCAACTGCGACTTGTCCAGCCATATCTAGTGCTGTATATGAGCCTATGATTGCAATCAGAAGAGAAATGACTACTAGGCGCAGGTCGTAGCTAGCTGTCAGGGTTGTGATGTGGGGTATTTGATCCATCTGTTGTTCAAACGCTTGCAGGTTCTGGCAATGCCCCTCGCATTCTGCCCAAGGCGTTAATTAAATTCTCCAACTGCTGATTGGCAGTTAACACACCTAAGCCGCGAACGGTTACCTTGCCAGGAGAATAGACAAAGCGTGAGTGCAAATGTTCAGGTAAATTTGCTACCAAAAGATTCCAAGCGGGTTCTTCCATGGATGTTTCCAAGATGACGTGCTGTTTGCCTTCTGGTTTAATGCGACTAAAGCCCAGCGACTTAGCGAGCAGTTTGAGTTCCATCACTCGCAACAGCTGCGTCGCCGCCGTGGGGATAGGACCGTAGCGATCGCTCCACTCTGCCGCCAGCTGCGTTAATTCTTCTTGAGATTTGGCAGCAGCAACCGCTCGGTAAGCACTCATCTTTTGATCTAAATCTGGAATATAGTCAGTTGGAATAAAAGCTGTGAGATTGAGGTCAATTTGCGTATCCTCAACCTGAGGAATCTCCTGTCCGCGAATTTCTCGGATCGATTCTTCTAGCATCTCCATATAGAGGTCGAAGCCAATGGCATCCATTTGACCTGACTGCTCTGCTCCTAGGAGATTACCGACTCCCCGAATTTCCATATCGCGCATTGCCAACTGATATCCAGAGCCTAATTGAGTGAATTCTTGAATTGCCCGCAATCGCTGCCGGGAAGCATCCGATAACGTTCGTTGCCTGGGGTAAAGCAGCCATGCATGAGCTTGAATCCCAGCTCTCCCAACTCTCCCCCGTAACTGGTAGAGCTGGGAGAGACCAAAGCGCTGGGAATCTTCGATCAAGATGGTATTGACGCGCGGGATGTCCAAGCCAGATTCAATAATGGTGGTGCAGACAAGGATATCGGCTTCTCCGTTGCTAAAGGTCAGCATCGTAGATTCTAATTCTCCCTCTTCCATCTGTCCGTGGGCGATCGCCAATCGTCCACTCGGCACCATCTCCCGCAGCTTTGCTGCTGTTTCTTCTATGCCCTCAACTCGCGGCACGACATAGAACACCTGACCACCACGGTCGAGTTCTTGACGAATGGCACTACGAATGGTTTCTGGCTCGTAGGGAGCTAGATGAGTTTTAATCGGACGGCGGGACGGAGGCGGTGTGGTAATCAAACTCATCTCTCTAATCCCTGAAAGGGACATATAGAGAGTGCGGGGAATCGGGGTGGCGCTGAGGGTGAGGACATCCACTTGAGTTTTGAGAGATTTGATTTTTTCCTTTTGGTTCACCCCAAACCGCTGTTCTTCATCCACCACCAACAACCCTAAATCGCGAAAAGTGACACCCTTACCTAACAACTGGTGTGTACCAACAACCACATCGAGTTCCCCTGTTGCCAGTCGACGCTGAATGTCACGACGTTCCTCCACTGTGCGGAAGCGGTTGAGCAACCCAACTTGGATGGGGTAAGGAGCAAAGCGCTCTTTGAGGGTGTGGTAGTGCTGCTGAGTCAGGATTGTCGTAGGTGCGAGGAGAGCCACTTGCTTCCCAGCATTGACAACTTTAAATATTGCCCGGATGGCAACCTCGGTTTTACCAAATCCGACATCGCCGCAAACAAGGCGATCCATTGGGCGATCACTTTCGAGATCGCGCTTCACATCTTGTACTGCCTTCAGTTGGTCGGTTGTGGGCTGGTAGGGAAAAGAGTCTTCTAGTTCCTCCTGCCAGGGCGAATCTGGCGGGTATGCATAGCCATGCTGTTGCGCTCGCTGGGCATAGAGTTTAAGCAAGTCAACAGCTAATTTTCTGATGGCTTTGCGGACTTTGCTCTTAGTATTTTCCCAAGCCTTGCCAGACATCTTATTGAGTTCTGGGGAGCGATCTCCAGTACTGCGAAACCGAGACAAAGCCCCCAACTGATCGGCAGCGACTCGTAGTAAGCCATCGGCATACTGCACTACCAAATACTCGCGAGTTTCTTTGTTGATGGTTAAGCTTTCTAGTTTCAGAAACTTACCCACCCCATGATTTCTATGGACAACGTAATCACCCGGCTGTAGCTTATTGGGGTCAACTTGCTTCGAGGCGGCGCGGCGACGCTTGCGAATATAGCTAGGGGTGGCAAGTGCGTGCTGACCAAAAAATTCGCGGTCAGTCACAACCGCAATACGAAATGTTGGTAGGATAAACCCTTCCAATTCAGCTAGTCCAGAGTATTTCAGTGCTACTGGGATATGCTGGACTTGCAGTCTATCGATGGCTTGATAGTCGCGGGGATTGGGGATAAACTGGGCGGGGCAGTCATGTTCTTGTAATAAGGAGACAGAGCGACTTGGCTGAGCCGAAACTAGCCAAATCGTGAGACCGCGATCACGCTCTTGTCTAATGGTTTCCGCAATTTTGGCGAACTGGTGTGGTGTAACAGGTACTGGACGACTCGCAAGGTTTAATGTTGAGGGAGCTGCTTCAATCGCAAGTTCTGATAAGTAAACTTTGTAAAAGCATTCTGCTGTTGCTAAAGAGTCCTCAAAAGACCGATGAATTTTTGGCACTAGGGTGGGAGTAGGGAGCTGCTGCCATTGTTCTTCTGCCTGTTCTAGCCAGCGATCACTATGAGCTTGACACTGTTCTGCTTCATCGATTGCCAGGAGAGTATTTTCTGGCAAATAGTCCAAGAGAGAAGCAGGCTGCTCAAAAGCCAAGCCGAGGAAGCGACGGCTTCCCTCTAGAGACTGCCGGGAGTTCAAAAGGTCTTGTTCTTCTGATGACAAATAACTCATGACCTGCTGAGCCTTTTCGTCACTCAGTGCCCCTATCACAATTGGGCTGAAATTGGTAGGAGTCAAGACTAGATGGTCAATTCGATCGAGTGCTGTACCGCCAACACCCCGTCCATTCTTTGCTCCACTAACTGTAGCGCTGCGTTGAGTAGCAGGATCAAACTCCCGAATTTGTTCCAACTCATCGCCAAACCATTCTAGCCGCACTGGTAATTCCGAGGCTACTGGAAAGATATCGACTATATCGCCACGCCGACTCCATTGACCTTCCATTTCTACTAGGGGCACCCGCTCATACCCCAAATTAGCGAGTTGATTGCTAAAAGTTTCTAGGTCCAATTCCACGTTTCCCCGATTGAGAGTGAGGCAATAGGGCTTAAATGCTGTCACAGGTGGCAAGTGAGGTTGGAGCGCTGCTGGAGTCGCCACAATTGCCTGGGATTTTGGACTATTGATTAAATCTGCCAAAATCTGCATCTGCCCCCAGGTCATTTCTGTTTCGGGATCAAATGACTCGTAGGGCGATGCCTCAGAGGTGGGATAAAAATGTACAGTCTGCCAACCCATTGCTTCTAATTGCGCCGCCCAGCGCCCAGCTTCTTCCAATGTGGCGCAGATTACGAACAAGTTGTGCCCCTCAGTCTGCGCTAGGGTAGAAGCCACTAGTCCTTTGGGAAGGCGGGGGATGCCAGAAAGACGGCACACTTGTTGCTGATTTAGCTTAGATTGTAGTTCTGTTGTTAGTGGTGATCGCCCCAAGGCGCGAATAATAGAAGAAAAAGGCATAATTTCCCAAAAATACGGTGGAAGTCGTGGCACAGAATAAGCAAGAGGCGGATATCTGCCTACCTCTCACATTTTAAAAAGGTGGACTGTTGATTGTTGGATGGATGGAAGGGAATCTGTATCTTGAGAAGAGCGCTCAAGAGCGCAACTGGAGTTTTACTCCGGCTGACCTTTGAGCGAACAAAGAACATGACTTTGTTTACTTTTAAGGCTTTCCGTAAGAAACCTTCGATACTAGATATAAAGGGTTAAGCAAGGGGAGGGCCGTTACCAGCTCGGCAATGTTAGGAATGTCACCAAATCTCGAAATCTTGATCATTCTCCTGCTGCCTATCGCCAATGCCGTTTTCGTCATGTCAGAGATGGCGCTTGTCTCAGCTCGCAAGGTGCGACTGCAACAAATGGCAAATCAGGGTGACACGCGAGCTCATGCCGCTTTGCAACTGGCTAATGCGCCAAATCAGTTTCTAGCCATCGTGCAGGTAGGGATCACACTCATTATTATTATATCCGGTGCCTTCGGTGAGGAAGCAGTAGGTAAAAGGATAGCGCCGTTCTTCAGGATTATCCCGTTACTGGCACCTTATAGTCAGGCGATCGCCTCTGCGATTGCGGTTGTACTTATTACTTATCTGACATTAGTTATTGGTGAGTTGGTACCCAAGCGGCTGGCATTAAACAATCCAGAGCGGATTGCTGCTGCCGTTGCTATGCCGATGCAGATGTTTGCTACGATTGCCTCTCCTGTTGTTTATCTATTGAGTGCTTCAACTGAGTTAGTCGTGCGGCTCTTGGGCATTAGACCCCCCACAGCGCCTCAAGTCACAGAGGAAGAAATCAAAGTCTTGATTGAACAAGGGACTGAGGCAGGTACTTTTGAGGAAGCTGAGCAAGACATGGTGGAGCGAGTGTTTCGTCTGGGAGATCGTCCAGTTAACGCTCTGATGACACCTCGACCAGATATTGTCTGGCTTGATTTGGAAGACTCAGCTGAAGAGAACCGACAGAAGATGGTAGATAGCTCCCATTCTCGGTTTCCAATTTGTCAAGGCGGTCTGGATAACGTCCTAGGTGTGATGCATGTGACTGACTTATTAGGCCGTAGTCTTTCTGGTCAACCATTAGATCTCACTATATCGTTACGTCAGGCTGTCTACGTACCAGAAAGTACCCGTGGGTTAAAGGTTTTAGAGCTATTCAAGCAAACTGGTACCCACATTGCCTTAGTGGTCGATGAATATGGTGTGATCCAGGGGTTAGTGACGCTTAACGATATCCTGGTGGAAATTGTTGGGGATGTACCTTCTGATGATGAACCAGAAGCACCTCTGGCTGTACAGCGTGAGGATGGCTCGTGGTTGTTGGATGGGATGTTGCCAATAGATGAGTTTTTTGAAATCTTTGAGATTGATGAGTTGTCAGCAGAGAACCGGGGCAGTTATCAAACTTTGGGTGGTTTAGTTATTACCCATTTAGGGCGAATCCCAACTGTAACAGAGAATTTTGAATGGCATGGCATGCGTTTTGAGGTGATGGATATGGACGGCAACCGGGTCGATCAGGTGCTAGTCAATCCAGCGCCTACTAGTCTGCCAGGTAATGGGATAGGAGAAGATTAATGGCGTTGCTGAATTGAGAAGTTATAACGTGCTATCTGAGCTGTGGATACTGCGAGCAAACGGCTTCCAGAGAACTGGAAGCCTGATTCTAATGACTTAAAGGTCAACCGAAGTTTTACTTAAGACTGCACTTGCTTAACTGAGTTCTTGCAAACGGTTTTCCTATGTAACTTCTGCCGTTGACTTAGCAAGTAACCTGTACCTAGAGCTAGTATGCCCAGTAGAGAGGAGGGTTCAGGCACCTGTGTAACCTGAACGGTAGAGCTAGAATCAAGAGCAGCGTCAGCAGTGGCTCTATTGAAGAAGTTGAAGGTAGTAACACCAGGAGGTACTACATCCCCAGTAGGAGTTCGAAGATTGGTAAGAAAGTACTGGTATGAGGTTCCACCAACATCAGCATCTAGCACGCTGATGTTCTGGGTTTGGCTATTAAAGTCAAGTCTGAAAAATCTATCGCTAGACACACCATTCACAACTGAACTACCACTTTCAAGCGGGTTGTTTGCTGGATCGAAGAAGGAAACAGAGAATGACTGTAAGAATTTAGTTGGTCCAGCACCAGATTCGGAAATGAATGTCGGAGCATTAGCTTCGTCATAGCTGAAACTACCAAGAGCTGAGTAACCATTGTCTCCTTTCCAGCTAAAGTCAAAATCAGCCGCCTGCGCTGGATTCAACGTTGTAGAAGCTACAGCCATAGCAACAGCAGATGCTGTAAGTGCAGCAGCCTTTGTCATCGAGTTCTTCATTTTACAAGTAGACGAGGGAACTAGGTACAAAATACTGGAGCCGCTTTAAGCGAAGACTATAGGAATGTAAATAAGACGTTAAGGTCTATAAAGAAAACAGTAATTTCTTAGTTAAGGTCTAAGCGGATGCGGTCTCATTCCACACCAGTAGTCACTTGCAAGTGCCAAACGGTTTCTAATCACAGTGATAAAGGAGAACCAATCTCTTGTACCCAAAACACCGCCCAACACTGTGCTGGAGCGAACGGACAAAAGCTTATGGTGCTGAGTCCGAGGTGTTCTGCCGCCGCTCAACTGTGGCGTTAAAAGGAATAGAATTAATTATTTAACAAACACAAATGAGGCTAATCTTGGTATACCGTTTTGATCTTGCGTATGCCACCATTCTTTAAACTCACTTACAGTCAATCCGCAGCTTTTTCCAGCGTTGAAAAAATCTGAAATATGGTGTACGAACGCTAAAATTTCAACTGTTTCTTGCTCTCTCTGAAAGTTGGCTTTTTTCCCTTGGTATTGCCTGAATGGATGAAGCTCACAGACAAAAAACTTGCCACCTTCGACTAAACAGCGAAAGGCTTCAGAAAATACAAAGGACAGATTCTCTACATGCTCTAGCACAAGATTACAAACAATTAGGTCAGCAGATTGGTCGTTGCAAGACCAGGGTTCTAAAATATCCAAGACTGAGAAGGTCACGTTATTCGACTCCAACTTTTCTTTAGCTTTCTGAAGCATGCTTTCCGAAAAATCTATTGCATGAACAGTCTCTGCAATTTGTGAGAGTAAAACTGTATTCTTTCCAGTTCCGCAACCAAGCTCTATAACTGATTTGAATTTTAAGTTTGATAATATGTTTTCAGCAACTACCCGGTCTAAATCGCGTGTGAGATTAGTGTCTGTGTCGTATGTCGTTGACCAATTATCGTAAGCTTCCTGAACATTCATAACTTGAATTCATAGTAACCCTGCTCACTCAACCATAAGGTATTTGTGCAGCGTCGATAAATACAGGATAATAGAGTCAGTTTAACTAGCGTGTCTAGCCTTTCATGCAGTTTGAGTGGGATGAGGCAAAGAATCTAGAGAATATTCGCAAGCATGAGATTGATTTCGCCGATGTCCCTGAAGTGTTTGAAGGTCCAATGCTAATTGAGCTAGATAATCGTCTTGATTACGGCGAAGACCGTTGGTTCGGTATCGGTTTCCTCGGTAACGGTGTAGCGGTTGTGGTTTGGACGGAACGACAAAATGACGTGATTCGGATTATTTCGGCGCGAAGGGCGAATCGATATGAGCGGCAAAGACTTGAGCAATACCTCTCGTACTAATTGGACAGCATTGGAGGCAATGGATGATGAAGGGATTGATTACTCTGATATCCCACCATTGACGGAGGAGTTTTTTGAGAAAGCTATTCTAAGAATTCCTGCATCTCAAGCGCAGCACCTAGTACAAATCGAACCTGATGTGTTGAAGTGGTTTCGGGATCAGAGCGGAGAGTATAGAGCTTTAATCAACTCAGTCTTGCGGCGTTATATTGAAGAACGTGGTGAACAGCCAGCCTTATAAAGGCTCGGAGCGCTGGATGTAATTACCTTTAAGAATACTTGCTGTTGACTCTTGCCTGTCTCATGAGTTTCGTTCAAGAATTTGCTCTCTACGGTATAAAAAGAATGGTAGAGCAAAAGAAAGCCCGACACCAAAGGTTAGTGCGATATATACAAAAATCCATAATCGAGAAACCTCCAATCGTTTCAATTCAATCCACACAAAGCAAAAGAAAGCGAACACCGAAATTAATAAGTCAGTCGTTAGATCAGTTGCAATGTTATTAGCGAATGCTCTTTGAAAGAATACGGCAGGAGCAAGTAAAGCTGCTGGATCTTGTAGCAGCCAGAACCAGGGAACCAATAAACCTGCGGTCGCAAGAAACAAATAAAGGGGTTTAGTAGAGATAAGTGAATTTTTCGCTGGAACATTGGTTAACTTCAGCATGGCTCTTCTTTGTAAGTTGATATGCCACAATCGTGCCAGAGGAGGATAATTGAAGCAATTACCCGACAGGTAATCAAAGTCATTGTTTTCTGAGAGTCTTGCCATGCAGCAAAGCACAATTGCCTCCAACCACGAACCTGATTCGTTCGGAACGCTCCTCAAGCAATGGCGCAACCAACGGGGCTTTAGTCAGCTTGATTTAGCCATCACCAGTCAAGTTTCTCAGCGCCACATCAGTTTTCTCGAATCGGGACGAGCCAAGCCTAGTCGAGAGATGGTGCTGCAATTGGCAAACGTCTTGGAAATTCCGCTAAGACAGCAAAATCTCATGCTAACGGCGGCAGGATTTGCTCCTATTCACACTGAAGCTGATCTATCAGCTCCTGAAATAAGTTCGGTTCGTAAAGCACTCGATTTCATGCTGCGGCAGCAGGAGCCATACCCGGCGGTTGTGATCGATCGCTACTGGAATCTGCTCCTAACCAACGAAGCAGCTACTCGACTGCTTACCGCTTTCATTGATCCAGATAAACTCCAAACCTGCTTTTATCAAGACAGAAAGATTAATCTGATGCGCCTCATGTTTCATCCACAGGGGCTGCGTCCGTTTGTTGTCAACTGGGAGGATTTGGCAGGGCATTTGCTGCAACGGGTGCATCGAGAAGCCATTAAAGGTGAAAGTGAACAGCCTGACATATTGCTGAATGAACTGATGAGCTATCCTGATGTTTCTGAAATCTGGCACACCTCAAATCGAGTCGCACAAAATGCATTGCTTCTGACCGTTCACCTCAAGCGAAATGATTTGGAATTGCAGTTTTTCTCAACGATTATCACATTAGGTACGCCTTACGATATCACCCTTCAGGAACTACGAATTGAATGTCTGTTTCCGGCAGATGAAGTGACTGAGAACAACTGGAAACAGAACTGAATTTTGTAAGTCTCAATCACACAGTCTCTCACCTCCTGCCTCCGTTTTTTACAATGCTACAAAAAATGCCCTCTTATAGAGGGCATGAAGAATAGAGATGTTTGTCATAGCTACGCTAAAGCAGCTGTTCTCACATCATTAGTTGCCAACATCTCTTGCAGTTCATCTGCATCTACAGTTTCCTTCTCAATCAAAGCTTGAGCCAGTAAATCTAAGACATGATGGTTATTCACCAACACTTCTTTAGCACGGCGGTAGGCAACCTCCACTAGTTGACGAACTTCATCATCAATCGCAGCTGCCGTCTCTTCTGAAAAGTCGCGTTCAGCAACAATATCCCGCCCTAAAAACATATTGCCTTGCTGACGACCCAGAGCAACAGGACCCAGGCGATCGCTCATCCCAAAGCGGGTTACCATTTGACGTGCTACCCGAGCGACTTGCTGCAAATCGTTTGAAGCACCTGTAGTGACTTCTTCTTCACCGAAGAGTAACTCCTCCGCGATCCGACCACCCAAAGCCACTGCCATCTGATTTTCCAGATAAGAGCGGCTATATAGACCTGTATCCATCCGGTCTTCGCTAGGTGTAAACCAGGTTAAACCACCAGCTCGACCGCGAGGAATAATACTAATCTTTTGCACTGGGTCATAGTCTGGCATTAAGGCTCCTACAAGCGCGTGACCAGCTTCATGGTAAGCGACCAGAGTCTTGCGCTTTTCACTCATCAGTCGGTCTTTCTTCTCAGGACCTGCCAACACGCGGTCAATTGCGTCATTAACCTCATCCATCGAGATCTCTGACAAATTTCGCCGCGCTGCTAGAATTGCCGCTTCATTCAGAAGATTAGATAAATCTGCTCCAGTAAAGCCAGGTGTCCGTCGAGCAATCCGATCCAAATCCACATCCTTCGCCAACGTCTTGCCACGGGCATGAACCTTAAGGATTTCAGAACGGCCTGCGTAGTCTGGGCGGTCTACCACAACTTGCCGATCGAACCGACCAGGACGCAACAGCGCTGCATCTAGTACATCAGGACGGTTTGTCGCAGCAATGATAATGATGCCAGTGTTGCCCTCAAAACCATCCATTTCGGTCAACAACTGGTTTAGAGTTTGCTCCCGCTCATCATTGCCACCACCTAAACCCGCACCCCGTTGACGACCAACAGCGTCGATTTCATCAATAAACACAATACAGGGTGCGTTGGCTTTAGCTTGCTCGAACAAGTCGCGGACCCGAGAAGCACCTACCCCCACAAACATTTCGACGAACTCTGAGCCTGAGATGGAAAAGAATGGTACACCTGCTTCTCCAGCCACTGCCCGAGCCAGCAACGTCTTACCAGTACCAGGAGGTCCCACGAGCAGCACACCCTTGGGAATTTTTGCCCCTACGGCAGTGAATCTGTCCGCGTTCTTGAGGAAGTCAACAACTTCGTTCAACTCCAGCTTGGCTTGGTCAATTCCAGCTACATCCCCAAATGTCACCTGTGTCTGTGGCTCCATCTGCACTCTAGCTTTAGACTTGCCAAAGTTCATTGCCTGACTGCCAGGACCACTCTGAGCACGCCGTAGCAAGAAAAATAAGCCAACTAGGAGCAGCACCGGGAAAAAGAGACTGCTCAGTGCCTTGAACCAGAAACCTTCATCAGCTTGAGGCAGGACAGAAATATCGACTTGGTATTTGGTCAGAATATTAATGAGATCGGGGTCATTAGGTATGTTGACCACAACCTTTTTGCCATCTAATGGTGTGACCAAGGCCTTAGAGCGGTCAGAACTGAGGCTAACTTTCTCAACTTTGCCTCCTTCGACCTCTTGAATAAAATAGCTGTACCGCCATGTCTCCCTTTCATTGCTAGGTTTATCTAAAAACGCCGTCCCTAACGCAATGACTACAAGTGCCAGCAGTGCGTACAGCCCTGCATTTCTCCACCTCTTATTCACAGGGGTCCATCCTCCTAATACTGCGCGCTTAGCGCTTTAAGCCTATTGTTAACTATTCTTAATTTACCTTAGAATTCAAGACTGCGTCTGAAATCGAAATTAATCTTTCCTTGGGAGCTGCACCTGTGCAGCTCCTTGAGGAGTCACAACCACCTTAGCACCCAGAGCCTTCAGCCGATGAACAGCAATTCCCCGCGTTCGCTCATCAACTTGGTTGTTCAAAACCATAACCCAGGCAGCAACTTGAGCCCATTTACTCTTGGGATTGCGGGATAGAAACTGCGCTGTCCCTCGCGAAATGGCAGCGACTTGTTTGCTTTCTGCATCAGAATAAAAACTAGCCCAATTAGCTGCCATTGCAAACGAGTGCTTTGCCGCTTTGGCATCTCCTAAAAACAGTAATTCGTCAATTCCTTTATAGCGCCAGATATAATAGGATCTTTGAGGCACTTTGGGAGAAAGCGATTTTAGTCCTTTGGCCATGAGTGCTACTGATAGCTCTGGTCTAGCTGCGTATATAGATGTACTTGTAGATAAGAATGGATAAGCAGCTAAAAAACGTGG
>JAFASY010000158.1 GCA_019244235.1 Chroococcidiopsidaceae cyanobacterium CP_BM_ER_R8_30
ATGGTACTACGGCTCCGGTGATGATGTTGTTGCCGTACAGGAGTGAACCTGCTACTGGCTCTCTGATGCCGTCGATGTCTACTGGTGGTGCTGCAACGAAGGCGATGATGAAGCAGGTTGTGGCAGCTAGCAATGTGGGGATCATCAATACGCCGAACCAGCCGATGTACAGGCGGTTGTCGGTGGATGTTACCCACTCGCAGAACTGTTCCCACAAAGATGTGCTTTCGCGTCTCTGTATGGTTGTTGTCATTGCTCTATGATTGCTTAAAAAACGTCAATTCTTGCGAACTGTAAGGTAGGTTTCTTACCTTTCCTGTTAATATACTAAACGTTTTATTGAGATTTGTAAAGCAATTTGTAATTAACTTTTCCTTATTGGTGTCATTTGTTTTTCTTGTTGCTCAGCCTGGTGGCCAAGTCATTTGCCGTCCTCCCAAGACATGCAGATGCAGATGGGAAACAGTTTGACCACCATCAGGACCAGTATTGATGACGACGCGATATCCGTTGTTTAGTCCAGCCTGCTGAGCAACATGCTTGGCAGTTAATAGCAGATGACCCAGGAGGTCTTGGTTTTGAGATTCAGCATCGGCTAGCTGAGCAATCGGTTCTTTAGGGATGATAAGGATGTGAACAGGAGCCTGGGGGTTAATGTCTTTGAAAGCAAGTGCTAAATCATCTTCGTAAACAATCTCTGCTGGGATTTCTCGGCGAATGATTTTGCTAAAAATTGTCTCTGTATTCTCACTCATTGCGATCTATGGTGTTAAAAGAAATTGGTACGCCAACAATCTGCAAAGCTGCTAGGCAGATTGCAAGCGAGGCAGTTGCGGCTCTACAAGATTGTCTCTTTTGGGGTGGAACCTTTGTAGACGCAAAAGCACACTCGTATCCTGCCTCAGAGCTATTCCAGTCGATACTACCTTGATATCCTGCTTGCCGAAGTTTCTCTACTACTTCCCATGCAGCTGACAAATCAGTAGAGTATTGTGGCACAATCCTGTGAGCCTTGCCTTCTGGTGTTGTTCCGAAACGAGTTCCGGCTACCGAGAGGTTTGTCCATCCCATCACTTGCTCTGCCACTAGGCGGTCTATTTCCCTTGGAGTGTGATTGATGGTTTGCATGTGTTTTTAGTAAGTTACCGTAACTCAAAGCGGTAAACAAAAAGGCACTGGTCACTCGCAGTACCTTTTCTACTTTAATATGAGCTTGAGAGCATTCCAAAGGATTTTTATCCTTCAAGATTAAAAGGCTTACCCTGCACGGTTGGGGCGCTTTGTACACCCAAGAGCTGTGTGATAGTTGGAGCCACATCGATATTGCGGATTTGAGTTAGAGTCCCACGACCAATATCTGGTCCAGCAGCATACAAAATGGCACTCATGTTAGGTATTGTGGCGTCGTAGCCGTGGGCTCCGTAGAAGCTAGAAACCGATAGCACCTGGTTAGTAGAAGGAGAATCCCCTAGCCGCTGAACTGGAGGGCTTTGAGCCCCATCAAAGTTGTAGCCCTCGGTGAGTAGTGCCAGCACATCGCCAGCATCTTGACCAATAACATCACTCGTAGTCGTGCCAATCGGGGAACTACCCGGATCGACAGGTAGAGGTCGGCTATAAACCTTGTCAAAGAGTGGTACTCTCCCACCGTTATCTTTCGTATAGTTGGGGTTAGTGTCTGTAGCCGCTTTTAGAGCCTGAGCAATCTGCTGTTGCAGCTTGGCATATTCTTGTGGACTAACATTACCGTTTGGTTCTCGCCCTTGTAAATTGATATAAATGTTAGCAGCAGGACCAGAGGTAACGGCTTGTACTTTAGAGGTATCGATGCCGTTGTTTTTCAAGAGGGTGATAATATCTACTGAGGTGTGGAAGGTTGTAAAACCGTGATCGGAAACAACAAAGATGTTGCTATTAGGTTTCCCTTCACTATTGGTGCCAACAGCATCAATGATGCGTTGGACAGCATTATCGGCAGCTTGATAAGCTGTTTGCAGGTATTTCTGATAACGAGCGATCTTGGCTTGGTCTTGCCCCGCACCAATAGTATTTGGGTCTGCGGGGTTAGTCGCTTGGCGCTGATCGGTGAGGAGGAACTGATGTTCAGAGCCATCTGGCTGTTCAATGTAGACCATAACTAAGTCTGCATTGGGGACCTGATTAATCGCTCGTAAGGCAACTCGTGTTTGGTAGTCTACGAAACTACGCACCTGATCTTCAAAAGCAGCCTCTAATTCAGCATCTGGAAAAGCATTAAAACTAGGGTCGAGCCTTTCGGTGAGGCGGTAGTCTGCCTGATCTGCCCAGAAACCAACGTTGTTGTTAATGTCATCCACGTTAGCCAGTACGGCCGGGTTGCGTGGGATATAATTTGCGGAGTAGCGAAGAACCCGGACTGTGGAGAGGTCAGGGGCGAGATTGCTGACATAGAATGCAGTTCCTGCTCTGTTAGAGCTGCCCTCTAGGTAAAACGGGCTGGAGGTTTGGTCACTTGCCCGAACGTAAGCAGGACCAGTTGACGGTAGGCTAAAGGGTCCAGGTTTGATTCCCTGATTAGCGTCAAAGAAGACCAACGTATCATAATTGCTGACGCTGTCATTAGTTGTATCTAAGGCAGCAACCCGGATATCGTATTTAACTCCACCGACTGTAAAGGTATCGTTGAGAGACGCTTGCAGTACTGGGCTGTATGAAACTTTGCCTGCAGCATCGAGCTTGCTCAACGCAGCTGCCGGAGCTGCCTCCGGCAGAACGTTGAGTTGACTAGTTGTCGTACCAGGAGCCGGACTAAAATTTGCAGCCGTCAGGCTGAATCCTTTAGCTGATACTCCAGCGAATGCTCCGAAGGGAACTGTATAGTCTACTGTTCGCTGACTGGCAGGCTGAATGATTGGGCTGTTGCTCAGACCCGGAGCTGTGACATCTAATCCATCTCCGCCAGGGAAGGTTGCTGTCACAACCTTCTTCCCATTAGCTCTGAGCGGAATCCAAATGGGTTCAGCAGTTGGGTTAGGGCTAGGAGCTGGTCCATTAATAGAGTAGCCACCGATAGGTGCAGAAAAACCGCTGATCGTTCTACCCAATGGGCTAACGAGTAACTCGAAACTATTGGCATCAATGTCGGTGTTTGCAGTCGTAGAACCAGTGCCAATCGCGATATGACAAGCTGCCGTTAATGATGGAGTACAAGTTATATTCTGCTGCGCGGAAATCCCTTGACTCTTAAGTAGACCTAAACCTCGGTCTGGACTGAGTACACCATTAGCGAGGTATTGATCGACAAAGCGCGGTGTTGCACCGTCGAGCGATATCAGTATCGTCTTCGGTCTTGCTGTATTTGGCGTTGATTGTGCAGTTACCGAGTGTATACCTATTGCTAAGAAAAACACCGCCAAGACAATTGGGGAGAAACGCTTGATGAAGTGAGCGATCGCCGACTGCCATATTCTTCGGAGTGCCTTTATGAATTGCCGAGATGAGAGGCATCTGGCAAACCGATAGCGATTTGACCTGCTTTCTACTTGATTGTGCATCTAGTGTACCCGTATTTATACAAGATTCATCTGAACCTCCACAACATACAGAAGTTTTGTTAAAGCCAAACTATGAAATTGATAAGGGTGCTTTAAGACTACTGATTTTTACCAGAACCCTATGTTAGTGGCTGTAACGTAGTGCGGATAAGCCGAAAATCACTTTCTAGCTTCGTTTGCTTCTTAGTGTAAGGTTTTGGTAAAGAAGAGATTTTTAATATCCTTTTAATAAAGTCATAGCCTGAGCTTAAAGTGACAACAGTAGCGTCAGTAAGTCATGACCGTTATTCGAGCCTCAGTGCGAGTATGGTCGTTTACGAACTATAGGGAATCAATTGCTTATGTCGCTAAGTAGATTGGCTCCACTTGGCAGTCGCAGCCAAGTAGCAGCTATTGTTAGCAGGTTCTTTCAATCACTCAAGCGGCGGAGACTTTTAGTTATCTTTCTAAGTGCTTTAGTTACCTTTATCTTATTCGGTAGGTTGTTTCCAGTTAGTAAATCGGTCGCACAATCATCATCGCCACGCAATGCCATTATCTTCGTGGCTGATGGTTTGCGTCCTAGTTCGGTGAATGCAACTGATACACCTGCGCTCTATGGTGTCGGTCAGCAAGGGGTAAGTTTTCCCAACAGTCATGCCTTGTTTCCTACTTTCACCACGGCCAATGGTGCGGTGATCGCAACAGGGCATTACCTAGGTGATAACGGTGACTTCAGCAATACAATCTATGCTGGTTTTCCTGTCCCTAATGCTGGTAACAGTGTCACCCCCTTCCTTGAGAATGATGCTGTCCTAGCCGATATGAACGACCACTTCAGTGGCAACTACCTGAATGAAGAATCTCTACTCGCCGCAGCTCGCGCCGCTGGATTCAGCACTGCGGCGGTGGGGAAAGTTGGACCTGCGCTAATTCAAGATGTGACTCAGGGAAATCGGTCTAACGGTGTTGTGCCTCCTCCAACTACGATAGTGATTGATGACTCCACAGGTAAAACTGGTGGGGTGCCACTCAATAGCGATATCACTACGTACCTGACAGCCGCTATTTTGCCTACGACGGCACCTGATAGAAGCAACGGAGCCCCAAGTACTTCACAGCAAAGTAATGGCTTCTCAGGTAGCAACACAACTCCCGGAACCACAGCTGCCAACCTGACTCAGCAGCAGTACTTTGTAGATAGCCTCACAAAGGCGATTCTGCCTCTGTTTCAGAGCCGTAACAAGCCTTTTGTTGCTGTGTATTGGTCGCGAGATCCAGATGGAACTCAGCATAACCAAGGAGACAGCCTCAATTCTCTCACCCCAGGAATTAATGGTCCTACCTCCAAAGCGGCTGTTAAAAATGCAGATAATAACCTGAACCAAATTCTGACAACCTTGAAGAATTTGGGGTTGGATACAACAACTGATGTATTTGTCACAGCCGATCACGGGTTTAATACCATTAGTAAGCAGAGCGCGACCAGTTATGCTGCCTCCCTGACTTATCCCAGTGTTAACCAAGGATTCCTGCCTGTAGGCTTTCTTGCTATAGATATAGCTAAAGGATTGGGTCTACCTCTGTACGACCCAGATCAGAAGAATCAACTAGTCACTCCAGGTTCCGGCACAATTCCTCGTCCTGCTTCAGGTGACGGCTTGATTGGCAACGATCCCAATAATCCAGATGTTGTCATTGCTGCTAATGGTGGATCAGATTTAATCTATCTACCCAATGCCAGTAACCGACAGGCTTTAGCTCCGCGCATTGTTAATCTACTACTCCAACAAGATTACGTCAGTGGTCTGTTTGTTGACGGTGCCCTGGGCTCTATCCCAGGTACCCTACCTTTAAGTACAATTAACCTACAAGGTTCATCGCTGACTCCAACTCCCGCGATCACCGTTAACTTCCGCACCTTTCATATCGGCTGTGACAATCCTCTAGCCTGTAGCGTCGAGGTTGCTGACACCGGACTACAGCAAGGACAGGGGATGCACGGAACATTTAGCCGTGCTGACACCTTCAACTACATGGCAGCTGTGGGACCTGACTTTAAGCAAGGTTTTGTAGATCAAGCTCCAGTCAGTAATGTGGACGTGCCTCTGACAATCGCAAAAATTTTAGGCCTCAATCCCCCTCCCGATAAGCAAGGCACTTTGGTGGGTCGCGCTATTAGTGAAGCTCTAGCAGGAGGACCAAACACAGTAGCCTCCACCTCCACAACTCTGTCATCTTTCCCTGCTGCTAACGGCTTGAGAACCATCCTCAAATACCAAACAGTGGGTTCAGCTAAATACTTTGATGTAGCTGGTTTTCCTGGTCGCAGTACCGGGCTTTAAGTATGACTGCTCACTTGCCTAAAGAATTAAACATGAAACCCATCAACTCTTTTAAAGTCGCTCTGGCGATGGCTCCCCTCACAGTCCTGGTAGCAGCAGCCCGACCAGTCTCTGCTGCTAGCTTCGACAGTAGTTACACTATTACCGACCTAGGAACTTTCGGTGGCAGTACTAGCGCTGCTTACGGCATCAACAACTCTGGTCAGGTTGTTGGCAGTGCAGATACCAGCAGTGGTGTTACTAACGCTTTTTTGTACAGTGGGACTAGCCAAAACCTCGGCACGCTTGGCGGTAGTAGCAGCTATGCTTACGGCATTAACAACTCTGGTCAAGTCGTTGGCTCCTCAGATAATATCAACGGATTCCGTAATGCCTTTCTCTACAGTAGTGGGTCGCTGCAAAATCTCGGTACTCTAGGTGGTGGTTTCAGTGAAGCCCGTAGCATTAATACTTCTGGTCAGATAGTTGGTGGTGCCAGCACTGCGAGTGGAGACCTTAATGCCTTTCTCTACAGCGGTGGGTCGCTGCAAGACCTTGGTACATTAGGTGGCAGTAGCAGCTATGCCTATGGCATCAACAACTCTGGTCAGGTAGTTGGCTTCTCAGATATAGCAGGTGGAAACTCTCATGCCTTCCTCTACAGTGATGGAGCACTGCAAGACCTCGGCACGCTTGGCGGTAGTAGTAGTGAAGCCTATGGGCTCAATAACCTTGGTCAGGTAGTTGGCTTCTCAGATACCAGTAGCAGTGACTCCCATGCCTTCCTCTATAGCAGTGGAACACTGAAAGACCTGGGCACCCTCGGCGGCACTACCAGCTTAGCCTACGGCATTAACGATGCTGGTCAAGTCGTTGGGACTTCAGATCTTGGCGCAAGTGGTGGAAATCATGCATTCCTCTACAGCAACGGTGCGATCGCCGATCTCAATAGTCTGACTACTGCTTCTGGTTGGACGCTGAATACTGCTACTGCAATTAATAATGCTGGACAGATTGTCGGTATCGGTACGCTTAACGGTCAAAGCCGTGCCTTTGAACTCACTCCTAATGTGTCTGCTGTGCCTGAGCCGACTGATGAATTAGGAGGCTTAGCAATTGGACTGCTTCTAGCTACAGGTGCAGTCTGGAAGCACAAGCGCCAGCAGGCATAGTGGATGTACGAGCAGGTTGAGCGGATTTGCTGTGTAGGTAAAAAACTGACTTCAACCTGCCCTTACTGTCTTTTGCCGTGCTAGGATATGGCATTTGACTAAGATCGACTTCCATGAAGCCAGTTCGTAACCTCTTTATCCTGCTTCTACTCGCTTTACTAACCGCATCAACTGTATTTGCCTGTAGCAGTACTAATGGGGCGATCAAGGTTGGCTCTAAAGATTTCACTGAAGAGCTCATTTTGGGGGAAATGTATGCCTTAGCGCTAAAAAATAGCGGCTTGAAGGTGGAGCGGAAGTTGAACTTGGGTGGCACGCCTGTGGCCCAGGCGGGTCTCCAGAGCGGTCAAATTGACTTGTATCCTGAGTACACTGGGACAGCTCTATTGACAGTGCTAAAACTACCCGCTAACAGTAATCGGCAGCAGGTGTTTGACACGGTAGCCAAAGACTACAAGGAAAAATTTAACTTGGTTTGGCTCAATCCTGCCCCAATGAATAATACTCAAGCTTTGGCAATGACCCAGGCAGGTTCTGAAAAATATGGCATCCGAACAATTTCTGATATGGTGGCTAAAGCTAGCCTTTTAACCATAGTCTGCACGCCTGAGTTCCAGTCTCGTGAGGATGGGTTGCCAGGTTTGAAAAGAGTTTACGGCAACTTCCAGTTCAAAAAGCTTATTCCAGTTGATGCCGGTTTAAGATATCAGGCATTACTGAAAGGTGAAGCAGATGTTGCAGAAGCATTTGCCACAGATGGCGAGATCAGCGCCTCTAATCTGGTCGTGCTTGAGGATAACAAGGAGCTATTTCCTCCTTACCAGGTTGCTCCGGTAGTCCGTCAAGCAGCGCTAGATGCCAATCCCAGTATTCGCAATGTCCTCAATGCGCTGTCTCCTAAGTTGACCGATGAAACAATGAGACGCCTCAACTATGAGGTGGAGGGCAAAAAGCGTGAACCAGCCGATGTGGCGAAAGAATTTCTGACTCAGGCAGGTATGTTGCAGAAATCTTAGCGCTACCTGCGGTCTAGCCAAATAAAACTTTACCAACAATTTACTGAAACTTTATCCAGTCTTATTACGTCAGTCTAAACGTCATGGTGGTCTGAGGTCAGAGGCATGGTTCTAATTCGCGAAGTTGTCCAACAAGCTTTCAGTACTGGCTGTTTAGAAATAGCAGCAGAAGAGCAACTGCGAAAGTTGCTAACAACCAAGTACGATATGGAGGATTTCAATGCTTTCATGCTTTTGCAGGAAGCAGCAATGAGCGGGCAGGTGAAGCAAGAATCTCGTGAGCTGTCAAGATGCATTCAACAGTAGATTCAGCGACAAACTCCGCAACTGTAGAAGGTACGCGCTCCAAAATCATGCATTGCGCTTGACAGAAGAGCAGCTTTGCCTTCGCTTTGAAGAGCGCAAACGTCAATCTCACCCACCAGACGGCGTAAATTAGAGTGTGTAGTCTTAATTACAAATTGCGAATTGTTCTCTTTAGCCTTTGTGCTGCTTATCTAGTTCTCGAACCAGGGTATCAGCGTCTTCCTGTATATTCAGTTCTCGAATCAGGGCATCGGCAAGCTTAATAGCAAGGTGTGCTGCTGTTTCTACTGGCTGACCTCCAGCAAGAAGTCCTTGTAGTGCATAGGCAGCAAAATACTCTCGCTTGTTGACTCCAACGCTATTGTCGATTGAATGGACCGGGTACACTGGACTTTCTGGGTTGACTGACATTGCTCCTCCTAGCTCAAAGCCTCGATAAGTTTTAAGTGAAAATTGGCTTATCTGTTAACTATCAGAATTATGCAAACTTGCAAATTCAAAGCGATCGCCGTTCCTCTAAGGGCACTAATTCTAAGCTTTTATGTCGCTGCTGGTGGTAGCGTCTTAGCCCAGACACTGCCACTCCCCCGCAACCTCATTGCTTTCGACTCAGCCCAAGGCGAACAACTATTGCTTGCCAGTCAAGCCAAACAGGCATACTGGCCTCTTAGTATACAGTTTGTCACCCAAAATAACCAAGCCTACTGTGGTGTTGCAAGTATGGTCATGGTGCTGAATGCGTTGTCTATTCCTGCACCCGTCGCCCCACAATACTTTCCGTATCATGTATTTACCCAAGAAAACTTCTTTAACAACGAACAAACCCGAGAAGTCTTAGGTCCTGAAGTTGTTGCTCGTCAGGGTATGACCCTAGATCAATTAGGTCAGTTAGTGACAACCTACCCGGTTAAAGCCAAGGTCTACCACGGTGCAGACATTAGCTTAAAAGATTTTCGGAAGCTAGCAGTAGAGAATTTGCAACAACCAAACAAATTCATCTTAGTTAACTACTTGCGTAAAGTGTTAGGAGAGGAGAAAGGTGGACATATCTCTCCCTTAGCTGCTTACAATCAAGAGACAGATCGATTTTTAATCCTAGATGTTTCCCGCTACAAATATCCGCCTGTCTGGGTGAAGGCGGTAGATCTCTGGCAAGCAATGGTAACAATGGACCCGGTTTCGGGTAAAACTAGAGGGTTTGTGGTCGTCAGCAAAGATTAGGGGACCAGGCAGTCATTATCTGTGAGCATTGGAAGCAGCTAAAGTCTGAACAGTTAATACTTGGGGCGGGGTAGAATCAGGTGGGTAGAGAAAATCCACTTGTACCAAACGCCGAGTCCCTGGAGGCATCTTTAACTGAGCTAGGGGTTCCCCCATTTGCCCCCGGCGCTGAATCAAGTGCCAGTATTTAGTTTTGGGAAAACCATTGTCGTCGTTATAACGGATGCGAACGGTCCCCCAGAAAAATACTGATGGATAAGGGGGTTGCCGAAAGTGCAGTCCTAGTTTGCTCAATTTGTCTTCTTTGATAGGCGTTTGCACCAGCACGTTCACTGTTTGAACCATCCCCGTGTTATTAAGCAGTGGCAGTGTAAGGTTGTATTCAACACCATAGTTACCATGTGCTTCATAAGCAGTGCCAGGATAGCGAACCAGTAGCTTGGCACTTTGATCTTGTCCAGTTCCCAATCTGCCCACGAGAATGGTACTTAGACCATAGGAAAAGGCTTGATTTCGTTGCGGAATAGCAAGATCGAGGCTGCCTGGATCAGTGACTTGTGTTCGCCATACAGAACCTTGAGCCACTGCTGCCACCCGCCCGTAGATTTCAGGTCCTGTTAAATTATCTGGAGGACTAGGAGCAACTTCTCTTGGTCTTGCTAAATTCCCTGTCGTCAGCAGAGTCTGCCATTCCTCTAAGGTAGGTGCCCGCTCACTACCGTCTAGATTTAACTTGGCAAACATAGCGAGTTCTGCTAAATAGACTGGACCATTACTGCGCAGTCGTACCAAAGTCGAGCGACCGTTCAGGAGTGGCGTTAAAGAACGTACCGGAATGGGTTGATTCATCAGCATCCGACTCTGTTTAGGAGGAATGAACAATTGGGCAGGCCATCCCTCCTGCCTGCGCCCCCGCAACACCTCATCCGTTGTGCGATCGCCTGGTCCAGTGTAGATGTTGCCCAACTGATTGTCTAGGATAGGGGCAAGCTGAATAAAAGGAGCATCTGGCTGACTGAGGTAACTAGCGGCTTGCAATACTTCTAAATTCACGCTTTGTGAACTGGGATTGTAGACAATTGCGCCCAGGTAAAGAGTTCGCAGGTTGTTCGGAGTTTCAATTGCTCTGGCAATGTGATGAGAGAAGAAATCGAAACGTCCTTGAAATGGAAAATTGAGATGGGCAGTCGGCACTCGCTTACCTTTCCCAGGGAAAGTGGAAAGCAGAATTCCCTCAGTCTGAACAACCTCTGGGTTATTGCTATCAAACACAGGTACCCGATCTAGATGACCGGGTAAAGGTCGCATCTGTTGAGGAATGAAGATTTCTTGGGGTATGAGTGTGGCAGCAGGCAATACTTGTGTCAGCAGCAAACCTAAAATCAATCTGCATAAAAAAACAAAATTTCTGCTTAGATTGAGCCGCAAACTCATAAAGTTAATGATACCCTCGCTAATCTTGCCCACATATCCTCCCAAGCAATCTGTACCAAGATTAGGAAGCCAGATGATTTCAAGCTAAGACTGGGGTTTCTACTTGTTCCAGTTCTCGGAACAACGGGGTGCTGAGATAGCGTTCGCCAAAACTGGGTTGTATCATCACTATCAAACTTCCGGCGTTCTCTGACCGTCTTGCTACTCGGATTGCAGCAGCTAAAGCCGCTCCTGAAGAGATACCAGACAACAAGCCCTCCTCTTTTGCCAAGCGACGGCCGTAATAAATTGCTTCCTCATCTGTAACTGTAAGTACCTCATCTATCAGGTTCTTGCGCAAAACTTCTGGAATAAATCCAGCCCCGATCCCTTGAATCTTGTGTGCTCCCGGTTTGCCTCCAGAAATCACTGGACTACCAACAGGCTCCACTGCAACTGCTCGGAAGCTAGGTTTTCGCGCCTTGAGGACTTCAGCTACCCCAGTTAATGTTCCACCAGTACCAACACCAGCAACTAGGAAATCTACTTCACCATCGGTATCAGCCCAAATTTCTTCTGCTGTTGTTTCCCGATGAATCTGAGGATTTGCTGGATTACGGAATTGTTGCGGCATGAACGCATTGGGAGTTGCAGCAACAATTTCTTCAGCACGAGAGATAGCTCCCCTCATACCATGGATACCTGGGGTGAGTTCTAGCTCAGCCCCATAAGCTTTAAGCATGGCTCGCCGCTCCATACTCATCGTATCAGGCATGGTCAAAATCAAGCGGTAGCCTTTTGCCGCTGTCACCATTGCTAGAGCAATCCCAGTATTGCCAGACGTAGGTTCAACGATGATAGTTTTGTCTGGTTGAATCAAGCCATCTGCTTCAGCTGCTTGAATCATACTCACACCAATCCGGTCTTTGACAGAAGCTGCTGGGTTCATCCCCTCGAGCTTCACTACAATCCGGCCAACACATCCTTCAGTCTGTGGAATTTTATTGAGCTGGACAAGAGGCGTATGACCAACCAGTTCTGTGATGTCGTGAGCGATGCGCATTGTGTTCTACACCTTAATTCAAAGCAATATGTAGTGTGAGGACAGTTTTTTTATTTGTGAATTATCAAACAACATAACATTTCACTATATTACGGTTATCCAGTAGAGTTTTAGTGCTTATTTTTTCAAAAGCAAGGTATTGTTCAGTGCCAAGACCGCCATTGATTACTCTCTATGACCAATTATCCTTCTGACACTATATTTGATATTTGATGTCTGCTGCGGGGCACTCAGTGGACGTTAAACAAACGCTTGTGGTGAGTCTGGTGCTACAGGAGGGTTTCCCTCCGTAGGCAACGAGCGAACCCGAAGGGAGGGGAATCTGCCGGGGTCAGTACCGCTATCGAGTCTTAGGACGTTTGCACTCCTCGTGGGCTAGGAACACCTGTTGAAGCAAGAATCTCCCGACTTGTCGGTGAGAGTGTCAAACTTGAACCAGCATGTGGTAGCGTAACTTGGTTGAAGGAGTTGCTGATCGATCATGACTATCAAACTTACGAAAACAACTAGCTTAATGCTTGGGATACTTTCTGGGATTGCTGTAGTGTCTTTAGGAGCCGCATCTAGTGTGACGGCTCAGACGAGTAAGACTCCGACGAACACTACGCACACTACGCACAAATCCGGTAGCACATCCAATTCTGGCTCAACGATGTCTCCTAGCTCTAGTAGCACGAGTCACACGAGTGCCTCATCATATTCTGGAACGCTAACGCTTGGTAGCACTGGGGAGGCAGTTAAAGATCTCCAGACATCCCTCAAACGGTTGGGATTTTATAACGGACCAATTAGTGGCAAATTTGGTAATCAAACACGAGCGGCAGTGATTAAGTTCCAGCAATCCAAAAATCTTCCAGCTGATGGAATTGTTGGACCTAAGACTCGCGCAGCTCTATGAGCTAGACGGTTACGCTAGACTCAACTTTTTTAGAGAGGGAGTAGGGAAGACCCTTAGTTCTTACCCTACTCCCTTTTTGGTCAGTACAGCGCTCTCACAAAATCAAACAAATGGTGAGCTAGCTGCAACTTACTGCAATGCTCAATTTCTTGTTGGCGTCCTTGGGTGTCTAAAAAGATAGCTTGATTGTTGTCGCTGCCAAAACCACTGTCTGGTTGATCGATCGGGTTGGCGACAATCGCATCCAATTTTTTCTCTTGCATTTTCTGCAACGCTGGACTGGTAATGTCACCAGTCTGGGCAGCAAACCCAATTAGGCGTTGATGGGGCTGTTTGAGGCGTCCTAAGTCAGCTAAGATGTCTGGTACTGGTGTCAGTGGGAGACTTGCAGGCAGTAATCGCTTCGGTAGCTTCTGTGTACTGTAGTCTGCTGGCTTGACATCTGCTACTGCTGCTGACATGACAGTTAAATCGGCTTCGGCGAACTGCTCCAACATTGCCTGCCGCATCTGCTCAGCACTGACAACAGACACAGACTGTATTCCAGGTGGAACATCCCCGATGCCTGGAGCATGGATTAGTTTTACAACTGCCCCTCGATGGAGCGCTGCTTGTGCCAAAGCAAGTCCCATTTTGCCAGTAGAGGGGTTACCGATAAAGCGTACTGGATCTAAATGTTCTCGCGTGCCGCCTGCGCTGACCAATACCCGCTTGCCTACTAGATCGCGCTGACCATTCGTGTGTAACAGAGACTGGATGTGTGTCAAAATATCGGCTGCTTCTGCCATTCGACCAGGACCAACCCGATCGCAAGCCAACATCCCAGAACCAGGGCCCATCCCATGATACCTGCTATCTGTTAATAACTGTTGCCAGTTGCGTTGGACCACTAGTTGGGCCCACATATCAGTATTCATTGCTGGGGCTAGCAACACAGGGCAGGTGGAAGCTAACACTGTATTAGTTAGCAGATTGTCAGCTATGCCATGAGCTAACTTGGCTAAAGTATTTGCTGTGAGGGGAGCGATCACTAACACTTCTACCCACTCACCTAGATATATATGCAGGGGGCGCTGTTGCATTGGCTGCCAGAACGCCTCATCCGTGTAGGCTGGATGACGGGACAACGTTGTCAAAGTTAAGGGAGTGATAAATTCTTGGGCTTTTTGCGTTAAAACAACTCGGACCTCAGCCCCAGCTTGAAAAAGTGTTGAAACCAATTCACAAACCTTATAAGCAGCAATACCACCGCCTATACCAACCAGCACTCGTCTGCTACGCAGCATCTATGATTCATCATATGGTTCAAGATCGAGCAAGTGAACGTATGGTTCCACTAAATCTGGACGTTGAAAAGCGATGGTGCGTAATAGATGCCAGTCGTGCAACCCATCAAAAGCGTTGTTATAGTTATCCTGCTCTAGACGTATAGCTAACTCTGCTACCTGCTTTCCAGTCATAGCAGCGATTTCCTGCTTGGAAATGCTCAGAGTTTCCATATCACCTGCGCCTCCCTTGAGCAACGGCCATATCCCAAAAAGATCCAAGCTGCACCTGCACAGCTACCTAGTATATATTATCAGATTTAATGACTTTACTTATACACTTCGACTTGCTTTTGACATCACCCCTAAGATAAAGTTATGTATCACTGGCAATGCCTCCGGTCGAATTTCATGCTCCATATCAAATTCCTGGTACTGTACTGAAACACCAAGAGCCCTTAAAGTTTCCCGTGCTTGCCAAGCCGCTTTGAGCGGCACCACAGAGTCTTGTCTGCCATGCACAATCAAAACTGGGGGAGGCTGATTATTAGCTAATTCAGATATAGGATGCAGATACCCACTGAGAGCGACTAAGCCTGCTAGAGGCAAGCCTAACCCGACATCTAAGGTCATTGCTGCCCCTTGAGAAAATCCAGCCAAAATTGTGCGTGACAAAGGTACGCCAGTACTATCCAAAGACTTTAACCAATCGGTCAAAAGTTTTCGGCTTTCTGGTAAACCCTCAGCCTTCTCGCTACTTAGGTCGTACCACATTTTGCCGCCAAACATATGGGGATGGTTAAAGGGCGCATCAGGAAACATAAACTGATAATCAGGAAGGTTCAGTAGGGGAACTACCGATGCCAGATCTTGAGCATTAGCACCCCAGCCATGTAGCGTCACAACCAATCCAGATGGCTCCCTGCCTGATGTCGGTGGAACTGTGATAACTTGTAAAGACAAAGGCTTGCTCCCGCTCTCAAACTTCCTTAATCTATCTTAATAAAACTTTTAGTATTGTGGGTATTTGCCTGCTCTAAGCTCTGGAGAAACCCTGAAATTATGTGTTTACCCTTACTAAACAATCCAACTCGGCGTAATCGAGTAAGGCAGCAATCAACAGTCGCGATCACTTCTTGGCTTCAGGTCTGTAGCTGGGGCGCGCCGTTGGTAGAAATATAGATGCTGTATCAATCTTAGATCTCAGATAATGGAATTGAGAAACTCTATGTGTTGAATGATAGGACGTTAGGGCGATGAGTTTAGTCATTTCGGATGAGTTTTTACAAACGGCACATATTTCTGAGGCAGAGCTAAAACTAGAAATTGCCGTTCTGCTATTTCAACAGGAAAAAATTACTTTGGGCGCTGGTAGCCAATTTGCAGGCATGAATCAACTAGAATTTCAGCGAATTTTGGGAAGCCGTAAAATTCCAATTCATTATGGTCTGGAAGAATTCAGGCAAGACTTAAGAACCCTGGAGGCAAACGACTGGCAGTGATTGTTGTTAGTAATACTTCACCTATATTTTACCTTTCCAGCATTGGTCAGCTTGATTTGCTCCGTCAACTTTACAATGAAATCGTGATTCCAACTGCTGTTTGCTAGATCGAATTCCTCTGTTGCGGCTTCGATGAGACGACCAAGTAGTTTCTTATAGGTTTCATGGGGGTCAAGGGGCATACGAATTTCAAGCGTGCCACGATCGTAGGTCAGTCGAATCGCAGGCCCAGATTCAAAGTCTCTGATGAGAGACTGATAGGTATGCCAGCTTATGTTGCGGAGGATGACCCGATCCGGGCTTTGGATGAGAGTAGCAGTCATAGCGGCTTCCAGAAGAGGTGGGATAGCTATATCTAGTTTAGGATGGGTTGTCGAAAAGCTGTGTAAATGGTTCTGGTAGCAACCACGATACTGGGGAATAATGACTTGCCCAAAACTTGCTCCGTCATAAAAGAAAAAACCCTACCTTCCACATAAATAGGTTGGCATTATCCACATTTTTCAGACTACAATTTGTCTTCTCTAAGGATATGGTTAACGACAAGACATAAGCGAGGCAGGGTTATTTACAGTAGTGTTTACTCTTTTTATGTTCCTAAGACCGCTGCGCGAGCATGGGAGTTCGTTCTACAGGATGCAAACGACGAGCAGTTTTACAAGGCAACTTTCAAGCCTACAGACAAGCCTGGTGTTGTTAGCCTTAGCCTTCCTGCCAACTCAACAAAGGCATCTCTAGAAATTGGCAAGCTGTTAATTTGCTGATGGTCAAGATTTTCTGGGCTACTTTACGGTAAGCAGCGCGTCGGCTATATTTGGTGCATAGTGGCAGTGATAACTACTGACTTGACTATGGAAACTCATCTAGACTACTTGATTTTGCATCAACTTAACCATTGGGTGACATCCTCAAAATTTTTAACTGGACAAGCAATTTTTTTAAATGATTCAGGTTTTTCTGAATTGCTGATAGCTTTAACTGTAGTTGCTTTATGGTTTTTAAAAGGAGCTGAAGCAGATCAAAATGCAAAAATCTGTCAGCGAATTTTACTGATGTTTTTTGCCTTGGTTCCTACATACATTTTAGCTAGATTGTTGCAGAGTGTTGTTCATCGTTCGCGCCCAATTATTGATGTTGCCTTGGTGATTCCTAAGGACCTGGAATTATGGCATTCAGGACAAGTTAGCTTTTCTCATTTCTGGGGATCGTTTCCTAGCGATCATGAAGCTCTATTTTTTATCTTCGCTATAGGCTTTTTTACTATTAATAAACCCTTGGGTATTTTGACCTTTCTATTTAGTTTATATTACGGTGTAATGCGAGTTAGTGTTGGCTATCTTTGGCCTAGCGATATACTAGGAGGAGCTATACTTGGCTCCTTAGTTATGTTGCTAATGCTTTCACTTAAATCTAGATCATTAATATCAAATGCGCTAGAATATCTGCTTTTACAGTTTAAGCATTACCCAGCATGGCTCTACACAGCTAGCTTTCTATTTTTAAGCGATTTTCAACAGGATTTTTTATTTTTAAAGAAAATTTCCTCTCTGGTATTCCATCAAAGACTTTTTCATTAAAAAAGAGCCGGGTAAGTAGAAAATCCTAATCTGAAATGCTGATTAAAAGTGAATAAATTACTTATAAGGTATGCTTGAACTCACACCTATCTTGAAAAAGTCGCTATGGTAAAATTTCAAGATAGACGTGAATTCAAGAAGACTTACAGGAGTAGTTTAATATCTATTAAAAGGTTTTAGAACCCAAATATTATCCCTACTCTATTTCTGTCGCGATATCGCGAATCGCTGTCGTGGTCATGATGCCATCGATAGTCGTTTCTATCATGGTGCCACTGGTTGTCTCGATCTCGACGCCACTGGTTGTCATATCTATTATGATTTCTCCAATTGTCATTCTGATCGCCATCGTAGCGGTCTGCGATGAGTAAAGAGCTATGACTGTTGCTAGCTGACACAAGCTTCGATGACATCTGTGATTGTCTATTTAATGAAACTGCTTTGGCTGGCGTTGCTGTTAAAGAGAATAATGGAGTTACCATTAGTGGTAAGCTCGCTAGGAAAAAAGCTTTACGGTTCATATTATTTCTCCTTCTATTTTAGCCTTTGAAATAGCTGGCTTTTATTTCGATTTTGACTGCATGTTTGAGAATTGAAGTTACGTTTAAAACCTCTTATTATCGATTTTTAGTCAGTAAACTTAGCCAAGCTTTAAACAAAAAACGCACTTTTGGTTAAGGGCTCTGATAAATTCCTAAGGCTATTGCAGTTACATCTTTATGCTATCAAGTACAAATAATAAACTACATCTAAGCAAAGTCATGTTAAGGTTGTGACCTAGGTCATGGTTCATCTTCTTTCTGGGCTTCTTCTATCACCCATAGGTGTTCACAGGGAATCTTGTCTACCAACACGATGCTAGATAGTTCACCACTATAAATTTCTAGTTCTGCTAAGCGTGGCGCTTCAAACAACAGATGCTGTCCAGAGAAAAGCACACGCTCAAAGTACCAGCCGGAGATGTTGGTGACGCGAGCGATCTGGAGCTTACTAGTGGAATTGGTGTAGTGGCAGAGAATGGGTTCTTTAACTTCCAAAGGCAGAGGATCTAGACCTGGAGTCTCTGCCTTTGGAGATACAGTTATTTTTTGGGTGTCAAAGAAGTTCATAATTTTCGCCTCTTCTTTTATCAGAGTAGTAGAGTGAGGCGCGTTCCTTCAGGATGAATCCCTACTTCCGTCTCCTAGTCAATCTTAGCCAAGGGCACACCGCCTTTACAGGAGGTCACTCTTCTCCCGGAGGTCATCTCCGGAAACTTCATGGTGACACGCAAGAGAAAGCAGCCAACGACCCCTTCTACGGTCACAACTAACTCAACCAGGAGATGAACGATTGAGGTCTTTATCTAGGCTACATTGTTTTTCTAAGCTATTTGATTAAACTTTGATGAATTAATGATGAAGGGATAGCAATTCTAATTATACGTTGAACCATTAGGTATTACTAAGGGTCAAATACATCAGCAATCCCTCACACAGAATAGTTGAGTTGCTGGCTTCTCTGGCACTAGGTAATCAGCGTGGAGGGGAAACTGGTTAGGTCTGCTAGTGGCATCAATTGCTATGAAGTTTCAGTGATATAAGTCACATTTAAGCTATGACAGATGACATCTAAAGCAGAATGCAACGCGGTTATAATCGCTACTGTATTTTCAGGTCTTTAAGCGTTGCGTCTCAGTGAATTTGTTTGCATTGCTGTTACATCTTCATGAATTTAGCGATATTGTACTAGGCTTTGCATTCCGCTGTTAAGCCTTATTCTCTAGACGGACCATCGTCGTAACTTGGATATGTCGGTCAGTCCTCAAACGCAGAGAAGGTGATGGATGCTCCAACGGAACAGACTACCTGTGTTTTTTGCTATTTCGCTTGTCTTCAGCTTGCCTAAAGCGGTACATGCAGAAAGTATTACGGTCAATGGACCCTGGTACGAATTTTCTTTTGCTCAAGTAGGTCAGGATGCTTCTGGCTGTTTTCCAGCCGATGCGAATGGCATAGATTGTATTCCCAGCCCCAGTGGCAATTCGGTATCCGCTGGTACGGCTCCGTGGGTTTACACGAGTCAGTCAGATACAGTTCTAACCGTCACCGATGTATCCCTGCGAGGCGATGCATTTGAAGTCTTCGATAATGGTGTTTCGATTGGGACCACTCCAACAGTCGCAACTGGGGGGGGTTGCGGAGACGACCCAGTTCCATGTCTTGCTGATCCGCTAGTCAGTCACAAATCGTTTCTGCTTGCCCCTGGCAACTCCTCGATTGCGATCCAGCCCACAGCGATACTGGCACCTGGCTCGGCCTACTTTCAGGTAGAAACAGTTCCCGAACCATCCACTATTTTTCTGAATGCTATTGGTTTGCCAGCATTTTTTGCCCTTTCCCGGAAACAGCGTCCTCCAGGCAAAAAACGTGGTGAAGCTCCATGAGGACTAACAGAAACTAGCAAGCAATTTTATAGGAGATTTCAGTGTACGCAGCGTTTATTCTAACCCAGCGTCGCCTGCTAACATGCTTACAGACGGTGACAGCATCCTTTTTGCTGGCGATTTGCATTATGCGTGCTGCAAGTGCACAGCAGGAGAAGAGTCAGGCTCCGGATGCATCGACAGTAGGACCCTTAGCAACTGTCACCGAAGATTACGACCTGGGGCCTGCCGTCAATCCGGTTATCTTACCAGGATGTGTACCAACGTCCAGCTATGATTGCAATACTGAACTTAAGGCACGTATCTATCGACCACAAACTCTAACAGGGGTATACCCGCTCATCATTTTTCTACACGGCAATCACGCAACCTGCGGACGCCCCTATAATCCCCCTTACCAGGACCCACCTGGCTTTCCAGGAAACCCAAGAATTGATGATAATAATCAGTATACTGGTACTGGTACCTGCCCTGTGGGTTATGTTGAGGCACCTAGCTATCTAGGCTACGCTTATCTGGCAAATCGCCTCGCTAGCTATGGATATATAGTAGTGTCTATTGATGCTAATCGTGGAATTAATGCAGGTCCTGGTCTTGCAAACGATCCGGCCCTAATTTTTGCACGCGGACGGCTTGTCCTGACCCACCTTCAATTCTTGAGCGAATGCAACATCAACGGTTCAACTGAATTAGCTGCATGTGATGAGCTAAAAGGTCGGTTAGATTTTGGGAACGTTGGGTTGATGGGTCATTCCCGAGGTGGAGAAGGCATGCGTGCTGCCTACAATCTGTATAATGCCCCAGGCAGCGCGTGGCCGACATTGATCCCGAACCGCCTTAATATCAAGGGAATTTTTGAGATTGCCCCAACCGACAACACCAACATGGTATCAGGCAACAGCTTAGATGCGAATGGAACAGCATGGAATGTCCTGCTACCGATGTGCGACGCTGATGTGAGTGACCTCGCAGGCGCACGACCATTTGACCGAATGCTACAGGACACCTCTGAATCTCCTCCAACTCAGAAATCTACATATACTGTTTGGGGAGCCAATCACAACTTCTATAACACTGAATGGCAGGTGAGTGACACAGTTACACTGACGAACCCAGTTGTGAGATTCTCTTGTATTGGGGGAGCGCCCAATACCGATCTCTTCCCCGATTCTCCGGGTTCGCCCAATCAAAGGCTGACAGCAATTTCCAGCTTGCTGGCTTTTTTCCGCGCCAATATTGGTGCTGGGGCAGATGCAACCTTCAATCAGAATTTTAACCCGCTATTTAGTTTGCCTCAAAAGGTGACAGATGAAACAGGAGCATCTGTAGCTTTTCCCACTCTTGTTAACCGGGGTTACAGCCCTTCAGCCAATTCTATTTTTAATCTTATTGTTGATAACTTCGACAAACCTACAGGAACAAGCAGCTATGGTATTCCAGATGATGTTAGCAATATCACCATTAATGACGGAGGTGTCCGGAATGAAGACCCAGTTTTAAGCGCTGGGCAAATTACTTGGAATACTCCTGGTTCTAGCGTCTTCTTCCAAACTAATTCAACTGACATTAATACATTTGGAAGAGATTTAACAGGCTTCAAAACATTAGACTTTCGTGTTTCGCGTCAATACAATTCTCTGAATCCCGTGGGTCCAACAGACTTCTCAATTCAATTGGTCTCTGCTAATGGAATTCTGACAAGACCAGTACGTATAAGTAACTATACAGACCTTAGAGGTCCGGTTGGTGGGGTATTCGGTGGTCGCCACCCCATTTTGCAGACAGTAAGCGTTCCTTTGACCGACTTCGGCAACTTTAACTTAGTCAAGAATCAAGTGCGGGGAGTCCGTTTAATCTTTGACCAAACGCCTCAGGGTGCAATCTACATTACTGACGTTCGCTTCTTAAACACCTTCGGATCGGGCGTGCCAGACTTGACCCAAGTTCTAGGTGGACAGGCTCAAGGGCTCTCGCTTCCAAACCCGAACTCTCAATCAGCTCAAGGCTTTACAGGAGGTAGCTCCAACACAAATGAAAGCACAATATTGGTACACCATGGACATATTGTGAGTATTCGCACTGGTTCTGCAATGTCCGCCTTACAGAATCAGCCAGGAGTAGAGATTGAAGTCTTTAGCCAGGATGGCTTTCCGGTGCGCGACGCCAAGCGTGTGCTACAGATCGGCAAGCACCAGTTCTTTTTAGACCGCTATAAAGACGATGATATGCATACGCTGATCTTTACATTAACCAACGACGAGTTTGCGCAAGTTGCTACTGGCGATCCCGTCAGAGTCCAGTACGGAACCGAGCCTTCCCAAGAATGGTGGGACTTAGGCTACTTAGACAAGAGCATTACCAACCAAAACCGTTAGGTGGTTTGGTTGCACTATTCCCCTACAGCTCCAGTTGGGATCAAGACTATGGTGGTAGCCAGGGCTCTATTGCTCGTAGTTGCGATGGTATGATGCTTTGGGAACTAATAGTGATTACCATGAGGTGTTTTCTACAACTGGCGACATTTCTCTTACTGCTTGTGTTTCTTGCCTTTCCTCTATCAGCACAAGCAGCCAGCTCTTCTGTGATTTCTCGCTCGGCTGGGAACGGGGAACTCAGTGGCAAAGATTTCTCTGGTCAAAATTTACAAGCAGCTGAGTTTTCCAATGTCAAGCTAGAGCTGACTAATTTTAGCAATGCTGACCTACGCGGTGCTGTTTTTAATGGTTCTGTACTAGCCAAGGCAAATCTACATGGGGCAGATTTTACTAACGGAATTGCCTATTTAGTAGATTTTAAGGATGCTGATTTGAGCGATGCCGTCTTGGTAGAAGCGATTATGCTGCGTTCTACTTTTGATAATGCCGATGTTACAGGTGCAGATTTTAGTGATGCAGTTCTAGACGTGCTGCAAGTCAAAAAACTCTGTGCTAGAGCAACGGGTGTTAATTCGAGAACAGGAGTATCAACCCGTGAGTCTTTGGGGTGTTGATGGGATTTTAGATGAGGCTGCTACATTTCTCGGACAATCGGTTGATTGTTTTGGACTTCACCAATCAAGACTAAATCTGTGACACCCACGAATATGCCGTTTTCTAGGACGCCTGGAATATTATTCAAGGTTTTTTCTAGACCAGCAGGGTCACTGATATTGTCAAATTTAACATCAATTACCATGTTGCCTTGGTCGGTAATCACTGGTCCGGCTTTTTTGACTCCCATGCGTAGTTCTGGCTGACCGCCCAATTTCTCAATTGCTCGCATCACTGGCGCGATCGCCATGGGGATGACTTCTACCGGGACAGGAAAACTAGAACCAAGTCGGTCTACTATCTTAGAGCTATCCACCACCACAATAAACTGGTCTGCTAAAGAATCCACGATTTTTTCACGGGTATGGGCTGCTCCACCTCCTTTGATCAAATTTTTTTGTGGATCAACTTCATCTGCCCCATCTATCGCCAGATCGATGTGGTCAACAGCGTCTAGGGTCGTTAGTGGGATACCATACTGTTTTGCCAGAACTTCTGCCTGAAAAGAGGTGGGGATGCCTTGAATATTTTTAAGTTCCCCTGCCTTAAGGCGCTCACCCAGAAACTGAATCGTATAAGCTGTGGTTGAACCTGTCCCCAATCCTACAATTGAACCAGATTGAACGCGGTCAGCGGCGGCTTGACCGACTTTCTGTTTCATTAACTTTACCGGATCTGCTGCTACGCTCATACTAAAAACTCCCAAATCGATCCAAAATTCTACTATGGATTCAGCTTCTTCAGAAAACAAAGAGCAACAGCATCCCCTCTACAGTCGCGATCGTCAGGTTGTGACTAGCCTGTTGTCAGGAGAACCGACAGATTATAACCTGTCGGAACTAGCTCGGCTGCGAATTCGTTATCGTGGCTTTCCTGGCGCTAGGGATATCCAAACGGACTTGGATCAAGTGATGCAACTTTGGGGTCTTACCGAAACAACTCTCTACGAGAAAACCCGCCAGATCCATGCAACTAGACCAATTTACCAAGGTAAAGCCAAAAGCGAGGGAGAAGATTGGAATTAATGCATCTGTTGCTGCAACTTAACCAGAGTATTAGCTAGCGCTGTAGTATCTTGGTTGCTGGGTGCCAATTCGGTATTTCCTAGGCTGGTGTTGATGGCAGCCTTTGTAGATTCCAGCGTCTGGGCTAACTGAACTTGCTGCTGTAGCTGCTGCGTTGAGGACACTAAACCACTTAAGCCATTGATCAGGCGCTTGAGATTTTCGCGAACTTTTGGGTCACCCGTTAACTGATCTACGTCAGACGTGATCTTCTGGGCATTCTCAAACGTCACCCTAGCAGAGTCTAAAGTTTTTTGTAGTGTCACTACATTAGTGGGATTGTTCAGAGTATTAGAGAATTTGCGAAAGCTTTCTGAAATTTGAGCTGCATTATCTGATAGGGTTTCTAGATTCCGAATCAGTTTCCCCTGGGTTAAGCGGTTGAGTGCAGGAGTTGCGAGCCTTGTAGTTTCACGCAATCGATCGCTTGTTTCCTTTAGGTTATTCAACGTCGCCACCAAGGTGCCACGGTTTTCCCTCAATAGAACATCGAGATCGGAGACGAGACGATTCGCCGCAGCACCAGTCAAACGGAGTTGGTCAGCAGTCGCACCAAATTTAGCTGCCGTCTGCGTAGTCGTTGCACTGAGCTGACCTGCTGTACGCTGAATTGAATTGGCTGTGGTTGAAAGGCTACCCAACTGTTGTTGCGCTGCCACACTCAAGCTTTTGAGTTGATGACTCAGATCGACGACTGAGGCGGCTGCCAAAGAGGCGTTTCTCGTGAGGTTATTAACATTGGTGAATAGCTCTGGGTTGCTGTAGAGATTAGTGAGGCGAGTCGAGTTGAGAATAAGTTGATTGAGGCTGACACCAATCTCACCGTGCAATCGGGAACCATTGCAGATAATGAGCTGGCGATCGCAATTTTCGTCATTCGGCTTAGCGCTGACTTCCCCAAGTGGTAAGGGATTTTGAGGTGTAATATCGATAGATGTTTCGCCAACTAATCCAGACTGGTTGGCTTGAACTAAAACGTTACGCGGGATAAGAAGAGTAGGTGAATTAATTTCAATTCCGACATCAACACCGTTTGATCTAGGTGTTATCGAGGTAATTTTGCCAACGTTAACCCCACGATACCGAACCACCGCTCCTTTCTGCATTCCTCCAGCCTCAGCAAACTCAACTGTGGCTGTGTAGCTGCGCTTACCAAAGCTCACCCCACGCAGCCAGAGGAACAGCCATGCCACTAGACCCAGTCCCAGTAGGATCAACAAACCAACAGAACCCTCTCGCACCACACGCGTTCGCATCTCTTTTGCCCTCCTGCCTGATAGATTTCAGATTCACTTTTTTAAAAAATCCAAAATCCCAAATTGTTTAGTCGACAACGTGAATTGGTCCATCAACACTGCCACTAAAGAATTGTCGCACCATAGGATTGTCTGAGGTGTCAATCTCACTTTCACTACCCTCCCACTGCAATTTGCCGTGATAGAGCAATGCAATCCTGTCAGCAGTACGACGGATGGTACTGTGCTGGTGAGTGACGATTGCATAAGAGCCACAGATCCCCTCTGTACATTGCAGCTGACGGATCAAATCCTCAATCACAGTAGAAGCAATTGGGTCGAGACCAGCGGTTGGTTCATCGTACAGTAAAATCTCTGGCTTTTCTTTGGGATCGTCAGGATTATACGTGATTGCCCGAGCAAAACTTACTCGTTTGCGCATTCCGCCTGACAATTCAGCAGGATAGCTATTGATTGCATGCTCTAACCCTACCATCTCCAGCCTTTGGTGAACAATCTCTCGGATTCGCGTTCGCGGTAGATTAGAGTTGTGATAGAGGGTAAAGCCAACGTTTTCCTCAACCGTGAGTGAGTCAAATAAAGCAGCTTGCTGGAACACCATCCCAATCACAATGGGGTCAGCCACATCCTCAACTAATCCTTTTCGTTGCTGCCCCTGGATGTAAACCTCCCCGGTATCAGGTGCCAGCAGTCCAGCAATAATCCGCAGAATCGTCGATTTGCCAGTTCCTGAGGGACCAACAATAGCCAGTGCCTCCCCCTTCTTGAGGTCAAGGTCTATATTATCTAAAACCGGATGCTGACCAAAGGTTTTAGAGATTCCCTTCAGTTTAATCAAGGGCTCATTCGTTAGTAAGGCTGAGTTTGTAGAGCCGTTGGCTGCAAGGTCTTCTCTAGGAGCAAGATTAGACATTTCGACATGGTGCTGATTATTCATAACTTTAAATCAAGGCTCAACCTTGACACCCTTCCAAAAGGCGACATAACCCTCAATGTTTTTTGCTTTTTCCTTAGCAGTAGGATAGTACCAAGCAGCGTCCTTATTCACCTCTCCATTAACCTCAATGTTGTAGTAACTCGCAACACCTTTCCAGGGGCAGGTTGTGTGAGTCTGGCTTTCTTTAAAGTACTGCCGCTGAATCGAATCAGGTGGGAAGTATTGGTTGCCTTCCACAACTTCAGTGTGATCGCTCTGGGCTAAAACAGTACCATTCCAGATTGCTTTCGGCATAAGCCACTTTCCTTAATCTATATTTAGTCAGTGAGAAGTCAAGCAGGGCGGTTGCCTCCGTTCGCGTTAGCGCTTCGTTTAGGAAGCTCGGAACTTCAGAATCTCTGTCTTAATTCTAGTGAGTATAACTCACGTGTTCGTCTATCCACGCTAGTCCAGCACCAACAGCTTCAGCCAGAATACTAACTAAGCGGTATAGGGCGAGTGCACTAATGATGATGGCAGGGGAAAAAGTCTGTGCCAAAAGTGGGATCGCGGTAGCTTCCAAGACACCCAAACCACCAGGTATGGGGACAATCAAACCTAACAGCCAAGCGAAACTAAATACCCCCAAGACTATAGGGATCTGATTAAGCTCCAAAGGTGTGAGAGCGAGCAGGGTTAGCACAAATCCAATGCTACGCAATCCTAAAAAGCCCAACTCTCCTAACAAAGGCCGAATAGGATAACGGGTCAGCCTAAGGGCACTCGATTCAACAACGGTAGCACTTGTAGCTTTTGCCTTCAACCGACTAAAGACGTGAACTGCTAGATTGAGCAACCGGGGATGAACTGCTAATAGCACGATAGCTGCACCTAGAATTGGCAATCCTTTAAGGATGGCAAGACGACTTGCCGCTATGGGTTGCGCAGCAAGCATGATCATAACTAGGGCAGCAGCTGCCATGAGCAGCGGTTCTAGCAACACGCTTAAAGTTGCTGTACCAGGAGAAATCCCAGCGTTTTTGGCAGCTAAAACCCGACCGTAATAATGCCAAACACTGCCTGGAATATATTTAGCAATGTTGGTTTTCAAGTAAACCTGTATGAACTGGGACCTTGGTACAGATTGATTTAGCTCTGCCAAGATCCAAGTCCATACCAACCCAGACCAAATGTGGGCTAGTAGGGTGATGCCCAAGGCGATCGCCAGAGTTGCCCATCCTGTATCATCAACCTGGATGGCAGCAACTCCTTGCCAATGAGCCTTCAGAGCTTTTGCTAAAAAAAATACTGTCCCGCCCAGGATTGCCCAGGTGATGTAAGGTTTTAGACGCATCAATTTTGGATTGAGAAATTTCTTCGCATCTCCTCGCTCCTCACTTTGCTTCTCCGACTCTCATAAAAACTCAACAATCTCTCTAGAGTAAGACAACTTGAGTCAAAGATTATCAGTTTGAATGTGACCTTTGCTAGAGGTTCTAAATACACTTTCCTCCGTAATATTAAGCACTAGTCAGAATATTAGCCAACCAAAACACTAGCGCCTACTTGCTCTTTTGTCCTGGGCTCCAGACTTATGAGAGCGTGACCTTAGGGAAAGGCTTATCTTACAACAGCTCATGAGTTCGGGTGCGAGTTTAGCGTAAAACCTTTGGCTGGCTCGAAGTTGATAAGGAGGATTTTGTGAACAAGTTGATGGCTTTCTGCAAAAAACTGCGACTGCGCCAGCTCTTGACAGTATTTGTAACCTGTGTGTTGTTAATTGCTAGCACTGCCTGTAGTGGTGCAAATGCCCAAGGTGCAAATCCAGATAATCCGGCAGTACAAGCTGGCGGTGGGAATAATCCATATAAGAGTGGGGGAGACAGTTATACCAATTTAAAGATGCCCACTGAAGCTCAGCAAAACAAAACTAGCCTAGAGCTAAGCTTCCAGCAGTTAATAGCTGCCAATAGAGATTCTGGTAAGCTTTACACGGGTGCCGAAACTCCAGCTGGTCGAGCAAAGAAAGAGGCAGAACTTCCAATAAAGACTGAAAAAGACTTTGAAGAGCCTGAGTCAGGAGGGCGAAACCAGCACAATCGAGATTTAGGAGAACGAATTGAAAATCGCCTTGAGGCGGTCAAAGACACCTTCAAGGATGCCTCTGGTTTTGTGCAAGACAAAGCGGAAGAGTCAACTCAAAGACCTGATTCATTGCAGCGAAATCCTGTCTTAAAGAAATAAACATCTTTATTTTGTCCAATTCCTGCAAATATTGAATTGGGAAAACGCTTCTCCGCAATTTGTGTTTCAATTTCAACTCTTTCAAGGAATAGCAGGGAGTACTCCTATGAACAAAATCGTTCAATTGCTTAAAAAGATTCAACTGCGCCAAATCTTGACTGCTTTTATGGCAGGGGCTTTGTTGGTTATCAGCACAGCCTGTAGCGGTAGTGTAGAAGCGCAAACCCCACCAGCAGCGGGCTTGAGACAGGATGTTCCAGCTGGATTGGAAGCAGTACCTGGGAAGAACAATCCTAGACCAGAAGTTCCTGAAAAAGCAGAGACTAATCGCTTCAAAGGCTCATCGATGAATGAGTTCAGCGATGTTGACCCTCGGGCTAAAGAAACTGAGAAAGCTGCACAAGCAAAGGCTGAGGCGCTTAGGGAAAATGCTGAAAGGAACATCAATGAAACGGGTGAAAATCTTCCTGATAAGGTCATTCGGAACTATCAGGGAGGAACACCTCTTGGTGAAAGAGTTCAGCAGCTTGGTGAAGATGTAGGTAGTTCAGCCCAAGAGCTGAAGGAAGGTGTATATAAGGGAACAAAGCGGGGAATAGAGAACATCAAGGAGAATACTCTAGATGCAGCTAAGGGTGTGAAACAAGGTACTGCTCGGACAGTCGATGCAAACACGCCAGATGCTAGCAACTTGACTAGAAGGGCTCAGCAAACGGCTAAGGATGCTTTAAACAAAGCAGGTAATGCCATTAATGATGCAGTTGACTAACCTGTTTGGCTCTAAGGTTAGGAATCTCTGACCTTTAAAAGTACTGCTTCCATCGCGTGAGACAGTGATGCATCGTTGACTTGAAGGACAGAGAAAGGATTTATAGAACTCCTTCCTCTGTTCTTTGGAAAAGCTAGTAAGTAAAGCATATTTGATAGTCGTAAAATTTATAGTTTAATATTTAGAGTGCGAGATAGATTGGTTAAATAAATATATATATGAAATATTAGAAGTGAAAGGAATAAATCAATAAAGTTTTCTATTCCTAAAAGATTTCAATTCATTAAAATTTCTATCATTATATTGAGTTTCGACCGATTATTCAGTTGTTCATTTTAAATTAATGGCAAGACTGTAGATAACAGATAAAGCTAGCTGTTTGAGCTTGCAAAAAAGCAGCAGTTGGAGTAGAACTCCGGCTGACCTTTGAGTTGCAGCTTTAGGAAGGTTTCTCAAGCCAAATGTTGCAAATAGCTGCATTTTCGTCTGCTGCATAGTCGGTGTGCTTTGACGGAATGCCAAAGGAGAAAAACATGCTATTAAGTCAAAAAAGAAGTGATGATATAGTTCGCGATCAATACTTCAGTCAGACGGCCGTAAGCAATTCGTCGAGTCGCGATAGCTTTGTACCTGTTGAGGGCAACGCTCAAGCAAAGACTGCGCATTGCGCAACGATTACAGGCAGTATGTTAGGTGCCATTGGTGGTTGCTTAGCAGGTATGGGAGTTTTAGCAATTCCTGGATTTGTGCCCATACTAGCAATTGGGTCTGCTGGAACGGCTGTAGTTATTACCCTTGCTGGTGCTGGAATTGGCTTAGCTGGTGGTGGCTTAATTTCGACTTTAGCTGCAACAGATGAATCTGAAAAATTGAATTAGTTGTGCTCAAAATACCAACTCTGTAGCGCTAGGCGGTGGACTTCACGCCAAGAAACTCCATGCCGTCGGGCTAAATCGGCGCAATCTTCATATTCTGGTTGCACGTTAGTGATGGTGGCTGTATTTTCACTCTGGTCGCTTGGCAGCTTTCTATGACCCTCCATCCAAGCTATCTTCACGCGTACTACACCATATTGTGTTTCAACTTGTTGAATTTCTCGCTTTAAGACAGAGCGGTGCTGGATAGAGCGACGAACTCCTAATGTAGTGGTTTCCTGAAATAAAACTGTCTCACAAGCAAGCACTTGTTCAGGATGACAAACCACAGTCAGCAAAATCCCAGGACGCGACTTTTTCATACCGATGGCTTGGGTAAAGACATCCACAGCCCCAGCAGCAAATAGTGCTTCAAACACATAACCAATAGCTTGAGGACTCAAGTCATCAATTTGAGTCTCTAACACCGCAATAGTCTCCAACTCCCCCCCAACTCTCTTCTCTCCCCCTGCTTCCCCTGCCTCCCCTGCTCCCCCTGCTCTCTTCACAGCTTCCCCAATCCAAAGCCGCAAGATGTTAGGAATCGGGAGATCGCGAGAACCAGCACCTAATCCTACATGCTGAAGGATCATATCTGGGGGTGAGCCGAAGTCAGTGCAGAGAGTTGTGGCGATCGCTGCCCCCGTTGGCGTTACTAGTTCTTGTTCAATGCCGTTACTATAAACTGGACAGCCACGCATCTCCCATAGCTTCAAGACTGCTGGTACTGGTACTGCTAAACGGCCGTGAGCCGCATGAACCGTGCCACCACCAGTTGGCAGTGCCGAGCAGTAGAGTTGCTCAATTCCCAGCCAATCTAAGCCCAAACAAGTACCAACGATATCTACGATGGCATCTACAGCCCCAACTTCATGAAAGTGAACCTGTTCTGGAGGGATACCATGCACGGCACCTTCTGCTACTGCCAGTTGCTGGAATACAGCTAGACTCCAGGCTTCTACCCTTGGTGGCAATTCAGCTGAGGTAATTAGGCTGACTATCTCTGGTAAGTGGCGTGTATGGTGCTGAGGGGAATGGTTATCTTGATGGTGATGGTTGCTGGATAAATCTACATGGACTTTAGTTGCCAGTTGACCATTGCGGTGAACAGCTTCTGCCCGAAGCTGATATCCAGTGAAAGCAAGTGCTTTAAGCTGTGTAACTAGATACTCTAGTGGAACACCAGCATCAACAAGAGCTCCCAGGCACATGTCACCAGCAATGCCAGTCGGACATTCTAGATACGCTAACCTTGTCATAGCAGGGGAATGACGAGAAAATTTTATGGCAACGGTTTACATTGTTCATCCTGATACTCCCCAAGTCCGTAGCATGGAACAAATTGGGGACGCACTACAGAGTGGGGCAGTTATGCTTTATCCCACAGATACAGTTTATGCCATCGGCTGCGATTTGAATGCAAAATCGGCAATAGAGCGAGTACGCAGGATCAAGCAGTTGTCAAACGATAAGCCGCTGACGTTTTTGTGTCCCTCCCTTTCTAATGTGGCAACCTATGCTCAGGTTAGCGATGCTGCTTATCGGCTGATGAAACGCCTGATTCCGGGACCATATACATTTTTGTTGCCTGCCACAAAGCTAGTACCACGGTTGGTTCAAAACCCTAAACGCAAAACGACAGGGATTCGAGTGCCTAAGCATCCTGTCTGTTCAGCTCTACTCGCAGCTTTAGGAAACCCAATTATTTCTACCTCCGCCCATTTGCCTCAAACTGAGATGGACGCCATCTCAGCGGTAGAAGAAATGAACTGTTCGAGGGTAGAACTGTTTGACCGTCTAGATAAGTTGGTAGACGTAATTGTAGATAATGGCGAGGAGCCGAGGACTGAAGTTTCTACAATTCTAGATTTAACAGAAGAACCAACTATTATCCGACGAGGGTTAGGGTGGGAGACGGCAGCTGCTTGGGTGTAGTGTCAATACCGTAGTGGCTGAGGAGCGGCAAGATGTCCAGACTCTTTAGAAGGGTTAAACAGTCTATCAGTAGAAACTTTAATAGAGCATTTCGCAGAACAAAAAGAAATATTAATAGCGAAGTAGAAGAAATAATTATCAAAACTCTAGCAAATGCAGAAATTGAAGAAATTGTAATTCGAGCAGTTGAAAGAGTTATTTTTTCTCTTGTCCGACGCTATTGGTTTGCTGTAGTCCTGTTATTTCTAATATCATTAGGAGCGCAATCTGTTTTTTTAAGTATTGCTATAACTACCTTACTCAAAAAGTAAATGTGACTTGCAGCAATTAAATTCTGTTGGCTTTAAGCAGTCATATCTGCATTAGGGGCTATAGCTTAAAATATGGATTTGTTACGCTCCCATTATCTCTTAAGGAGTTGAATATGAACGCTACAGTAATTAACCAACAATCTTTAGATACACACAGGTTGCAAAATCAGAAATTAGAGACGGGAGAAACAGTTTCCCAATCGTCTGGCTATACCTTGGCAACCGGAGCTGCCGAAGTCGAACGGTTAGACATTCTGAACCGAATCTATGGGCTTAAAACTGAGTGTTTGCTGCGTGAAGTAGGTCTGAGTGAAGGCATGCGGGTTGTTGATGTTGGCTGCGGCAGTGGGATTATCACTCGCTGGATTGCTAAACAAGTTAAAGAAAAGGGTTCAGTGATTGGGTTCGATGCAAGTCCCGAACAAATTGAGCAAGCTCGCATTTTGACGGCAGAAACGGGTTTGAAGAATATTGTTTATCAGGTTGCAGACGTTTACGCTCCGGGGTTGCCCTTAAACAGTTTCGATTTAGTTTTCTGTCGTCTGGTTCTCATGCATCTAACCCATCCGGTTGATGCTTTACACCAGATGAAAGCATTACTCAAACCAGGAGGTCGGCTTGTTTGTGAAGAAATGGATCTCTCCTACATGACATGTGACCCTTTCTCAGAAGCTTTTAAACGGCTAGTCGATCTTGATCTTGCGTTGTCAGATCATCGAGGACAGCACCACCGTCTGGGAAGTTGGCTATTTCGGTTGTTTCTGGAGGTCGGGTTGTCTGAGATGAAAATTGAATTTCATCTCCCCTGTGTAAAGCAGGTTGAGAACAAACGCTTGACGGAAATTTCCTTCGCTCAAATTTCAACTGCCTTAATTCATGATGGGCTAACGACTCAAGCAGAATTTGATCGGCTCTTTGCTGTTTTCAAGCAATTGACCGCTGACCCTATGGTTCTCTTCATGACGCCCCTGATGGGACAGGTTTGGGCAATCAATACATAAAGACAGCAAACATAGTTTATTCACTATAAAACCATGAAGATATAAAGACACAAAGAAAGAGGTTCTTTGTGCCTAACGCGCTGCCCTTGCAACGCTAGCGAGGAGCGTGGTTAATTATTAACTAATTGTATTCACGCTGGGGAACCGAAAAAATCTTAGCTATATTGCTCGTTTGAGACGGGTTCTAGATTGAAAAGTGTTTGCAAAGTTTCCATTGCTCGGCGTCTCGCTTCAATGTCTTGCTGGGCTCGCAATTGCACCATTGGGTCATGCAAAATTTTATTCACAATTCCCCGTGTTAGAGCTTCAATAACTTCTTGATGCTTTTCAGCAAACTCACACCCTAGTCGTGACAAAGCTTTTTCTAACTCTTGCTCGCGGATGGCTTCCACTTTGTTCATTAAGCAACTGATTGTCGAGACAGTTTCGAGCGATCGCCACCAAACATCGAATGCTGCTACCTCTGCCTCTAAAAGTCGCTCGGCTTCTTGCACCATTTTCCGGCGGCTTTCATGGTTCTGGGCGACGACTGCCTTCAAATCATCAACATTGAAGATTTGCACATTCTCCATCTGATTGACATCTGTATGAACATTGCGCGGCACCGAGATATCAAACAGCATCAAAGGACGGTTTGGTTCTAACACGGCTGCTAGTTGGGTACGATCCAGAAGTGGTTCAGTTGCAGCTGTACTGGTAAAGACTAAATCCGACATTGCTACCACTGTCATCATTTCTGAAATCGTGTGAACAGCAAGCTCTATCCCCTGAAACTGATTGGCTAATTCTTCTGCCCGTTGCCGAGAGCGATTCACGATGGCAATTTGACCAACCCCTTTTGCTACTAAGTGCTGTACGAGTAGGCGTGACATTTTACCAGCACCGATAACTGCCACTCGACAAGCGGCTAAATTCTGCCTATGCATTTGAGCTAACTCCACAGCGGCAGAACTGATGGAGACGGCCCCAGTTCCAATACTGGTATCGGTACGAACGCGTTTCCCCCCTGTAATTGCCTGCTTAAATAGCTTATTTAAGACGAGTTTAATCCCTTTATATTGCTGTCCTAGCTTGTGAGTCTGTTTCACTTGTGAGAGGATTTGTCCTTCTCCCAAAACTAGGCTATCTAACCCAGCTGCCACCCGCATCAGGTGCATGACTGCATCCTCGTGCAGCAACATAAATAAGTGTGGGCGTAAAGTAGAGATTGGTAATTTACTATGTTCAGATAAGAATTGTATAACTTCCCGAATCCCGTACTCAGTCTCAGGAGTAACGAGATAAATTTCTAGCCGATTACAAGTGCTAAGAATGGCAACTTCCTCTACATGAAGACAGCTTGCCAGTTGCGCGATCGCACTTTCCATCTGTAGTTCTGAAATACTGAGCCTTTCTCTCACTTCAACTTGTGCTGTTTTGTGGCTCAACCCCACGACTGCAATATTCATAAAAACCCTTCAGCTAAACATCTCGCCCATGACAGGCAGATTCCGATCTAAAAGTTTGTCAACAAAAAAATTGGATTTTAGATTTGATTCAGCACCTACACTGTCCCTCAAGAGCAGTTGCCGAGATGACTGATGATTCGGTAGGCATTCAATCCAAAATCCAAGTTGTTCGGCTCGCGTTCGCGTAGCGTCTTTGTCAAGGAAAACGCAAACGCAAGAATCCAAAAGTCGCCTACCTAACCACTTCTACCGCAGTTGCAGCGTCTTTGGTTCTTCAAACATATGAATTGTATCGACAAATCGCGCTGTCTGTGACTGGCTAGAAATCACGAGAGCTTGAGTTCTTGCTCCTCCGTGAAAGAACCGAACACCTTCCATTAAGGTACCAGGAGTAATGCCACAAGCAGCAAAGAGTACCGTATTACCTGATGCCAATTCATCAGCGTTGTAAACTTTATCAGGATTTTGGATACCCATTTCTTGTAGCCGAGCAATATTACTTTCTTTGCTTTCACCAATTAAACCTGTCTTCACAACTTCGGGATCGTATACCAATTGCCCTTGGAAATGCCCGCCTAAGCAGCGCAGAGCAGCAGCTGAGATCACACCTTCGGGTGCTGCCCCAATTCCCATCAAGGCATGAATGTTAGTGCCAGCAAAGGCACAAGAAATCGCGGCTGAGACATCACCATCGCTAATCAGTCTGACTCTAGCTCCAGCTTGACGGATTTCTTGAATCAGATCTTTGTGCCGAGGTCGATCCATCACGACCACTACTAATTCTTCCACTGCCCGACTCAGGCATTCTGAAAGAATTTTGAGGTTCTGGGTTGGCGACTTGTTAATATCTACATGACCTCTTGCTTGCGGTGGGGCCGCTAATTTTCGCATGTAGAAGTCAGGAGCGGCAAATAGACCCCCTTTTTCGGAAATCGCCAAAACAGCCATTGAACCATTTTGACCGTAAGCAACTAAATTGGTCCCTTCACAAGGGTCAACAGCGATATCAATTTCTATTAGTTCATCTGGATTACAGAAAGCTTTGGCATCTTCACGAGTACAAATGCCGACCTCTTCGCCAATGTAGAGCATAGGAGCATCATCCCGCTCTCCTTCACCAATAACAATGCGACCCCGCATGTAAATTTTGTTCATCCGCTCTCGCATAGCTTCGACTGCCACTTGGTCAGCAGTGTTTTTCTCGCCTTTGCCCATCCACCGAGCAGACGCGATCGCTGCTTGCTCGACTACCTCAATAATCTCTAATCCCAACGTATTTTCCACTGGCTCTGTCCTCCCAACTGCTGCCTTATTGCTCTATACATCCGGCAATTCCAGTGTACAAGTCTATCAGAAGGGGTATACACGCAAATGGGCAAGTCTTGGCTCAGACTATGTTAAGTTTTGCTGCTGAGGGGACAGGGGGCCAAGGGGGGAAGAAAATGATCTAGGCTAGATCTAGTGCGTGATTTAGAAGCTAGAAAAAATGTTGGACTTTCTCAATCCCCTCTTAGGTCGCCATCCGGAGCGCGTCAAAGCCAACGTCGAAATTTACACCTGGCAAACTTGTCCTTTCTGTATCCGAGCTAAGATGCTGCTCTGGTGGAAAGGTGTCAACTACACTGAATACAAGATTGACGGTGATGAAACAGCTAGAGAGCGAATGGCTCAGCGAGCCAATGGACGCCGGACTGTGCCGCAGATTTTTGTGAATGGTCAACATCTGGGTGGGTGTGATGACCTGTATCGGTTAGACCAAGAGGGTCAGTTAAACACTCTGCTAGCGCAGTCTATAGCATCATAGCGTTGTCACCATTAGAGATTGATGAAACGGCAATTTTGTCTCATCAATATTGGATGAGTCAGGCGATCGCAATTGCTCAGTTAGCGGGAGAGGTTGGTGAAGTTCCAGTCGGAGCAGTCATCATTGACCGAAATGGCAATTTGATTGCGACAGGTGAAAACCGACGAGAACGAGACAAAGACCCTACAGCTCATGCAGAAATCCTTGCTTTGCGCTCGGCGGGTCAAGCTTTGCAAAATTGGCATCTGAATCAGTGCATCCTTTACGTTACTCTAGAGCCTTGTCCGATGTGTGCAGGCGCAATTGTGCAAGCTCGAATAGGTCTTTTAGTTTATGGAGCCCATGACCCGAAGACTGGTGCCGTTCGTACTGTTGTCAATATTCCTGATAGTGCTTGCTCCTACCACCACTTGTCAGTATTAGGTGGTATCTTGGAGTCAAGCTGTCGCGAACAGCTGCAAGCTTGGTTTGCCAAACGACGACAGCAGCGTCGTGACAAAACCGATTTGAGATCATGACGCTGTAAAAAGTGTCCCTGGGGAAGCAGACAACCCAGAGCAAAAAATTTAGGGTGAGATTTAGGAAAGTTTTGAGAAAATTTTTCCTTACACTTACCAGCCACCATTTATGATTCAGCTTGCGTCCCCCAAAACTTCCCTGGAAACTGTAACGATTACCATGGAGGATCATCTTAAATCCCATGTTTCACCTTGGTTAGCTCCGCTGCTCTACATGTTAGGGCATCGCTTGGTATTCCCCTGTTACTTTGGGCGACTTGAGATCTCTGGGCAGGAAAATATCCCCGTGACTGGTCCTGTTATCCTAGCTCCTACCCATCGTTCTCGGTGGGATGCACTACTTGTCCCATATGCTACAGGTCGGCTGGTAACGGGAAGGGACCCACGCTTTATGGTGTCAGCAAATGAAACGACAGGAATTCAAGGCTGGTTTGTGCGAAACATGGGAGGGTTTCCAATCAATCCTGCTCGCCCAACCGTTGGCTCTCTCCGTCATGGAGTTGAGCTGCTTCAGCAAGGAGAGATGTTGGTCATTTTTCCGGAAGGTGATATCTATCGCGATGGTTCGCTTCACCAACTGAAGCCTGGATTGGCGCGTCTAGCTCTTGGTGCCGAATCAAGTCAGCCGGGGTTGGGTGTTAAAGTAGTGCCCATCAGTATTCAGTACAGCCAACCTTTCCCGCAATGGGGTTGTGATGTGAATATTCGTATTGGCGCTCCTCTAGGGGTAGCAGATTGCCATACTGGCTCAGTAAAAGAGAAAGCCCAGCAATTGACATCTAATCTAGAAGTGGCGCTCAAGCAGCTAAGCGGTCAGTCAATTACGATTAAGTGTCATTCTGCCTTGAAGATGCCTTTTTAGAGTTGCCTATTTCGTGAGAGACTCAAACGGAGTTAAGATACCCGAATCAATCAGTTGTATCCCAAGTTGATCTCCCCATGATTTCTGCTGGAACTGTTCGCTTCCTTCGCCATAGCTGCTTCACTTGCGTAACAGTAGTAGCAGCTTTCAGCTCGCTGCCGTTAGTCAATGCTCAATCACAAGCACCGAAGCTACAAAATACTCCTGGTCATTTACAACCCCTCCAGCCAACAGACCCAAATGTCCTCCATCCCGCAGCTCAGAACAACAGCTTGCTCAGCATGGAGGGAGGTCAACGGCTGATGTCAGAGGCTAGTAGTGCAGTTTCTTCTCGGAACTACACTCTAGCAGCTAAGAAACTTCAGGAAGCTCGCGAGGTGTTCAACCAACTCTCCAATTTTTATCAAGAGCTGGGTAATAGCTTTTCAGGAATTGACAATCGCATTGCTGATAGCCAAAGACAGAAGGCTTTACAAGCCGCACAGTTGCGAGATGATGCCACATATCAGCTAGCATTGGTCCACCGAGCGAATAATCAGCCAGAGCTGGCTGTACCGTTACTTGTTCAAATCATCCGTAGCCAGAATCCAACCCGAGACTTAGGGAAAAAAGCTTATCAGCAGTTATTCGAGTTAGGGTTTGTTGATTCTCCCTATCCCAAACCGGGCAGTGCTCAGCTAACCCCCCCAACTTCCCCAACTTCCTCAACGAAATAGTTAAATTAAAGAAGAAAGGACAATACAAGGGATTGAAATGATTAGCCCCCAGCAAGTTGAGGTGATGATCAAAACTCAAATGCCGGATGCCCAAGTTCAAGTACAAGACTTGACTGGTGGTGGCGACCACTATCAGGTCGTAGTGGTATCCTCCCAATTTGAAGGAAAGGGGTTAGTGCAGCAGCACCAGCTGGTTTATGGGGCATTGCAGCAAGCTATGTCTTCAGAAGCAATCCATGCCTTGGCGCTGAAAACTTATACTCCCCAAGATTGGCAAGCAGCTCAAACCGTCTAGGTAAAAGAGCGACAATCCCGTTAATGTATTTACATGAGACGAAAAATAGGAAAATTAAACCATTATGACTCCAGAACTGAAAGCCCGGATCGATCAATTGGTAAACCAAAATAAGATTTTGGTTTTTATGAAGGGTACAAAGCTAATGCCTCAGTGTGGTTTCTCCAACAATGTGGTGCAGATTCTGAATACCCTAGGAGTTCCTTACGAGACAGTCGATGTTCTAGAAGACTTTGAAATCCGTCAGGGAATTAAGGAATATTCCAACTGGCCGACAATTCCTCAAGTATATATTAATGGTAAGTTCGTGGGTGGCTCAGATATTCTGATTGAACTGTACCAAAAGGGAGAATTACAGCAGACGGTGGAAATGGCTCTTGCCTCTTAGGTAAGAAGGGGCTACTCGCCGCCCCTTCAATTATTTATAGTAGTCAGACTCTGGTTCTGGTTGTGGCGGCGCTTCAAAGTTATAGGGGTCATAGAGATAACGAACCGCTGCTTCCTCTAGACGGTGGATGCGATAAGGTTCGAGTGCATTGCTGATTCTTAAAGCGGCTAAGTACCCATCCAAATATACTCGCAAGTCATCTGAGCGGTGACCCCGATTCCACATCTCGACCAGAGCGTCGGTGAGTTTTTGGTAGTAGCGAATGGTTTGAGTATCTTGAAGCATAAGTAGAGTCTCAGATTAGGATAGCTACATATGAAGTGGAACTATTTATAATTTTCCTTATCCTGCAACTCCCATAGATCAACCTGGTTTCTTTATTTTAACTAGATTAATAGGCAGTTACTGCAATCCTTACTTTCAAGTTGAGGTGCAGGTTTTTCTATAGCTACTCAAAGGTCAGCCGGACTTCTACTCCGGCTGCGCTCTTGAGCGCAAGCTCAATTTTGCTTGACAAGGGTGGTGCTACCTTCTGTCTCATAACATTTCTTTGGCTCTTTTACTACTTATACTCCCAAGTACTATGATTAATTTCATCGATCTTCCGGGCTATCTTGGCAATGTATTGGGTTTTGAGGTAGCGGTCGTTACAAAACCTCTATCAGGGCTTTGGTAACTTTGGATTCACGAAAGCAAAGGAATCTTAATACTGTGGGCTCGGCATGTATTCAAATTGTTGAAGGAAATCCGCATCTTAGATCGCTGCTCGGCTGGCACTTGCAACAGGCAAACTATCGAGTATATCAAGCCGCTGGAGTTTACCAGGCACGAGAAGTGTTTCTAACTCGTCAGCCAGCGCTGATCATTCTGGATACTGAACTACCTGATGGTGATGGAATTGAGTTCTGTCGGTGGTTGCAGCAACAGCAACAACCGTTAATTTTGTTGTTGTCTGCCCGTAACACTGAAGCTGATATCGTCACGGGGTTGAAGGCAGGGGCAGATGACTATCTAACTAAGCCTTTTGGAATGCAAGAGTTTTTAGCGCGAGTCGAAGCACTCATTCGACGGAACCGCACACCGCTTGCACCAGCATATCTAGATTATGGAGAACTGCAAATAGACCTGGTGCAACGTCGGGTTCGTTTTCAAGGTGAATTTATTGAACTCACGCCTCAAGAATTTAGCCTTCTCTACGTCTTAGCTCAAGCTGGTGGAGTCCCTCTCAGTCGCTCAGAGTTGCTGCGCCGTGCTTGGCCGGACGCTATTGATAATCCACGAACTATCGATACTCATATCCTATCTCTACGTAAGAAGATTGAGGTCCAGCCACGGCAACCAAGCTTTATCCAAACTGTACGTAATGTTGGTTACCGACTCAACCTAGAAATTTTGAGTTCCAGTGCTACTCAGCCAGCACCCTCAGAGCTGTCTCATCAAAAAGTAGCTGCTATCTCTAGAACTAGCCAACTTACCGTTAGCAGTCATGCCCAAAAAAACTATCCGCTCTAGCCAAAGCCCGGATGACTTGGTTAGAGCGGCCTAGCGGGTCGTCAGATTGGAACCAGACTGCCGGAAGGATCTCCGAGCCAGCCTAGACAGTTAAGGTATCTTAGTCTCTTAATCAGACTAGGACTAACTACTAGAGAACAGCCCCGGCACACAGCCGGTTGACTCCAACCTGGTGACCCATGCATTTACTACTATCTATCATGGGCATCACCTCCTCGTTGCCTGAACGGTCTTATTCTCTAAAGAGAAGAGCTATTAGCTCTGGTGATTGATCACCTTCAATTAAGATAACACAAAATTTAAAATGCGTTGTGTAGGTAAAAAAAACCCTACCTCACGGTAGGGACATTTTATAAAGTCGGTTGACTAACCGTTATAGAGCATTACCGCGAGGTAGAACTTCCTCAGGGAAAATGAATTGCTCATGGGGTTGGTCTTGCGGTGCCATCCAAGCCCGAATCCCCTCGTTCAGCAGAATGTTCTTAGTATAAAACGTCTCAAACTCTGGGTCCTCTGCCGCCCGCAACTCTTGCGACACAAAATCATACGCCCTCAAGTTCAGCGCTAACCCGACGATGCCCACCGCGCTCATCCACAAGCCCATCACCGGCACAAACAGCATGAAAAAGTGCAACCAACGCTTGTTGGAAAAGGCAATCCCGAAGATCTGCGACCAGAAGCGGTTGGCGGTCACCATCGAATAGGTCTCTTCTGCCTGGGTCGGGTTGAAGGCGCGGAAGGTG
>JAFASY010000281.1 GCA_019244235.1 Chroococcidiopsidaceae cyanobacterium CP_BM_ER_R8_30
GATGCTACCCAACTGCATCAGGTGTTCATGAACCTGTGTGTCAATGCCCGTGATGCCATGCCCTATGGCGGGACTTTAGAAATTAGAGCGGAAAACTTGTTCATCGACCACAACTATGCCCAGATGCATCTAGAGGCGCAAGTAGGGCCGTATATTGCGATTACCGTTACAGATACAGGTACTGGGATTGCACCAGAGGTCTTAGACCGAATTTTTGAACCGTTTTTCACCACCAAAGATCAAGGAGTGGGCACGGGGTTAGGGTTGTCGACGGTGATGGGAATTATTAAAGGTCATGGTGGGTTCGTGACGGTCAACAGCCAAGTGGGAGTCGGAACAGAATTTAAGGTGTACTTACCAGCCGTGCGAGGAGCCGTCACCCCAGAAGCAGCAGACCTGAAATTGCCTAAAGGACAGGGAGAATTGATTTTAGTTGTGGATGATGAAGTGGCGATTTGTGAGATTACTAAGACAACGCTAGAGACATACAATTACCAAGTTCTAACTGCTAGCGATGGAGTCGAGGCAGTTACCTTGTACGCACAGTATTGCCCAGAAATCAAGCTTGTGTTGACGGATATGATGATGCCAAATATGGATGGTCCAACTACCATCCGTACGTTGCAAAAGATTAATCCGCAGGTCAAGATTATCGCCGTTAGTGGTCTAACCTCAAGCGATAAGCTGACTGCTGCTGCTAACAGTGGAGTGACAGCGTTTTTATCTAAACCCTACACGGCCCAGGAATTACTGCAAGCTATCGCTGGGATGCTTTACCCAGATCGAGAGATTGGCGTAGCTAAAGCGCAACTACAAACGCGGTTCTAGGCTTTGCCGCTGCCCATCAGATACAGCAGTGCCATGCGAATCGCTACACCGTTGGTCACCTGCTGGGAAATCAAGCTAAATTGGGGATCATCCATCAGATCGGAGCTAATTTCGACACCTCGGTTAACTGGACCTGGATGCATGACTTTAACTTCTGGTTGGCATAGCTGCAAGCGATCACGCGTGATGCCATACATTTGATGGTACTCCCTCAAACTAGGTAATAGATGCTGACTCATGCGTTCCTTCTGCAGCCGCAACGTCATCACAAAATCTGCCTTCTCTAAAGCTGGTTCAACTGTCCAGTGCAGGAATACTGAACCTGCTCGGTCAGTACCATAATCAGCAAACAGTTGAGGTAATAAGGTAGGTGGACCAGCTAGATGGACCTCTGCCCCACTGGCTGTAAGACTCCAAATATTCGACCGAGCTACCCGCGAGTGCAAAATATCTCCCACAATGGCAATCTTCTTGCCGTTTAAGAGTTTCAGTTGTGGGTGTTCAAAATCCAAAAGAGTACAGATTGTAAACAAGTCTAATAAGGCTTGTGAAGGATGCTCGTGCTGCCCATCACCTGCATTTAAAACCCCCACTTGGACATTGAGACGATCCATTTCAGCCGCGATCACGTGCGGTACCCCAGCCGCTTGATGGCGAATCACCATCAGATCTGTTCCTAGCGCTAGATAAGTTTTCGCTGTATCCAGAATCGTCTCTCCCTTAGTTAAAGAAGATGTAGAGGCGCTAAAGTTGAGCGTGTCAGCAGACAAACGCTTGGCAGCTAGTTCAAAACTACTGCGGGTGCGGGTAGATGGTTCAAAAAACAAATTAGCAACGACATGCCCTTGCAAAGTTGGTACTTTCTTTGTCCGCCGCGACAGCACTTCTCTAAAGCTGGCAGCAGTCTGCAATACAATATCGTATTCATCAGAGGTAAAATCAGCCAGGGAAAGAACGTGATGGCGAGTCCAGGTGGTATTAGACATAGAGTTTTTATAACACAACCGATTATTGAGCAAATAAATTAACAGTAAGGAAGCAGTAGAAAGTGATCAAAGAAAAAAAGCTCAAAATGAGTCCTCTCGTCTGGCTAGTTGGCGTCGCGGCTATCATATTTTTTGCCTGTAGTAGTTTTCGCCATGCAATGTTTCAGTCCTCAGCTGATGATCTAGGCTTTTTTGATAATGCGGTTTATTTAATTAGTCAGGGACTGCGACCTTTTGTCGTTTTAAATAATCATCTTCATATTCTTGGGGATCATGCTGCCTATATGCTTTACCCCATGGCGTTACTTTATAAAATTATCCCAGATGTGCATTGGCTGTTCGCTGTGCAAGCTGTTTCTCTGGCATTAGGAGCTGTGCCAACATTTTATCTTGCTAAGGAGGCAGGCTTAGATAAAGCACAAGCGGTAGCTATGGCAGTTGTGTACTTGCTATACCCCCAAGTATTTAATGTTAATCTATTTGATTTCCATCCAGAAGTGATGGCATTACCAGCGATTTTGGCAGCTGTTTTAGCAGCAAGGCTGGACCAAGTTGGATGGTTTTGTTTATGTATTATTATCATCTTAGGATGTAAAGCAGTCTTAGCTCTAACAGTAGCAGCAATGGGCTTTTGGCTACTTGTATTTGAAAAACGGCGCTTGTACGGTGCAATTGCCTTAAGCGCTGGCATTGCTTGGTTTTTGATTGCCACTCAGGTCATTCTTCCTACTTTTGGTGTTAGCCATCCCTCGGCAATAGGACGCTACAGCTACCTGGGGCATTCAATTTTAGAAATCGCCAAAAATTTACTACTACGCCCAGGGCCAATTCTCAGTCGAGTTTTTACTGAAGTTAACTTTGGCTATCTGTTATTACTGATATCTCCTGTTATTTGGGGATTGTCACCTCGTCACTTAACACCTTTAATAGGTGCAATTCCCACATTAGTTTTAAACCTAATTACCGATTATAAACCTCAAAAAGACTTGCTGCACCAGTATTCCGTACCGATTGTGCCTTTTTTATTATTGGCAGTAATTGCTAACCTAGGGGCTGGAGGTGGATGGTTACGTAGCCGTCGCTTCATCATTTTGTGGGCACTGGTCGCTTTCTTAGTATTAGCCAAATATAACAAACTGTGGTCATATCTAAGTTCAGTTGACACTTGGCAAGCCAATCGAGAGGTGATCGCTCTGATTCCCCCTCAAGTGGGCGTGTTAACAACTAATGCCCTCGCACCCCATCTCACTCACCGCCCGGTAGTCAAGCTAGTTCTGAGGAATTTAGATTTAATAAACTATAGCCAGGTGGACTATATTCTACTCAATGTTCGTCATCCTGGTGGAGACTCCCCTCACAAGTCTGTGATTCGCTTAGCGCGGCAGCTCCAACAAACATCAGAGTATCAACTGACTCATGCGAGAGATGATGTGCTTTTATTTGAAAAATCTCACACCAGCAACTGATATTTTTCTTCTGCTATCCGGTACAGAGGACGCCAGATCAAACGATTAGTCAGAACTACTAGAATCGACAGAACAACAGTGGCTGCTAGGAGCAGAGGGTATTGACCTTTTGCTGAAGCTTGAGTGATGATTGAGCCTAAACCAGGATTATTGATAGTCTGGTTCTGAAACTGGATATATTCGCTAACAATACTGGCATTCCAGGCTCCTCCTACTGCTGTAATGATGCCTGTAATCAAATAGGGAAAAATTCCTGGTAAAATTAATGTTCGCCAACGTTCTATGGGCGGGAGTTTGTAAACGACTGCGGCTTCAAACAGTTCTGCCGGGATAGCTTGGGCTCCAGCAATCACGTTGAATAAGATGTACCACATAGTTCCTAGCATCATTAGGATAATTGAGGCAAGCTGGCGTCCGCCTGCTAGATGAATTAAAAACAGTAGCAAAACGGGAAATAGCGCTGTTGCTGGCACTGAAGCCGCAATTTGCACTATAGGCTGTAGCACTTGAGCTAAACGAGGATTCCGACCAATCGCGACTCCTACTGGAACTGTCCACACCAGGGATAGTATTAGAGAGATAAATACCCGTAGAGCTGTTAATACAGCTCCAGTCATGACTGCTTGCCAATCTGACCAACCCAAGTGCCGTAGTAGTAAGACTGCTTCCCAAGTTCCCCAAAGAACAACTATGGCCAGTCCGCTTGTAAACAGCCAGCCGATCCATTGACCTAGGGAGGAATTTCTATCTGGGTTGAAAGCTAGAGGATCTTGATGCGATGTCCTGCTCAAACCTCGCGCCAGCCCCGTTGACAATGGCTGCCAAACTCGTTCGTGCAAAACCCTAAGTGTGGGCGATCGCCGTAAGAAATCTAAGACGAAAGACTCAGGAGCATTTTGGGTTTCAACGGATTCAAACTTAAATTTCTCTGCCCAAGCAATCAGCGGTCGCCAGAGAAAAAAATCAATAAGTATAATCAACCCAATCAGATCGGCTAATCCCCAGCCAATCATCTCAAGATTACCATGGTTGGCTGCAGCACCTAAAAAGGAACCAAGACCAGGTAGGGTAAAATTTTTGTCCCCTACAGTTAAAGATTCAATTACAATCAGAGTAAACCATCCTCCAGCCCAAGCCATAACGCTATTCCAAACCAATCCAATAACGCCGCTTGGCAACTCTAGCGTCCAAAACCTTTGCCAAAGACTCAGGCGATAGACTTGTGCTGCTTCTCTTAATTCTCTAGGAATGCTAGAGAGAGACTGATAGAAGCTAAAGGTCATATTCCAGGTCATGCTCGTAAAAATAAGCAGGATTGAAGCTAGTTCAACACCAATACGCTGCCCTGGAAACAAGCCAATTAAGGCGAGAACAACCCCAGGAGCAATAGATAAAACTGGAATTGACTGCAGAATATCTAATAAGGGAATTAGAACTCTGGAAGCAGTTTTGGAATAATAGGCAATATAGGCATAAATTAAGGTGAAGATTAGAGATAGCAAATAAGCCGCTACCATTCTTAAAAGAGTTTGAGCTGTATAACTAGGTAAAACACTCAAACTAACTTGAGCTTGAAATTGGTCATTGTAGGAACCACTAAACTGAGCAGCAGTTTTGACAATTCCAAAAATCAGCGCCACTATTGCTAGAATTAGCAGTCCATCTTGCCAAGTCCAGTTTGAACGGGCTAGGGCTTGATTATCAGGAGTTAGGGGTCGAGTCATTGATACCTTCTACTTAAAGATTGAAGACTTACACTGCAGCAGGTTCTGGGATATCTACTTGTTCTAAGAAAATTTCGCCAGATGGTTCATCGTAACTAAATAGCTCTGCATAGCGGCCCCAATCAATAGCTGTTTGTAACTGTTTCTGTGCCTCTTGAGCACTGAAATAAGACTCTAAAATGTCTAAAATCAATTCCTCAGTAATACGGTTATTTCGCTTAGAATGCAGTAAAGTACAAATCTGTTGTACTAAACGAATGTGGTTTAGCATTCGCTCTTTAATAATCTGTTTGCGCTCATCAATTCCACTAACAATGAATTCTTTTCCTGTTTCAGTAAGATTAATATCGCCCTCTCGAATGTGGGCTAAATCTAGTAATTGAGCTGCCTCGATAATCGGTAAAATATCATCTACTTCTAGTTGTAACTCCTGAGCTAGGCGATAGAGGTCTCCTTGTCTATCTTCCAAAATCTCCAAAAAACCAGCTATTGAGCCAATGCGTACAGCTGGTAATGACTGATATTTCGCTTTAGGGGGCTCAGGCTCAGAAACTGAGAAGACGGGAGTTGATGGTTCAATCTCTTCGAGTTCGGGATTTGTCAGAATTTTATAAACCTGGTCTACAAGTGCCTGGAAGCTAGGGCTTTTGCGATCGCGATAGTGAGATAGCGTGACGGGTAAATCTGCCCGAATCCTGCCAGGATTACGACCAAGAACAATAATTCGATCGGCTAAGATAACAGCTTCTTCAATACCATGGGTGACAATTAAGACAGCTCTCGTAGGAATTTTGTGTTCTAGCCAGAGATCTAGCAACTCATACCGTAAGTTTTCTGCTGTTAAGACATCCAAGGCAGAAAAAGGTTCATCCATACACAATAGCTCTGGTTCAACGGCTAAAGCTCTGGCAAAGCCTACCCGTTGGCGCATCCCTCCAGATAGTTCTTTAGGATAAGCATTCTCAAATCCATCTAAACCAATCACGTCAATCATCTGTAGGGCTTTTTGCCGACGTACATCTGGCAATACTCCCTTAGCCTTCAATCCCAGTTCCACATTTTCCAATACAGTCAACCATGGGTAAAGGGCAAAACTCTGAAAAACAATGGCAACTCCTGGATTTAAACCAATCAACGGACGATTGTGGTAAAGCACTTTACCCTTCGTTGGTGCGATTAAACCAGCAATCATTCGCATCAAGGTGGACTTGCCTGAACCCGAAGGTCCTAGTAGGGCAACTATCTCTCCCGTCCGCAACTCCAAATCAATACTCTCAAGAATAGTAATTTGCTGTCCGTTAGGTTGCTCGTAGGATTTGTTGACACCTTCTAGGGTAATGAGACGTTGTTTAGCCGTTTTTGCAAGCACCATTCTTCCTCCTAAGTCTCCCCCGCGCTGGGAGACTACCTCGCCAGACTAGAGGAGATTGCTACTGTGACTGTGACCAGATGGACCTGTGTCCATTGAACCTACACAATTCAACATCGGTACCCGCTTTGGGAACCGCTAACACTTATCGTAACCCCTATGGTATTTCAACGGTAGAGATAAAAGTTAGAGATGAAGGGATGGGACTTGCACGTCAGCGATAGGTAAGTTGAGAATAAGGAGAGCAATAAGGCAGCAGGAGAGTCAGGTGAGTCAGGAATTTGATTACGACTTAGTCATAATTGGTGCTGGAGTAGGTGGTCATGGTGCTGCTCTACATGCAGTGAGCTGTGGTCTCAAGACAGTAATTATTGAGGCTGCTGATATGGGCGGTACTTGTGTCAATCGTGGTTGCATTCCCTCTAAAGCACTACTGGCTGCGGCTGGTCGGGTGCGGGAGTTACGCGATACTCACCACCTTAAGGCAATGGGTATTCAGGTTAGTCAGGTAGGATTTGACCGACAGGCAATAGCTGAACACGCTAGTAATCTAGTCAACAAAATTCAGGGGGACTTAACCAACAGCCTCAAACGCCTAGGAGTTGATGTGATTCGGGGTTGGGGTAAGTTGGCTGGACCGCAAAAAGTGACGATAGCAACAGAAGCTGGGGAGAAAACCATTACAGGAAAAGACATTATGCTTTCCCCAGGCTCCCAACCCTTCGTCCCTCCAGGAATTACTGTAGATGACAAAACAGTCTTTACCAGCGACAAAGGGGTAAAGCTGGAGTCGCTCCCGGAGTGGGTGGCAATTATTGGCAGTGGCTACATCGGTTTAGAGTTCTCTGATGTCTACTCGGCTCTGGGCTGTGAAATCACAATGATCGAGGCTTTAGACCAACTTTTACCTGGTTTTGACCCAGATATTTCTAAACTCGCTCAACGGGTGCTAATTGCCCCGCGTGATATTGAAACAAAGGTAGGCATCTTGGCAAAGAAAGTCACCCCTGGTAACCCTGTCAGAATTGAACTAGCTGACAGTAAAACTAAAGAAGTTGTGGATGTGCTTGAAGTGGATGCTTGCCTAGTTGCAACAGGTCGCATTCCTGCTACCCAGAACCTTGGTTTAGAGTCTGCAGGGGTAGAACTTGATCGGCGGGGCTTTATTCCAGTAGATGACCGCATGGCAGTCCTTTCATCTGGAGAACCAGTGCCACACCTCTGGGCAATTGGAGATGCTAACGGTAAGATGATGCTGGCTCATGCAGCTTCAGCCCAGGGCATCATAGCAGTAGAAAATATTTGTGGGCGACAGCAGGTAGTGGATTATCGCAGTATACCCGCCGCTGTATTTACCCACCCGGAAATCAGCACAGTAGGAATGACAGAACCCGCTGCTAAGGAGTTGGGTAAGACAGAGGGGTTTGAGGTTGCAGCAGTTAGGACTTACTTTAAGGGAAATTCTAAGGCACTAGCCGAAGGCGAAGGCGAAGGCATGGCGAAGGTCGTCTACCGCCAAGATACAGGTGAAGTTTTAGGCGTTCACATTTTGGGATTGCATGCAGCTGATTTAATCCATGAGGCGTCAGCAGCGATTGCGAACAGGCAATCTGTCCACTCCCTCGCCCATCTAGTTCATACTCACCCAACACTTTCAGAAGTGTTGGACGAAGCATACAAGCGGGCGATCGCCGTGTAGGAGTGAATAATATAATGCAAATCCGTCGCCGTCCACCTAACCCAGCTATTGCCGTAGAGAGTTTGCGCTATCAGATTGCCATGCCTGACGCTGCGCCAAGGCATATTTTGGAGGAAATTGTTTGGCACAAAGAGATAGAAGTTGCCCAGCTAAGAGAAAAAATCTCACTAACTGAGCTACAGCGTCAGGTTCTGACAGTGCCCCCGCCGCGCGATTTTATTGCTGCCTTACGACAAGGGAAAACTAAGCCAGCACTCATTGCTGAAGTCAAGAAAGCTTCTCCTAGCCGGGGAGTTCTACGGCTAGACTTTGACCCAGTGGCGATCGCTACTGTTTACCAGCAATGCGGTGCCAGTTGCATCTCTGTGCTTACAGATGAACGCTTCTTCCAAGGCAGCTTCGACAACTTGGCTCGGATTCGCGCTGCTTCTACCTTACCTTTACTATGTAAAGATTTTTTAATCTATCCCTACCAGATTTATCTAGCCCGACTTCGGGGTGCCGATGCTGTCCTATTGATTGCTGCAATTTTAAGCGACCAAGATCTGCAATATTTTGTGAAGATCGCCAACGCTTTAAAGATGGCTACCTTGGTTGAAGTTCATACTCTAGAAGAACTTGACCGGGTATTAAACATAGATGGAGTCAATTTGGTCGGGATCAATAACCGCAATCTAGAAGACTTTTCGGTAGATTTGAAAACCACTACCACTTTACTAGAAGCTCGGAATCAGCAATTGCAATCGCGAGACATCCTCATTGTTAGCGAGTCAGGACTATACACCTCTGCTGATTTGGCTTTAGTAGCTGCTGCAGGGGCTCAGGTAGTACTGATTGGAGAGTCTCTAGTGAAGCATTCCAATCCAGCTACAGCAATTGCTGCTTTGTTTCCCAACTGAATTCGGTGGCTTGCTTATATTCGAAAAATTGCAAATTGCGAATTGTTATGATGGGAGTACCCTCACAGTAGTTGAGAGATGGAGCCGATTCCTCTTCCTGCACCTATTCATTACGAACTGCTACTGCAACTATTAGAGCGGCAAACAATGGTAGAGGTCAATCAAAATCCAGTTTTGCAGACTCAGGTTAGTCAATTGATTATTACTCTCCGTAAAGCTGCAGCCCAACAGAAGCAACTTGAGGAGCGTTGCCGACAGTCTCAAGTTTCAATTGAACACCGTTGGTCGCTCAACCATCATATTGCCCAGCAAGTCGCTCTACCCGATTAGAGGAGGGTTAGCTGTCCGTCTGCACCAAAGTTGCACAGGTTAGCGCATTATAGAAACAGATTCAAGTGCCCAGGCTGAACGCAAAGAACAAAAGAAACCACCGGGGAAATGCAAAAGAGGTACTGCGTCGTGAGCGATCTAGCACAAGAACAAGGAGTCGCTAGCCCAGGACAAGGCACCCTAATGTCGCCTGAGCGCAACCAGATAGAGCGGATGAATCAATTGGAGCAGGCGCTGGAACAATCTCTAGCTTCTTTGCATGAATTGAGGCAAAAGTTGACAGATCAGCAGCTACTAGAAACCCAACTTGTGGCAACTGAAGAAATTGCTAATCTTCAGCAACAAGCCATTAACGAACTTCAACGACAGCTTGCTGCACTCAAACAAGATTTAATAGCAGGTCAAACCAGGATTGAAGCACTCGAAACCCAGCTAGCCGGACAGCATACAGCACAAGCACAGTTGCAACATGCATATCAGGAAATGGCAGCAGAGTGCGAGCAGGGCAGTTCTCGTCTAGAGCAACTAGAACAGGAAACTACTCTGTTACAGGAAAAGCTACTCCAGCAAGCCCAGCAAGCTAGTGAGTACGAAACTGCTGTGCATTATTGGAAAAATCTATACAAGGAGCGACAGCATCAATTACTTGAACTGAAGACAGCTCTCAAAGAACTACTGCCAGATCCTCAAGATCAGCTTCTAGACATCCTTGAAGCAATTCAGCCGTTAGCAGATATTGAAACTGCAGAACTCACGGGGTCAAACTTGTCCTCAATGCCCTTAAAAAAGCAGCCACTCCAGGTAGACTTACCTGCTTTCTTAATCAGAAATCGCCCCTGAAGCCAAATCACAGGACAATCTCAACGCGGATAACTCCAGCACGTTCGTGTCGGGCTAATAGTCTAACTTTGCTACCCTCTGGAGCCCGGATGACCCACTCCACCTTTGCCCGATCCTGCGTAGGATCGCCATGTCGTCTTGTGGGAGCTGAGGGCTTGTAGGCGCGTCCCTCTAACTGACCTAACTCCTCACGGGCTCTGCCTGTCTCTAGCGTTGCACCCTCTGGTAGCTCTATCTCAAAAATGCAACCTCGCACAAGTTTTTTCTCCAATGCCTTTTGAGTCACGTAGGTTGGGAGCCAACCTGTATTATGTACCACTAGTCGCACTCGGTAAGTGCCATCACTCAATTGCTGGGCACCAGCTTGGTAGATTTCTAAGCGGGGAGAGATGAGCAGGTGCCAGATGAGCCAGTTGGGAAAGCGGGCAATCTCTTGTTCCAAAAATTCTGGAGGGGGATTTGACCAAGCATACATAGTATCCCAACCGCCTAGTTCAACTTGACCTAGTTGAGGATGATTAAATGGATACCAATCAACGTATCCCTTGCCTGACAGTTTTTCGTCGCTCCAGCGTAGCAGCTTGAGGTCATCTTCCCAAGGGTGTTCTCGATACCAGTCAATATATTTATAGTCAGTAATTCCTGCCTGACGCTGGGGACTCCAAATTTCTACTGTCCAACTCAACAAACCTTGGTGTTCATACGCCCAGTCATCGAGGGTACCAGTCACAATCTCTTTCGGATCGTAGCGAAAATCATGAAAGACGGAGATGGCAGGATAGCCAGTGAGTGCAGTGCCTTTCTCACCAATGCGCTGGTAGGTATAGAGGTCTTTGACGGGTAATTCCTCATCGCTGAGGTGGCTGTAGGGGCGTAGCAAGACACCACTAAAAGTGTGGAAGGCAATAGCTCCGGTGATGTTGGGATGACTGGTAATGAAGTGGACAAGCGATCGCACCTCTGGCTCGGATGTGGGATAGGGACCTGCCCCTGCCTGTTCAAATTCCTGTCGCCACAAAGCAGGAAAATTGCGGTTTAGGTCTAGTCCTTCTCTTGGAGGTAAGATGTTGATTTGGAAGCCATCATAGTCTTCGAGCCGCCCTTCTGGTAGGAGACGATAATACTCTCCACCTGTTTCCGTTGGCTCCCGCCGCACCAACAGCCGAGGTTCAGTAGGACTGATTTTCCAGGGTCCATTGGGGTCTGGAATCCGCATCATCAAGATGCGACCATCACCATCTATGTCTTCGCTGACTAACCCATCGATGGGTTGCTCCTCATAGGGATAGGGTCGGCTACTGGAGCGAATAAATTTTGGCCTATCAGATAATGCCAACTCAGCCCCATCAGGGTTAACGCGGGGACAAATATAGAACGTGCGAGTGTCTAAGCAACGGGTAATGTCTGGGTGAGTGCCGTAAGATGTAACTAATGTTTGCAAGAGGTATAGACAGGTACTAGAGGGTGCGAGTTCAGTAGAGTGGATGTTACCATCAACCCAGAGAGCAGGCTTTTCCCAATCTGGACCAGTAGCAAAGCAGGTAACTTTCATCAACCAGATGTCGCGACCTTCGTAACTCTTACCGATACTTTCTATACTTACAAAGTGAGGGTATTCCTGAGCTAAGCTGTGGAGGATACGAGTTAAGTCTTCATAGCGGTAGTATTTATCGAACCGGACTTCTGGCATAGCACCTTTACATGCAACTGTTGTCGATTATGTACCACACCATTCGGAATTGCTAATTTGAAAAGATGGGTGTGGAAAGTCGTACAAGGCTCTTCCATCAATGTAATAATGGGAGGGCCTTTTCTCCATTTACATAATTGAACCATCCTCATAAGGTTACAGTCTAACCATCTGTTTAAGTATTGATACTGGAAGTAGTTATGAGATTTCGAGTTCGTCAAGGTGCAGCCTTTGCTCTCATTGGTAGTGCTATCGTTGGTTCAGCTTGTGTTAGTCGTTTACAAGCACAAGCCTTGCCTCCAGATCAAATCGTGCAAAAGCTTGAACCAGTACCAGTTTTTATGGTTATAGATGGCAAAGGAGCTCCACTAGTTGCTACCGTCATGGATGGGAATAAAAAACAAGCTGTCATAGGCATCTTCATTAGAGACAAAGATGCTGAAGGGTTTGTCAATCAGCTAAAGACGAAGAATCCCGATTTAGGAAAGCTGGCAAAGGTGATACCCGTATCTCTAGGAAAAGTCTATCAACTCGAACAAACCCACGAAAGTAAGCCTGATGCTCCTACCTTCATCTACGTACCTGAACAACAAGATGTCAAATCAGCTTTAGCTGTACTACAACAGAACGGTCAAAAAGTTAATAAGTTTAATGGTACTCCCCTATTTGTTGCGAAAACTGGTAAGGATAAAGACTACTTGTCTGTGAGACAAAATAATCAGGAAGAGATTCCTTTCTTCTTTAGTGAGAACGAATTGCAGAATCTGGTTGAGCGTTTCAAGCAGCAAAAGCCTAATCTAGCTAGCAGCGTCACCATTGAGGTGGTTAGTTTGGAAGACTTACTCCAAACTCTCAAAACCCGCAATACTGCTGGGCTAAATGAAGTTGTGCTGATTCCCCCTCAAGAGTCCATCGATTATGTGCGCTCTCTCCAATCTCCTCAGTAGTATGATAAGCTGCTAAGATTAAATGCTCAATCCATCATGGTGCCGAAATATTCTTTTGTCGTTCCGGTATACAACGAGGAAAAAAGCCTCTCGGAAGCGTATCGGCGGATTAGTTCTGTGATGGAGCAGATGGATGGACCAGTGGAATTAATCTGGGTTAATGATGGCAGTCGTGATCGCTCTCTACAGCTACTGCGCCACCTCCAACAACAAGATCCTCGCGTTTGCTACGTGAGTCTAGCTCGTAACTTTGGTCATCAAATTGCTGTTACGGCTGGGCTCAATTTCGTCCGAGGTGAGGCGGTTGTCATTCTTGATGCTGACTTACAAGATCCACCAGAACTCATCCCCAAACTGGTTGAAAAGTGGCAACAAGGGTATCAAGTGGTTTACGCTCAGCGCACCCAACGCCACCAAGAGAGTTGGTTCAAGCGCTTTACTGCTTACTTCTTCTACCGCCTACTGAAACAACTTGCAGACGTTGATATTCCCACCGATACTGGCGATTTTTGCCTATTGGATCGACAAGTTGTAGAGATTCTCAACAGGATGCCAGAACGAAACCGCTACATTCGAGGGCTGCGCTCTTGGATCGGCTTTCAGCAAACAGCTGTTAAGTTCAAGCGCGAACCCCGCTTTGCTGGCGATGTCAAATACACTTTTGGCAAATCCCTAGCCTTAGCAGTGAATGGCTTGGTTTCCTTCTCAAAAGTCCCATTGCGACTCTCGACCTATGTTGGGTTGCTGTCAGCAATTGTGGCTATGTTCATGGTACTTCTTGTTCTCTACTGGCGGATTTTTGTTCCCCATTCACCCTTGACTGGATTTACTATCATCCTAGTCGCCATATTTTTTCTAGGAGCTGTCCAGTTAGTTAGCATTGGCATTCTCGGTGAATATATCGGGCGAATTTATGAAGAGGTCAAAGGACGACCGCTATACACACTTGCGGAAGTTAGTGGTTTTGGCGATTGGGGTTTAAACAGCAAAGACCAACCTAGCGCGGAGGGACATCTAAGGGGAAGCACGGAAATAGCTAATGAGCTTTCATAAAAACATTAGTAGTTTCAACAAGGCTATAGGTACCGATACAAGAGCAAAATTAGATTGCTAATCTAACTTAATTGCTGCTGCAGGAAAAAGACTTCTATCGCAGTCCTATCTGATTTCTAAACATAACTAGTTGTTTGAGGCTTCTTTAGGCTATCACTAATAGCTGTGAAACATTCCTGTGTGACATGATCCTATGGTGGAATTACTTGAAATTGAAATTGAGCGGCTAAAGACTTTGTCCCAGTATCAGATCCTAGACACTGCTCCCGAAGCTTACTTTGACGATCTCACTCGCTTAGCCGCTTATATTTGTCACACTCCAATTGCTGCCATTGGTCTAATTGGTGCTGAACGCCAGTGGTTCAAGTCAAGAGTGGGAATCCTGGCAACAGAAGAATCTCGTAATATAACTTTCTGTGCTCACACTATCCTGCAAGCAGACCTATTGATTGTTCCAGACACTCTACAGGATGAGCGGTTTGTCAATAATCCCTTTGTGACTGGTGATACTCACATCCGGTTTTATGCTGGTGCACCTCTAATTACCCCCGATGGCTTTGCCCTCGGTACTCTCTGCGTTCTAGACCATGTGCCGCGAGAACTCAGCAATGAACAGCAAGAAGCGCTGCGGATTTTAGCGCTGCAAGTGCTAACGCAACTCGAATTAAGGCGTAACCTGGCAATTTTAGAACAGAACATTCTGGAGCGTCAGAGGACAGAAGCTCAACTGCGATACAACATCTACCATGATGAACTCACGGGTTTACCCAATCGGGCTCTACTAATGGAGCGGTTGATGTATGCGCTCAATCGCTCTAAACAACAGCATAGGTTTGTATTTGCCGTACTGTTTATTGACCTAGACCGCTTCAAGCTGATCAACGATAGTCTCGGACATCTAGTGGGGGACCAACTTTTGATTGTGATCGCCCAACGTCTGAGAGCTTGCTTGCGCAACGAAGACACAGCAGCGCGTCTAGGAGGAGACGAATTTGCCATCCTGCTGGAAAATCTAACAGATGTTAGAGATGCCACTAATGTCGCGCGTCGGCTGCAAGCAGAGTTGGCATTACCGTTCCATCTTTGTGAACAAGAGGTCTTTATTAGTTGCAGCGTGGGCATTGCCCTGAGTACTCTAGATTACGATCGGCCAGAAGACCTAATAAGAGATGCGGACACAGCTATGTATCGTGCCAAGACACTAGGGAAAGCCTGCTATCAAGTATTTAACCCCAGTATGCACGAACAGATGGTTACGCTCTTACAGTTGGAGACGCATTTGCAACAGGCAATCGGACGTCACGAGTTTCGACTTCATTACCAGCCAATTGTGTCGCTCTTCACTGGCAGCATCATTGGTTTTGAAGCTCTAGTCCGCTGGCAGCACCCTTTGCGTGGTCTGATTCTCCCACAGGAGTTCATCCCAGTTGCCGAAGAAACCGGGGTAATTATCCCGATTGGCTATAGCATCCTGCACGAGGCTTGCCGTCAGCTGCGTAGCTGGCAGATACAATACTCTAAGCAATCATTATCAATCAGCATTAATCTTTCCAGCAGACAGTTCTCACATCCCCAACTCATTCAGTCAATTCGGAAAATTCTCCAGGAAACGCACCTAGATGCCTGCTGTTTGAAGATAGAGATCACTGAAAGCACCATCATGGAGAATGTGGAGTCGGTCACCGCTGTGCTGTTGCAACTCAGGGATTTGGGGATTGAGTTACACATGGATGATTTTGGAACAGGTTATTCTTCCTTAAGTTATCTGCACCGCTTTCCCGTCGATGTGTTAAAGATTGACCGTTCCTTTATCGCCAGCATGAGTAGCGAGAAGGCGGAGATTGTCCGGACAATCGTGATGCTTGCCCATAATCTTGGCATTGAGGTGACGGCTGAGGGAATAGAAACGGAGGCACAAGTAGCACAGCTCCAGGCAATGCAGTGTCAATATGGGCAAGGTTACTTCTTCTCTAAGCCTGTAGATGCTGAGGTAGCTGGAGCAATGATTGCCCAAGGCAAGCCTCGGTATAAGCTGTAATTTATTTAATGGCTACAGTCTCACCAGTCTCAGCCGCTTGCCTTGCAGCGTCAGCAACCTTGAGAGCATACAGACTCGCCATAGGTGTGACATACAAGGGGGTACCTTCAATCAAGTAGTCTAGTACCATGCCTGTATCCTTAGCAAACAAGCCACGGCGACTGCCAACCTCTATTGTTGTTGTTGCCTCTGCTTGCACCAAGACTCCGCGATCGCCATCAAAAATTAACCCTCCTTGCTCACCATAAACTTCAAATTTGCGTTCGTTCTGCCACATAGTTTCCCCTTTACCATAGGTGATTTCGGCAAACACCCCATTATTAAAGCTCAACTGAGCTGTGCACAAACAAGCTGTGTAAAATTCTGAGTCTAGGGATCTCGTGTTACCCCAGAACCGAGCCTGACAACTCACCTGAGCAACCGCACCGAACAAATCGGTGAGGCGATGGAGTCGGGAAAGGGCACCAGTTAGTGGGAAGCCAAACAAATCTGGTTGATATGTCCAGCGTTGGGGTGCAGGGCGCTGGGGATTAATAGTGCTATAGCGGGCATAAAACCCAGTGCCGATTGCTGGTAAAGCAGAGCGTAATGCTTGGTGCAAGCCCCCAAGCACTTCAATGTGTTCTACATGCAGGAGTTTACCTTGGGCTTGTGCCAGAGCAATGAGTTCCTCGCCCTCCTGAGGATTTAGGCATAGGGGGTATTCTACAATGACATGCTTACCAGTTTTGAGAGCGTTACGGACAATCGCCCCATGGTCTCGATTAATAGTAGAAACAATCACTAAATCTAAATCAGGGCGCTCTAAAAGCTGTTGCCAAGATGCAACTGCCTTGGCTTGGTGCGCCTGAGCGAATGCCTCCGTCTTTTCTAGCGTATGACCAACAACAGCCAGCAGCAAAGCTCTTCGATCCGCTTGTAATGTCTCAGCCCTTAGCTTCGCGGCATATCCAGTCCCTACTAGTCCCACCCTTACTGGGTTAGTAGCAGAAAAAGGGGAGGAAGTATCTATTACGTCGTTCATAGTTCAACTCTACCCCCTTCCAATCGCATTGGAACTCCTACTAGCTCAGAATCCAAGGTTATTTTTTTACATCAGACTGACTACTAGCTAGATTGAGCAATTTACGATTTTGACGGCCTTGAATTATACTATGCACTTAGTATCAACACGATATCTCCAAGTCTTTTTATAAGGAAGACTTATTTTTATTAAATGACCAAATTCCATTACTAATCCGTTGCGGATTAGGGGAAATAAAGGGTTGCAAGCTTTAATTTTTCCCGTAGTATCAAAGATGGAGCAAGCTTAATGCAGCGGTCTCTCGGATTAGTGAGGCCGTAAGTTTGCTTATCTGTATCTTATACTGCCTTAGAGAGGACTGCTGAATGGCAAGTTACAAGGTCACGTTAGTCAACGAGGCCGAAGGTCTAAATCAAACCATCGAGGTTGAAGACGATACCTATATTCTAGACGCAGCTGAAGAAGCTGGACTCGATCTGCCCTATTCCTGCCGTGCTGGAGCTTGCTCCACCTGCGCTGGTAAGTTGAAAGAAGGTCCAATGCCCGACCAGTCTGACCAGTCTTTCTTAGATGACGATCAGATCGAGGCTGGATATGTGCTAACCTGTGTGGCCTACCCCACTGGTGACTGCACTATAGAAACCCACAAAGAGGAAGAACTTTACTAGCCGTCCTAGCGGTTAGTCTTCATAAGACGAGTTATAGGCAGGGACCAATGGTTTGCATGTTCCTGCCTTATTTTATGGTTTGTTAGCATAGCCTAGCTGCTGAATCTGAGTACCAGGGTAGTAGAAGTTTAAGATACGCGAACTCGACCAACCCAGTTTAGCTAACTCTTGACAGCCAGTCTGACTCAAACCGACACCATGTCCTAATCCACCACCAACAAAAGCATACCCCCAAAGCATGTCCTTTCCCTGACGCAGGGGCTGCAGATAGAAGAGAGTGCTTTTAGGAGCAGAAAAGGCATTGCGCACCTCATCTTTCTCTAGGGTAAAAGTCCCCAAATCAGTTTTGACAGCTAGCTTGAGAATCCGTCCATCAGGCGCTCGCTGCACAACTTCTAGTTGCTGTAGCGTTTTGAAATTCGCCATTGAACTCTTGGTTGTTTTCAGATAACGTTGCAGATTTCGGGCAATCTTTACTATGCTGCGCTCAAAGCGCCATCGAAACATACGTGCGCCAGTTTCGTTAAATCCTTGACGCAGCTCAATAAATCGCTGGAAGTTTTTCTCATCAGCTAAACTTTGATCTTTTAGATTCCAAACCTTGCTGGCTGCATCTACCACAGGTTGTAGATAAGGTCGCTCGGCACCGTTCCAGACATCATTGAAAGCGGCTGTAACACCACCTGTGGTAGAAGAGTACACTGCATCAGCTAGCTGATTGTGATAAGTCAGCACTTGTCCCCGCGTTGCTGCGATCGCCCGATCGGCGTTAGCATCTGTTCCCGTTAGTCCTAAATAGACTTGGCAGTCGATGGAGGCACAAAGCTCATACCCATCTATCGCAAAGCGGTACAGGTTGCGCAACACATACGTTCTTGCAATGATCGCCTGCGCCTCAAGCGCTGCTTCGGGTGAGTTTGCTTCAATTTCGTTAGGCACAACACCACGCAAGTACGTTTCTAATGGCACGTCATTAATCAAAGTGTATGTACCGTAAGCGTTAGGCAAAAGCTGTAGACGCCCAGCATAGAGACGAGGACTCTGCTCATTTTCACCCTGCACAAAGATTAAGTTTTTACCAGCAGCAATATCGAGCTGCTGAAAGCTGTATCGGTTGCCATCAACGAACCAAATCACTTGGGGCACCTGTTTCCAGATTTGCGTATACATATACGCTGTCTTGACTCCAGCAGCTTGTAGACTTTGCAGTAACAGGCGTCGGAGTAAGGGTGTGTTGTAGACTTCCCGTTTTGCCCAAACTTCCCAGCGCTTCGGTTGAGCAATCTCAACCTCTATCCCCTGCGAACGCCATTGTTGGGCACTATATTCAGCACTTTCAAAACTCCGGTGCGTACTGAGAACAACTCGCTCCTCCACAACTGGAATTCTGAGGGGTTGCATCATGACTTCCAACTTAACGCTGTTAGCCTGAATGGTTTGCTGCCTGGTATCTATCTTAAAGCTGAGGGTTAGGCGATCGCCTGGTGTTGCTTGCAGTTTTAGTTGATCAGTAGGTTGTTCACCAAATCGTTGCAAAATTCCGATTTTGAGCAAGTTTAAAGCTGCCGAAGCAGTCTCTGGCGGAGTATGGGACTCCACATCCTGGCGTGGTGGTAACGGTACCGATGTGGCACTTATCCCCAGTAAACACAATGAAGTTGTCAGTGCGGCAAAAGAAGAATAGCAAAGCCATTTCAACCCTCTCAACTTTCGGTGAGGTAGCTTTGAAACTTGCCTTGGTGTGTAAGAGTTTCTTGGCATTGCCAATTGTGAAGGTTTTTTCAAGGATACATTGAAAACTAGCTGATGACTTCAAGCAGGTTGCAACTCGAAGTCATAACGGCTATGATTTAAGAAGTCAAGCAACAATCTAGTTATAAGCAGCAGTATGGTAAAAGTACAAGAGATTCCCCTAAACCAAATTCGTCGTCCCCTACCGCGACAGAACGATCCAAACAAGGTTGCAGCTTTGATGGAATCGATTCAAGAGATTGGACAGCAAGAACCCATTGACGTCTTAGAGGTTGATGGACAATACTATGGTTTTTCTGGTTGCCATCGCTATGAAGCTTGCCAGCGCTTAGGCAAGGAAACAATCCTTGCTAAAGTTCGCAAAGCTCCTCGTGCTGTATTGCAGAAGCACCTTGCATAACATATCTACTGATTACACCCCACCCGGCTTTAGAATGCATAAGCAGAATGGTCATCAGCAATAGTTATGCCTGAACACAATTACACTCATTCACTGCAAGGCTTAATGCAGAGGATGGGTATTTCTAGTTTTAAAGCTCTGGCACAAACTGCTGGGGTTTCGGAACGGCAGATTAGGCGACTGCGGTGCGGGGAAATAGCGCGGATGCGGATGGATGTTCTGCTCAAGCTAAGTCTGGCGCTACAGGTGCCAATAACTGAGTTGATCGTGACTTTTGGTGAAGAAAGTACTGCCGTGCGTCAGGAATCGGGGTTAGCAACTGCCGATTTACATCGGGAGTATCAACGGCTTGCTGCTCAATTGGAAGAACAACGGCAAGCACTATGGCAAGAATTTCAGCAGTCGAGTTTGCAAATTCTGGAGTCGTTGATATTGCAATTGCCAACTGCTGCTGCTGCTGCTCAGAACAATCCTCAACTACCAGCAGCAAGATTGTTGCCATTATTGCAGCCATTGTCACAGCTATTGCAGCAGTGGGGGGTGGAGGCGATTGCCCCTGTGGGGGTAGAGTTGCCTTATGATCCCCAAATGCATCAACTGATGGAAGGAACGGCGCAAAAGGGCGATCGCGTCAAGGTCCGCTACACTGGATATCGTCAAGGTGATAAGCTGCTTTACCGAGCCAAGGTGAGTCCTTTGTGACGACTTTACTGGCTTAATCTTAATGTGTTAGGCATGGGGTTTAAGTCTCAAGGAGCAGCAAGCATGAATTTAGCCAGAATTCTAGTCATAGCGACAAATGTGTTTCGGGAAGTCATTCGCGATCGCATCTTATATATCATCGGCTTTTATGCCCTATTGCTTGTGATCGCGGCACAGCTATTACCTCAAGTAGCATCTACAGCACAAAACAAAATTATTTTGGACTTTGGTTTGGCAGCAATGAGCGTTATGGGCTTGATTGTGGCAATATTTGTAGGAACAGGGCTTGTCAATAAAGAAATTGAAAAGCGAACTGTCCTCGTCTTAATTGCTAAGCCCATCAGTCGCAGCGAGTTTATCACAGGCAAACATTTGGGTCTATCAGCCGTTCTAGCCCTGCTTATTATCGCAATGACGGCAATTTATCTGGTGGTTTTACAGCTGGGGCAGATTGCTTACCCACTGGAGAGTATTCTCTTAGCCGCACTCTACCTGTTCTTGCAACTATGTTTAATTGTAGCTGTTGCTATTGGGTTAAGTGTATTTACCAGTCCAGCACTAGCAACATTACTGACCTTTGGAATTTACTTAATGGGTCAGTTCAGCGAACATTTAGTTGAGTTAGGCAGGTTGAGCAAAAATCCTAGCTTTGAACGTCTGACTCAAGGCTTATATCTTGTCTTGCCAGATTTATCCCGATTGGACTTGAAGAATCAGGCAGTTTATGGCCCAGATGCATTGCCAAGTCTGCCCATACTCGTCGAAAACGCTGCCTATGGATTGCTCTATACAGTTGTACTACTGACGATTGCTGTTACGATCTTCTCCTATCGGGAGTTTTAACCCTGGTACTGTCCACCAAGCCAAGGCATAACGTTGAGTGGCTTCATTAATCTGTTGACGAAATTGCACGCGAATTTTGTAGTTGCCAGTTTTTGGAATGCGACAGAAAATATGCTGGACACTATCAACATTGCTGACCGAGGCACAGATGCTACCTACTGCTCCAGATTCAGCCGATAATAGGTAGAGATCGAGACGATTTAAGCCGCGATTGCGGAAACTATCACCCACGGCAAATTGACCATCGTTTTTCAAATCGTTTAGCTCTACCAATCGGTCCCAAGCCAGGGTAATTGATACAAAACTTCCCTGTTGCAAGGGTTGGGCTAGTAGGTAGTCTGAAAACGAGCCAACCTTCACTGAGTTATAGTCCCAACCTAAGGCTGGCACAACAGCAACAGGAGACCACTCCCCACCTGCAAATTGCTGGTACGCACGGAAAGCATTTAGTTGACCTGCACCCATTTGAGCGTGAAGCGGAATCTTCGGATTATGGTAAGCATCTGAAGCCAGCCAATCGCTGTCATTTTTATCAATTATCGTCTTGGTCATTCCCAGTAGTAGACCATTACCAAGGTCTTTGAGCTTGTCAGCCGAATTCATTAGCACTGCTTTCATCACTTCATGACGACGAGAATCCAGACTCCAATGAAGTTGGTGCATTCGCAGTTGCCGATCGCCAAATTCCTGCAACAAGGCAACAGTAGCTGTTACCTGAGGGGCAGCAAAACTGGTACCACTAACATGACGAGACGTGCTGCCGTCTAAATTAATCAATGTTAGGTCGCTGCCAGGAGCGACCAGACTAATGGCACGGCGGCCTCCTATATCAGTCTCACGTCCCACAAGGTGTTGTCCCGAAGTGCCAGACATTCCTGCCAAATTAGAAGTTTCAACCTTGTCAAAAATTCCTTGTCGCCGAGTTGTAAAAGCAACATTGACACCGTTATAGTTGTCTGTTGGGATTGGAATACCGCCTTGACCCTGGTTGCCTGCAACGACATAGAGGACATTATGAACGCGGGCTGACCAGTCAACGCATTGTGTTAGTAAGGCATTACCATCCAAAATAGGATGCGGTCGCGAGTCACGGTCAAAGGTTTCGCCAAAGCTGAAGTTAATAGCACGGACATCACCCCCGTTTTGCAACGCGACTTGCTGAGCAGATAAGCACTCTTCTGGCTGACTGCCAGTTTTGAGTGAACCAACGGCAGCAGAGTAGAGTCGCGCTCCTGGTGCGACTCCTGGTAAGGCTTTGTCTGTGCTGATCATAATGCTGGCAACATTCTCCGCGTGGGGAGCAAGGTCTTTATTTGACTTAGCTCTGGTATTGCGTAAGAACACCCCCGCTGGAGCAATCACATGGTTTTGAGAGACTGCCTTATCCCAACCGAATTCACCAGGACGACCAATTTCCACCTGCCCAATAGCAATCTTGCGACCAATCAGGTTGTAGGGAGGACGATGCAGCCGCAAAGCATCTATCCCTACTTCTCCAAAAGGCATTGTCTGAAGCGCTAGCAGGGGAAGAGATGCTCCCCCCATAATCCAGGTCAGTTTTTTAAGCATCTATCATCACGTCCACAAAAACTACTTTGCCTTAGATAAGAACAATAAAGATTTTGTTAAACTTATTACAAGTTGCCGACGTTCGGCACTTAGCTATTCAAACACAAGGACGCAGGAGAACCCCAGCTATGACCCAAACGTCATCCCAGAAGCCCATTGTTATTGCCCCGTCTATCCTATCAGCAGATTTTAGCCGTTTAGGAGAAGAAATTCGCGCCGTAGAATCGGCTGGTGCCGACTGGATTCACGTTGATGTCATGGACGGGCGTTTTGTCCCCAATATCACGATTGGTCCTCTGATTGTCGAAGCGATTCGCCCAATCACTAATAAACCATTAGATGTCCACTTGATGATTGTGGAGCCAGAAAAGTATGTTGCAGACTTTGCCAAGGCTGGTGCCGACCACATTATTGTCCATGTAGAACACAATGCTTCGCCCCACCTACACCGCACTCTCGGTCAAATTAAAGAACTGGGGAAAAAGGCTGGTGCCGTGTTGAATCCTTCTACACCGTTAGATTTTCTTGAGTACGTCCTAGAGCTTTGTGATCTGGTGTTGATTATGAGTGTCAACCCTGGTTTTGGCGGTCAGAGCTTCATCCCATCTGTAGTGCCAAAAATTTGTAAACTACGTCAAATGTGCGACGAGCGTGGTCTTGACCCCTGGATTGAAGTGGATGGGGGTCTAAAGCAGGATAATACTTGGCAGGTTTTAGAAGCTGGAGCCAATGCTATCGTAGCTGGCTCAGCAGTTTTTAAAGCAAAGGATTATGCAGAAGCGATCACTGGCATTCGTCATAGCAAGCGTCCTACTCCTGAGTTGGCAAAGGTGTAGAAGAAGAGAGCAGGGGAATTCAGCTCCCTCTGCTCTCTTACCTGTCGTGACTACCTAACCACTTGGCGGCAGCAATTCCTAAGACGGCGGCTACTACAGGGTTGCTGAGAAATTTTATGATTCCAGGCTGCTCTACTAGCACTTCTTGGAAGATATCAGGATGGTTATGATACGCAAAGGTTGCAAGCTTACTAACATCTTCAGCACTCATGCGATTAGGATTGTGGGTGCTAAGACCTAACTGCTGTTCCAATTGGCGTTCGTCTAGTCCTCTAGACTTCAAGTGCTTGAAGAATGCTCTTGCTACATTATCTCGCTCGTTCGGCTTAATCTGGATAATTGCTTTCTGGAGTTCCGGCTCCATCTGACTGGAAGGAATCTTCTTTGGATGCAAAGATCGGCCAAACAACTGACGACGTTCATCATGCGACGAACGCTGAGCAAAATCGTCGAAATTTTTGTATGCTTGAGTTGGGTCCAGTGGAGCATCATCAAGGGATTCAGTATTGCCCTGAGCCAAATCATGCATGATTTGACGCTTGTATTGTTCACTGCTCGTCATTTATTGTCTCCTTTTTCACATACAACAAAAGCGATTAGCAGTGAGGGACATACAACTGATTCGTTCCCGCCCTCATCCCTCTTGCAATTTAACTGCTATTAACCAACAACTAAAAGCTTTGTCACCTATTCATATGTAAACTTTCTCGACATCCACCCGAAAAATACGGTTGTAGGGCTGAAATTCAGTCTGTATGAACTTGTTCTCACGAGTCCATGTAACGCAAGCACTGCCTTGCAAGGGCAGTGCTTACATTAAGCACCCTCTGTAGGAGATATGGCGCTAACTAAACTCGCGCAACTCTATCTCACCTCTAGTCAAGAGCGTCCTTGACCCTATCTTTTACATCCTCTTTAGTGTTCCTGACATTGCTTTCAGCTTGCTTTGCTTGACCCTCTGCTTGATGTTCAGGATCGCCAGTAACATTTCCCCAAGCTTCTTGAGCTTTGCCTTCTATGTTTTTGCCAGCAGCTTTAGCTCTTTCTTCTAAACTCATTTTGTTTCTCCTCGATTTTACAAGACTGATTACATAGCTGAAATACAGCTTTGGAATCTTTATGTGTGATCGTGTTTACAACTTATCTTATTTTTTTTACGTTAGCCTTCTACCATAAGATATATTCATCTTCTCTGCTCAAAGAGCGATATAGTCAGCACTAATCTTTATCTGAAGGAGTAGCAAGTTTTATTATTTCTCTTTATGATTTCTGCTTTTTATGCACAAATTCATATTCTAAGAAATGAAATAGCAGGATAAGTGAATTACATTTAGAATGCGTAACAGGTAGATTTAGGATTTTTTTTTGCAAGTGCATATGTAACCAAAAGTTTATAATAGAAAGTAGACAAAGTAAAATGGTACAAAAACCTTACATTGCCGTACTCTATCCAATTAAAAATTTATGCCTGAATTTCACTTGCAAGCTCCTTTTAAGCCAATGGGCGATCAGCCTCAAGCCATTGCTCAACTTACTGACAGTCTAGCAGCCGATCATCGTTACCAAACCCTACTAGGAGCAACAGGAACTGGCAAGACATTTTCAGTAGCTGCGGTGATTGAAAAGATCGGAAAACCAACTCTGGTACTAGCTCATAATAAAACTCTAGCGGCTCAGCTTTGTAACGAGTTGCGAGAGTTTTTTCCCCATAATGCAGTGGAATACTTTGTGAGCTACTACGATTACTATCAGCCTGAGGCTTATATTCCAGTCACTGATACTTATATAGAGAAAACCGCATCTATCAACGATGAGATTGATATGCTGCGGCATTCGGCAACGCGATCGCTATTCGAGCGTCGGGATGTAATCGTCGTTGCTTCCATCAGTTGTATTTACGGCTTAGGCATCCCAGCTGAGTATCTAAAAGCCTCTATTCCTGTGCAGGTAGGAATGGAAGTTAATCAACGTCAGATCCTGCGAGATTTAGCTTCAGTGCAGTACAGCCGTAACGATCTAGAAATGGGTCGGGGACGTTTCCGCGTCCGAGGCGATGTTCTAGAAATTGGTCCAGCTTATGAAGATAGAATTGTCCGGATAGAATTCTTTGGGGATGAAATTGACGCTATTCGTTACGTCGATCCGGTGACTGGAGAAATTCTTAAGAGTGTAGAAGCCTTAAATATCTACCCAGCTCGTCACTTTGTAACGCCAGAGGAACGGCTAGAAGCGGCAGTTCAGGCAATTGAGCAGGAATTGGAGTGGCAGAGAACGCAACTACAGACAGCAGGAAAGTTACTAGAAGCGCAGCGTTTAGACCAGCGTACCAGGTACGATTTGGAGATGTTGCGGGAGATTGGTTACTGTAATGGCGTTGAAAACTACTCCCGTCACCTAGCAGGACGCCAACCTGGGGAACCACCAGAGTGTTTAATTGATTATTTTCCGAAAGACTGGCTACTAGTGATAGATGAATCTCACGTTACCGTACCGCAAATCCGTGGGATGTACAATGGTGACCAAGCTCGGAAAAAAGTGTTAATTGAGCATGGTTTTCGCCTACCTAGTGCGGCTGATAATCGACCTTTAAAGGCAGACGAGTTCTGGGAAAAGGTGAACCAATGTATTTTTGTTTCTGCCACACCAGGAAGCTGGGAATTAGAAGTTTCAGAGGGGCGAGTAGCTGAACAAGTCATTCGCCCAACTGGAGTGATTGACCCTGAGATTTTTGTTCGTCCTACTCCTGGTCAAATTGATGACTTGTTAGGTGAGATTAAAGATAGAGTCGATTTGCAAGAACGGGTATTGGTTACGACTCTCACTAAGCGAATGGCAGAGGATTTGACGGAGTATCTGCAAGAGCAGGGGATTCGGGTGCGGTATCTGCACTCAGAAATTAACTCAATTGAGCGGATTGAGATTCTCCAGGAGCTGCGAGAGGGAAATTTTGACGTGTTAATTGGGGTCAACCTGCTGCGGGAGGGATTGGATCTGCCAGAAGTTTCTTTGGTGGCAATATTGGACGCAGATAAAGAAGGGTTTTTGCGGGCAGAGCGATCACTGATTCAAACCATTGGTCGAGCTGCTCGTCACGTCCGGGGACAAGCAATTCTCTATGCAGATAACCTCACCGATAGCATGATTAAAGCTATTGAAGAAACCGAGCGCCGACGGGGGAT
>JAFASY010000171.1 GCA_019244235.1 Chroococcidiopsidaceae cyanobacterium CP_BM_ER_R8_30
TCTGCTTTGGCAGCATTTGCCCTGTTGGAGGATAAGTCTTACTACTTCAGCCCATCAGGTCAGAGTGTTGTCGCTTACGTGCCAAAGGGTCGAGGTGCGATCGCCCTAGGTGACCCGATTGGACCACCTGAAGACCGGCGCGAGGCAGTTGTGGGATTCCAACATTTCTGTGAGCGCAATGACTGGTATCCAGCTTTTTACCAAACACTACCAGATCACTTAGCGCTCTATCGCTCTTTAGGCTTTCACTCAGTACAAATTGGGGTAGAAGCGATTGTCGATCTCCATAACTTCACACTTAAAGGTAAAGCTAACCAGAACTTAAGAACTGCTATCAATCGCCTCACCAAGGCTGGGTACAAAATTAAATTTTACGAGCCACCGCTGTCAGATGAGCTAGTCAGGCAACTCAAGGCAGTGAGTGATGAATGGCTAAGGCAAGTCAGTGGGGCGGAAAAGCGATTCTCAGTAGGCTGGTTTTATGATGACTACGTACGTGAAACACGAGTAGCAGTTGTTCAAACAGCAGAAGGGCAAATCAGTGCTTTTGCCAATTTGGTACCGGGCTATCAGGCCAATAGAGTTGCTGTTGATCTGATGCGACGACGCAATAAGGTAGAAAACGGCACAATTGAATTCCTGTTTGCCTCAATGTTGCAGCACTTCCAAGAACTAGGGTACGATGGCTTTAATCTTGGTCTGTCAGCCCTTTCAGGCGTGGGTGAAACGCAGAAATCTCCCCGCTTAGAGCGAGTATTGCACTATCTTTATCAACACTTAAATCAGTTTTACAATTTCAAAGGGTTGCACAGCTTTAAAGAAAAGTTTAATCCCCATTGGGAACCTCGCTATTTGGTATATCCAGGTTTAGCAAAACTACCAGACGTAGTGGTGGGATTGGTGCGGGCTGATTCAGGCGATCGCTTATGGGATTATTTCAAGCCGGAGTCCTAGTTGAGGATGGGATGACAGCCTAGGGGCAAATTTGTTATCGCTCCTTGGCACTGACCCATGTGACAATACAAAAAGTGTCACCTAAAGCAATTAATACCTTACAAGAAGCCCTAAACTCAACGCAGGTGTGAGGAATAGTTTGAACGGAAGAGCTCTTGGGGTCGAAACACGGAAAGACTCCCAAGAGCTTTAACTTTAGAATTTAGGCAAAGGCCAACTAGAGTGATGATTCTTTAGAATCACATTTTTTAGTCAAGCAGTTTTCTAGAAGTTCAATTCTATAGAGATACCAAAAGCGATGAGGATTGAGAATCGCTTTTCTCTTAAGACTGAATAGAGGCTGTTTCAGAAATGACCAGAGAGGAAACTTAACTTTACTGTATTTTGAAGCCATTGGAAAAAGTTTTAGGTTGCACAAGAAGAAACGTGGAAATACTGGCACTGGAATCAGATATGCCAGTCATTAGTCTGTTAATTAAAATCTGCCACAATTCACAGCAGATTTTCCTGGTGAGGATTACCGAAAAATTGGCAAGCTTTAGAGCGACGTCTGTAGTTTTGCTGTTGCATTTGGTCAAAGGGGTCAGGGAAAGACAGTGGTTTATAAATAATTGTCTTCCCCAGCAATCCTGACTCCTTCTTTGTCAAAACCAGCCGTGACAGCTCTTGTATTCATTTAAATGTATTTTCTGATACAGAATCATGGTTTTCTAATTGATGCAATGAAAGTTCGTGATTGAACTGCTTGACATCAAAGGCTAGAAACAAGTGTTGCAGAATGTCTTAACGACTGTGGTGATCGCAATAGGACTACTTACTGGTCCTCTAATGGACAAGGTGCTGGCTGAGCCATCATTGGCTCCTGATGTGATCGCTCATGCTCAAACCTCTGCAGATACAGGCTATGTGTTGCTGTGTGCAGCACTCGTACTGCTAATGACTCCAGGGTTTGCTTTTTTCTATGGCGGATTTGTGCGTGAGCGCAATGTCCTGAATACGATGATGATGAGCTTTATTCTCATGGCCTTGGTGGGGGTCACTTGGGTACTGTGGGGCTATAGTCTCTCTTTTTCACCTGGTCTCCCGTTCATTGGTGGACTGCAATGGCTAGGGCTGAATGGTGTAAGCCATGTAGATAGTACAGGCTATCTACCTCACATGGTCTACGAGAATGCACTTCATACCGCAAATCCAAACTACAGTGACATCACCTCCTACTCACCAACTATTCCCCATCAGGCATTTACGCTTTATCAAGCTATGTATGCCATCATCACTCCAGCACTCATTTCTGGGGCGATTGTTGAACGTGTTAGCTTCCGTGCTTACTTCTTGTTTGTACTGTTATGGTCAACGCTGATCTATTGCCCCATCGCTCATATGGTGTGGGCAAAAGGTGGGTTTATCGGCAAGTACGGTGGGTTCGGTGCGCTTGACTTTGCTGGTGGGACGGTTGTGCATGTTAGTGCCGGAGTTTCTGCATTAGTGGCAGCATGGGTAACAGGTCCGCGGCAGACCTATCCCACTAAGCCTGCAGCACCTCACAATGTCCCGTTTATCTTACTGGGCACTGGTTTGCTGTGGTTCGGTTGGCTTGGCTTTAATTCGGGTAATGCCTTAGCCTCTGGCTCTTTAGCAACAGTAGCGTTTATGTCTACAAACACTGCTGCCGCTGGGGCAGCCTTGACTTGGACGCTGCTAGAAACCTGGAGTGGGGGTGGTAAACCAACCGCTATAGGACTTGCCTCTGGCGCAATTGCTGGACTAGTCGGCGTTACCCCATCAGCAGGATTAGTCACGCCGCTAGGGGCCTTACTCATCGGTGTCATGGTTGCCCTCTGCTGCTTTTTTGCTGTCAGTTTGAGGGCAAGGCTGGAGTTTGATGATTCCTTAGATACCTTCCCTGTGCATGGAGTAGGCGGTACTGTAGGAGCAATCCTGACAGGTATATTTGCTACTACAGCTGTCAATCCAGCAGGTGTTGATGGTTTGCTCTTTGGCAATCCGTCTCAAGTCTTAAAACAGCTAGCAGCGGTTGGTATTACCTACGTTCTGGCAGGGGTTGGTACTCTAGTGATATTAAAAATTTTGGATGTGACAGTTGGTCTACGCGTCAAGCCAGACAAAGAAATTCAAGGTATGGACATCAATGAACATGGGGAACAAGGTTATGGAGACGATTTTGCCTCTGGACTCAATTTCACCGAGCGATATTAGCTGAGGCATCAATAGCAACTTATTCGTCCTCAAGGTTAAAATCTGAGGCGAACTTATGCTGAAGCTAATCCATTACTCATGTCCCCGAAACCCTTTGAGGCTTGGGCTCTCATATCCCTAGCTATAAATATAGTACTTGTATTATTGTTTGTTTTACTACTTAAACGTAGTAGTCTAGCTGTGCTCTCCTACGCCACGACAAAACCGCTAAATCTTGTAAAACAAACACTTGCAGTAATACCTGGCTCAGGACTGCGCCCTCTACCGCCAAATTATCAGCAGAGGCTAAGCGTACTTAGGCGTGAAGCAGATAATGCAGCTAAGACCCGACCCAAGCATCTCACTATCTTACTTGGTAACTCCATTACTGATTTTTTTCCTCCAGAAATGTTGCCACCTGGACGCAGCTGGCTGAATCAGGGGATTGCTGGGGATACAACAGCAGGAGTGTTAGAGCGGTTGCAGCTATTTGACTGCACTCAACCTGAAACCATCTTTGTGTTAATTGGAACTAACGATCTTACCCAAGGGGTAGATGATGCAACAATTTTGGCAAATCAGCAAAAGATTGTTGACTACTTAAAACAAGCTCACCCAAACTCACAAATTGTTATCCAATCGATTCTGCCGCGTAAAGATGAGCCAAAGTTACCAGGGAGTGACCACAAATACGGTCGGATTCAGAAGCTAAATCAGCAGCTTTTAGCAACCGCTAAGGCTAGCAGGGTCCACTATCTCAACTTATACCCCCTCTTCGCCAATACCCAAGGGAGTATCCTGCCAGAATTGACAACAGACGGGCTGCACTTAAGTTCTCAAGGCTATCTCGTCTGGCGCTCTGCCTTACAGCTATATAGTCAACTGGAACTGGAGCCAACCGCTAACAGCAGATGAAGGGAAGATAATTTCTTATCGAAAAACTTGGTTTAAAACCTCGCCGTTCTACGGCGACTTTATAGAGTTGGCGGCTCTATAAAAAAGATTGTAATATAGACTCATGAAAACGCTAGAGTTCAAATTAAAGGGTAAGACAGAGCAGTTCCAGATTGTCGATCAGGCAATCAGGACAGCTCAGTTTGTTCGTAACAAAGCACTGCGGTATTGGGAGGATAATAGCGGAGTCAAACCCTATGATTTGAACATCTACTGCTCTAGACTAGCTAAAGAGTTCTCTTGGGCGAACAAGCTCAACTCTCAGGCTAGACAAGCAGCAGCAGAACGTGCGGCTTTTGCAATTGTTCGTTTCTATGAGAATTGCAAAGCGAACAAATCTGGCAAAAAAGGATATCCTAAATACAAAAAGAACAGCCGCTCCGTAGAATACAAAAATACTGGGTGGAAACTTGCGTCAGATAGAAAGCATATTACTTTTACAGACAAGCAGGGTTTAGGAACTTTTAAACTTGTAGGCACTTGGGATTTACATTTTTACTCCTATGAGCAGCTCAGAAGAGTCAGAATACTAAGATGAGCCGATGGTTACTACTGTCAGTTTTGTGTTGCTGTATCTGAAGTTGAGAAAGCTGAACCTACTCAAAAGACAATTGGGTTAGATGTAGGGCTCAACTTCTTCTATACTGATTCTGCTGGACATCAAGAAGAAAACCCGCGCTATTACCGCAAAGCCGAACTCCAGTTAAAGCGGTTACAGAGAAGGGTTTCTAAAAAGTTTAAGAAACCTAAGAAGCAAGAAGACAAACAATCTAACCGATATAAAAAAGCTAAAAACAAACTAGCAAGAAAGCACCTGAAAGTAAGTAGACAGCGTATAGAACATGCTAAGAGACTAGCACGTTGCGTAGTGAAGTCCAACGACCTCATTGTCTACGAGGATTTAAAGGTGAAAAACATGGTACGAAACCAGAAGCTTTCTAAGTCAATCAATAACGCTGGTTGGTATCAATTCAGAGTTTGGATTGAGCATTTTGGAAAAAAGTTTGGGAGAGTCACTGTTGCTGTTCCTCCAGATTACACAAGCCAAAATTGTTCAGGATGCGGTGTTGTTGTGCAGAAAGCTCTTAGTACTAGAACACATGCCTGTCAGTGTGGCTGTGTTTTGGATAGGGATGAAAACGCAGCACTAAATATCCTAAATAAGGGATTAAGTACGACAGGGCATGTCGGAACTTACGCTCAGGGAGATGGAACCTCTACTGTATTAGGTGAGAATCTAGTACAGCAAGTTCTGTCGTTGAACTGAGAATCCCCGGCGTCGAACGCCGGGGAGTGTCAATCACTCATACATTAGCTGCAACTGTAGAAGTCGCTATGCTGTGCAGACGTTGCCGGATTGCTGCTCTGGCTTTGGTAAATGCCTGCTGATCGTCGTGGAGCTGCAAAGCCCAGTTAGCACCCATTAATAGCGCGTTAATCTCAAAAGCTAGTTGTGCTGTCTCAACATTAGAGAAAAGAGAGAAAAGTTCCCCTAATTCGCTTGCCTCACGTACTAGATTCTCTAGGGTGCTGAGCCACTCTTTCATAATTGTCGCGATCGCGTCTCGGATGGGACCTGGACGACCATCAAACTCAGCCGCAGCGGCAGCAAAAAAGCATCCACCCCGAAACACCTTTCTTTCTGCATAAGAGCAATAGGCATCGCAAAGCCTCCACAGCTTGACGATGCCCTTAAAGCTGCCCAAATCGGGAGGCACAACTTCAGCAACGAAGATGGCACGAGCCGCATCTACTGTCGCCAGCTGTAACTCTTCCTTAGAGCCGAAGTGAACAAATAGTCCGCTCTTACTCATTCCTATTTCAGCAGCTAGACGACCAATGGTAAGCCCTTCTAAGCCTTCGACTGAAGCAACATCTACTGCAACTCGCAAAATAGATTGGCGCGTTCGTTCACCCTGTGAAGTGCGACGCTTTTTCGGAGTCTGTTGATTAACACGATCTGCTTCCATCTGTTATTGGGAATTGAGTAGGGAGTAGGCGCAAAGAAGTACTTAGACAGGAATTAAGGCATTCTGCGATCGATGCACTCCCGTCACAACCATTTGCATACCTCTAGGAGGCGCTGTAAGAACGGCTCGGCGTACAGGCTTTACAGGACGATTGTCGACTAGCTTCAGGTGAAAGTGCGACAAGATTGTAGCAAGTACTAGTTTCATTTCTAGCTGGGCAAAAGCCATTCCGATGCAACGGCGATTGCCTCCACCGAATGGCAAATATTCATAGGGAGAGAATTGCCGCTCTAGAAAGCGCTCTGGCTTAAAACGCTTTGGCTCTGGATATAGATCTTCACGCTGATGGGTTAGATAAATGCAGGGAGCTAGAACAGTACCAGGTTCAAACTGGTAGCTCGCGATCTCAATTGGTGTTCTCACAATCCGAGTAAAGGCAAACAAAGCAACTGGATAAATGCGTAGCGTTTCTTGACACACTGCATTGAGATAGGGAAGTCGGGCAATTGCAGTTGGGTCTTTTTCACAACCAAGAGTGTTCAACTCCTGTATCAGCTTTTCACCAACTTCCGGTAACCGATGAGTCCAGTGCAAAGCCCAAGTCACTGCAGCAGCTGTAGTTTCGTGACCTGCTACTAAAAGGGTCATTAATTCATCACGTAATTCTACATCTGTCATTGGCTCACCTGCTTCATCTCTCGCAGCTAGCAGCAAGGTGAGAATGTCTTCGCGAGAATGGACAGACGCTACATTCAACATCTCTGCACGGCGTTGCCGGATCTCAGCGTAGATAAGTTCGTCAATTTGGTGACGCAGCCGTAGAAAGCGACCCCATGGACTCCAAGGACCTAAATCCCGTTGAAGTGACCGAATGAAAACTAAGCTCGAACGCAAGGGAGAGCCAGTCAAATCGAGCAGCGACCTGAGAAATTGCCTGAGTTGTTGAAAACGCTCTCCTTCGTTGATACCAAATACAGCTTGCAAGATCACTCGCAGCGAAATATCTAGCATAGATGGGAGAACGAAGAAGGGTTCACCAACTGTCCACTGATTCATCGCTGTCTCAGTTGTCTCACAAATGAGATTGCTATAAGCTCGCATCCGTTCTCCGTGAAACGGAGGCATGAGTAGTCGTCGCTGGCGTAAGTGGCGATCGCCATCCAGCAAAATCAGGGAATTGTCCCCTAATGTTGGTTGGAAAACACCCATTCCCTTACCAGAGTCAAACTGATTGGGGTCTGCGGTAAAAATTTCCTGAATTGCTTGAGGATGGCTAAAAATGACAAGGGGAGGAAAGCCTGTTGTTCGCGATGTAAAGGTGTCACCATAGCGCTTGGCACAGGCTTCTAGACGTTCTAGAGGATACGCGATTGCCTGAAGCAACTGAAGGAATGAAGGCGCTTTAGGACCATCAGGAAGTTTCATAGCAACTATTTCTTAGAGCTGTACCCCGAAAATAGCACGAACGTTCTTACTAAGTAAAGAGCTAATATTGCTCTGAGCAAGTAGGGCGCTTTATGATGGCAAGCCGTAACAGCTCATCTAATGCTCTTTCAAGCCATTGAGTGATTCTGCTTCCCTTAGCACTTTAGAATTGGGTAGGAACGCTACTGAATCCAGGAGAAACGGTTGCATGGACACGAAAGCCTTTAAACGGTCACTCCAGCATTCTGAGAACTATCACCGTAAAGGATTTGGACATGAGGCAGAAGTCGCCAGTACTTTGCAGTTAGAGTATCAAAGCAATCTGGTGCAGCAAATTCGAGACCACAACTACAGGCTACAACGGGGTAATGTTTCCATCCGGCTAGCCGAAGCGTTTGGCTTTTGCTGGGGTGTGGAACGAGCTGTTGCCATGGCTTATGAAACCCGCCAGCATTTTCCCACTCAGCGGGTCTGGATTACCAACGAAATTATTCATAACCCATCGGTCAATCAGCATTTGCGAAACATGCAGGTGGAGTTTATTGAGGTTAAAGCAGGTCAGAAGGACTTTTCTGGTGTTGCACCTGGAGATGTGGTCATCTTACCTGCCTTTGGTGCTAGCGTTCAGGAAATGCAGCTACTCAACGATAAAGGTTGCACCATTGTGGATACCACCTGCCCCTGGGTTTCTAAGGTTTGGAATACGGTAGAGAAGCACAAGAAAGGCGATCGCACCTCAATTATCCACGGCAAGTACAACCATGAAGAAACAATTGCCACCAGTTCGTTTGCAGCTAAGTATCTGGTGCTGCTGAACCTCCAAGAAGCTGAATATGTCAGCAATTACATCCTAAATGGAGGTAATAAAGCAGAATTTATGGCAAAGTTTGGTCGCGCTTGCTCTTCTGGTTTCGATCCTGACCAAGACTTAGAGCAGATTGGCATTGCCAACCAAACAACAATGCTGAAGGGTGAAACTGAGCAAATTGGTAAGTTGTTTGAGTGCACAATGATGAAGAAATATGGACCAGCTCAGCTAAATCAGCATTTTTTGAGCTTCAACACCATTTGCGATGCGACCCAAGAGCGGCAGGATGCTATGTTGCAACTTGTGGACGAAAAGCTGGACTTAATGATAGTAATCGGTGGATTCAATTCTTCCAACACCACCCATCTACAAGAAATTGCTATTGAGCGAGGCATCCCATCCTATCACATCGATAGTGTTGCACGCATTAGCTCTCCTAATTGCATTCAGCACAAGCCCCTGCACCGCAACTTAGAGGTGACAGAGAACTGGCTACCAGATGGCGAGATTGTTGTTGGAATTACTTCAGGTGCCTCGACGCCAGATAAAGCAGTGGCTGATGTTGTGGAGAAGATATTTGAATTAAAGGGAGTAGAGAATAGGGTGTAGGGAAGAATTTAACTTTACCCTCCCTGCGCCTATAGGGCGCTTGACCTAGCGCTCAGCTAAGTTGGTGCTGGTAGAGAAGGGAATACGATCGTTAAATTTCTCTTGGTTGTAATAGTAGAGTGTGCGAATCGGGTAAGGAAGGTTAATACCAGCCCGATCGCAAGCCTGCTTTAGGGCAAAAATGACGCGAGTTTGGGTTTGGCGCACCTGAACTTTTTGGGGCACTGTCCAGTAACGCACCATTAAATTAATTGAGCTGTCACCAAAACCTACTGCGTCTACTTCTGGCGCTGGGCTAGATAAAACGCCCTCGACATCATTTAGGGTTTTGAGTAAGATTTGCACTGCCTGGGGTAGGTCTGTGTTGTAGTCTACCCCAAGTGCCAAATCGGTTCGACGATGAGGCATAGCTGTAAGAACCTGCACTGGACTCGTAAACACAAGTGCATTAGGAATTAAGACTCGCTCACCTTGATAGGTACGGATTTGGGTCGAGCGGATTGTAATGTCTTCAATCGTTCCTTCAAAATTTTCAACAATGATCTGATCACCTAAGCGAAATGAATTATTCAATAGCAGCAAAATTCCTGCCAAGAAATTCTTAAAGATATCCTGGAAAGCAAAGCCAAAAGCAACTGAACTTAAACCCAATAGACCAATCAGATCTCCTAGTCGCAGACTCGGAAAAACTAGAACACAGGCAAATAAAATTCCTGCTACCCAGGTTCCCACGTAACTGGTCTGCACGAGCAGCGAACGTAGGGATTGATTGTGAGTCATCCGCTTCCCGGTAGCAGCAGCCGTTTGCCGTACAGCATTGGCAGCAAAGCGGGTAATGATGAGAAGCACAATTGCTACCAGTAGCCCTGGCAATGCATCAATACCTAGACCAAGCAGGTGCAACAAGCTAGATTGAATTTCTTGGAGCAGTGACCTCATAAGCTCAAATTCATATTGAATCAGACTGGCGCGTTATTGTTAAATTGTCAACCGCCTGACCTATTGTTTGTCAATTCGCTCCGTATTGCCAGCTCTGACCCAGCCTTCTTGACTGCTATCTTCTAACCGAACTCGCTGCCATCTTTGGTTATCGCTCTCTGCTAGCACCACAATTTTCTGATTGTAACCAAGACTACCAATGCTTTCAGCATTACTGGTTGGTCCTGACCGTAGACTCAAACCATCCGGCCAAGTGACCCGTGCCCTATAGGCACCAGCTTCTGGCGGTTGTGGAGAGGGGGAATCAGCTGGGCTGGCTTTGGCAATGGGCTTTGATTCACTTTTAGCTTTCTTCTTAGTAGCTAAACGTCGGACGACAAGCGGCGGTTTGTCGTTGGCAAAGATCGGTTTAGGTGGGGGGGTTGAGTTCCTGTTGATCAAGTACAAGCCTGCCGCGACGCCTCCACAGGCTATGATAGCGATCGCCAGGAACACCCCCAGCACGAGTTTCGCTAGAGTAGACACAAACGTAGTCATCCTCCCTACCTCATTATGATCTGTCTCTACTGGAGCTGTCGCTGAATGCGACAGCTTAAGTTGCTGTGTTTCGAGGCTAGACGAGCTTTACCTGCAGCAGCCCAATCCTGAAGAAACTGAATTTGCTCTTGAGCAGTACGTGCCAGAGGTATCATTTGACTAGCAGCTTCTAAGATATCATCTGTAGTGAAGTCTCGGTTCTGGCTAAATCCGATATGCATTGCTTCGACCAGCGTTTGCTCAATTTCTGCTCCAGAAAAATCTGGAGTTTCATAGGCTAGTCGCTCGATGTCATAACTCTTGAGATTATGAGAACGAAGTCGGGATAAATGTACAGTAAAAATTGCTTGTCGTTCATCCTGAGTGGGCAAACCCACGAAAAAGATTTCATCAAACCGACCTTTACGCAGCATTTCTGGTGGCAGGGACTGAATGTCGTTGGCAGTTGCCACAACAAATACTGGGGAAGTTTTTTCAGCTAGCCAGGTGATGAAGGTACCAAAGACGCGATTCGTGGTGCCAGCGTCTCCTTTACCACCCAGCCCAGAAAATGCCTTGTCGATTTCATCAATCCACAGGATACAGGGAGCTAGAGCCTCTGCCACCTGGATCATTTGCCGAGTGCGCGATTCAGATTCACCAACTAAGCCACCAAATAATCTCCCCACATCTAGACGCAGCAGGGGGAGGTGCCAATGGTGGGCAATTGCCTTAGCAGTGAGAGATTTTCCGGTTCCCTGAATCCCTACCAACAGCAACCCTCGTGGATGGGGCAATCCGTACTGTCTTGCCCGTTCCGAAAACGCTCCACCTCGTCGCAACAGCCAATCTTTCAGGTTATCTAAACCGCCAATATCAGATATTTTCTCAGTAGTGGGACAAAACTCCAAAATTTGCGTTTGGCGAATAGTTTGACGCTTTTCCTCTAACACCAGTTCTACATCTTCCGGCTGTAATTCCCCATGTGTTGCGATCGCCCGCGCCAAAATGCGACGAATTCGCTCCATAGAGAGCCCCTGACAAGAGCTCACAAGTTCATCCAGGACTTTCCCCCCCAAAGAGTGACCAGTAGCAGCTAGGAGACGTTCCACCTCGCTCCTAATTTCATCTGCTGCTGGTAGCGGAAATTCCAACACCGTTATGACTTCGCTTAAATCTTCTGGAATGGCAAGCCGAGGCGCAAGCAGCACAACATTCTTAGGCTGGGACTTAAGGGATCGCGCTAGGTTGCGGAGTTTACGGCAGATGGAAACATCTTCCAAAAATCGATGAAAATCTCGCAGGATGAAAATACCAGGGGCAGATGCCGGAATTTTTTCCACCAGTTCCAGTGCTTGCAATGGATTGCGCCGACCGAAACCAGCATCATTTGGATTACCTTGGTAGCCATCAACGAAATCCCAAGTGTAAATAGCTCGGTTACCATACCGAGCCGCTTCTTCCCGGATTGCTGTTTCTACCCGCTCCTCTTCGTAGGTTGGGATATAGATTAAAGGGTATCGGGCACGTAGCAGCAGTTCAAATTCATCGCGGAAGCTCATGATAGGGAGTAGGGGCTTAGGGTAATTGTTTTTTCAGCGCTTCCAGAGAAGCCCAGCGTTGATCGGTTGTCTCCTCATCCTCACCTCCTCCTAAGAGGGTAGTTTGAATACCTACACACTGAGTATCACACAACTGCCGTTGAGGAATTTCTAGACAGAATTGCTCGTACAACCATTCAGCAGGGTAAAAATAACCTTGCGGTGGTAAAGTTTCTACTAAATCTTCTAGTGCTACTTCCCGCTCTAAAGGGCCATCATAAGGTTGATCGGCTGCTTCATCCAACCAAATCATTTCAGACGCATCCACTGTCAAGCGATGATTATACTGTTGCAAGCAGCGATGACAGGTTAAAGTCATAATCGCTTCCGCTTGAGCTGACACTTGGAGATAATTTCCATGATGCTGAACTTTGACGAGACCGCGAACTGGAGTTAAGGTTGCGAGTCCGGGCAAAAATTCCTGCACCTGAATGACTTCTGTTTGCTCCCTCAGCTTAGTTAGCTGCGGAATGTAAATTGCTTCCATAGCGGTTGTGAGGTATCCTCACAAAAACTCATCTCTTTAACCAGACTCGACTTACTGGTCCTATACCCCAGTCTATCCCGATTGCGACTGGCGAACGACAAGGTGGCGATGCGGCTCTTTACCCCTACTAAAAGTCTCCAAATCTGTAAAGTCTTTTAAAAAGGTGTGGACCTGACGACGCTCGGCCGACGATAAAGATTTGATCTCAACTTCTTTCCCAGTTGTACGTACCATCTGAGCAGCGTTCTTTGCCAGTTCTTGAATTTCTGCTTGCCGACGAACGCGGTAACCATCCAATTCCACCGTATAGGATGCTTGCTGCTCTTGGGTTTGGCTTAAATTCAAGCTGGCATTGGCTAGGTACTGGATTGCGTCTAGTACCGTACCCTCATGACCAGTCAAAACCTGGATTTGTGTGGGCGTCAGATTGGTTGCATCAACTGTCAACCAGAAACTATCTGCTTCTTCGTGGCGCTCACCGCCATCCAAAGGCTCTGTCTCCCTCTCAGCCTTTACAGCAGCAGGTACCCCGGTTAACTGCAACAGCCTTTCCAGCCACTGCTGCCCTCGCTGCATCTGATGATCGCTCATGGTTACCCTGATGTCTTTTTCTTAGAACGTCCTGGCTCAAAGGGGAGTGCTTCGCGTCCTTTGCCATCTGCTTCTTTTTCTTTCGCCGCCTCTGCTGCCTCCACAATTTTTTGGAGATTCTCTGGTAGTGGTTCGCGGGAGACAATATATGTCTGGAGTGTCTGGAAGATGTTAGCGATTAGCATATACATCAACACCCCGGCGGGCAGAGGAAAGAACAAGAACATGCCGGAAAAAATAATTGGGGTAATCTGGTTGACTGTCTGCTGCTGCGGATTGCTGCTAGCTGCCCCTTGACCTGAAAGCACCTGGTTCAGGTAGAGGCTAAGACCAAAGCAGATCACCATCGACACAATGTCCCAATGGATTGTACCATCAGGGTCCAATGCGCCTACTCGACCTAAAGCATCAATGAAGAGAAACCCTTTATTGGCTGCCAGTCCAGGCACAGTTCCCTGAATAGTCACATCTCCAGCCTGAAGGGCTTCCAGATTCCCGTCGTCATCCAACTTAACTCGCTCTTGCCCCTTAGTCACCTGCCAGTGAGGGATCAACGGCGATTCGGCATGCTCAGCTACCAGCGTTGAGAGCGGTTTACCTGCAACACTCTGAAATTCGAGCTGGGTCTTTTCCCCGACTGCTAAACGGTTACCGCTAGGAAGCATAGCGATAATAGGAGCATGAAACCCATCGCTAATGTAAATGTTTTGCGGGGCAGTGGTAAAAGGCTGCGGCTGCACCTGTTCGATTTGCTCTGGCGGCAAGATCTGCAGATTTACGTTGTAATTTATATCGGAGAACGGGGAGCCCCGCAGGGTAGCGAATAGGGCAAACAGGATCGGCATTTGCACGACCAGTGGTAAACACCCAGCCAAAGGGTTGCCAAACTCTTTGTAAACAGCGCTCATTTCTTCCTGCTGCTTAGCTGGGTCATTTTTGTAGCGCTCTTGAATCTCTTTAACGCGCTTTTGCATTAGGGGTTGCGTTACCCGCGTCCGACGCATATTGCGAATTGAACCAGCGCTCAAGGGGTAGAGCGCGAAGCGAATGACTAGGGTCAACGCCACGATCGCAAGTCCATAGCTAGGCACGATCCTATAGAAAAAATCTAGGATCGGCAGCATCACGTTGTTGGTGATAAACCCAATACCAAAATCCATTGGTCTGCAGTTAACCTGAGATACTCTCTTGTTTTTCTGAATCTAATCTATCCAAAACCGATCTGCCTGGGGTTCGGTTAACTCCCAACACAGAGCAGTCATACTACAGCTCTACTATAAGCTTTGCCACTCTTTATTGGAGCTATCCATCACGATTCTGATGTCCCGCTGACTCTAGGATTCTTGGCCGCGACTTTCTCGTTAATGTACTCATAGACTTCGCGAAACTTAGGCACAGCCCTCAGTTCCAGGCGGCTGCCATCTCTGAGGGTTAACACCATATCGCCCCACAAGCCAATGCCGCGAGGGACTTTAACGATTTTCACTATCTCTGAATAAATGACGTCAGTGCGATCACGTCCCATCCAACCTCCAGTGACGGAGATGCGGCGATTAGTAATGTAATAGCGCAGCCATAACGCTCGAACGACTGCCCCAACGGTCAACGGCAAGCCCACAATTGTCAAGCCGATTAACACATTTAAAATCAAATCCCCAATATGAGGACCACCTTGATAATACACTTCCTCACGAATGCCCATTGAGTACCTCTGCCTCTGCCAACAACTGCTCTAATTCTTGCAGAAATTGATGATAATCGCACTTCTCTTGTGTTGCTGCTGGTTGAACCACTACCACAAGTCGCCACCCAGGTGATATTTGGAACAGTAGCTGACGAAAAGCTGCCTGAATTTGCCGTTTAATCCGGTTACGAATCACAGCCCGCTTACTGACTTTGAGGCTAATCGAGATACCTATCCGGGTTGGGAGAGGCAGTGTCTCTACCAGTTCGATGGCTTTGACAGCCTCTTTGTCAGGTATTCGCGGTTTGAAAGGCAAAGCTCTGAGTGTTAAGTGAGGACTAGTGCGACGAATTCCGTCTCGGAAAACTTCCCGAAAATCTTGCCGATGCTGGAGTCGATGCACTTTGGGCAAACCCACCACGAAGGAGCAAAAGAAGTGTCGCTAAACGCTGAGGCGATATCGTCCTTTTCTTCTACGAGCTTTGATCACATTTTGACCGTCCGGGGTCTGCATCCGGGCGCGAAAACCAGATGTTCTCTTTCTTTTGCGATTAGTGCCTTCTAAAGTCCGCTTCATAATCTAATTGATCCGTGCCTAATGGGTCTGCTGAATAAATTCGCAGTCTATTATGATATCATTCATTATCGGTGTCACCAAGGGTTAAAATCCAAGTGCCGATGTAGCGGCGCAGGGGCACATCACCAGGCGACAGGATTTCGCAGTTGAAATAGTAGGTGCCACCAAAAGCCGGATTTTTGATGTTAGAAAACACCAAATCAACTGACTTATCAGCTGGTATTGGTTGCTGAAGGTCGAGTTCAACCACATGATTTTCTTTGTCCCACTTCACCTCTTGCAGTGGCACTTTTTTACCGCCAACACGTACCTCAATCTCCTTAGTGTCAAAATCTGCGTGGTAGTACTTCGGATACGTGATGGCAAATTCTGCCACCGCCAGCTTCATCTTCTTGGCTGGAATTCTGAAGTGGTAACGATCCCATTGATTGGGTGCACCACCAAAATCCAATCGGTATGGCAACTGATTCCCGGATTGAACACCGCTAAATATTGTGATCCCAGGGTTCGTCTGTGCCCAACTGACGGCCGGAAACAAACTTAGAAAACAACTTGTAACGGCTAAGGTAGAAATTAAGCGTCGCATAGAGGCTCCTACTCAACAATTAGAGGTAAATCAACTGTACTACTGATGGAAGCGTTGGGTGCTTGATAGAGGCAAAAGCTGCTATCGAATGCTTCTGGAGCCATTAATATCGTCTCTTGTTAACAAGACTCTAATTTGCCTAATCGTATACCAAGCTGTCTAGCAGTACTGCTACTTTGTATCTATAGTTACAGAATAGCTCAGCACTTTACCATTTTCCTAGATAGACTATTAAGTGGACAACTGTTGCCGGACTATGGTAGTCCTATCTGTTCTATGAACAGTATTTTTATTAACGAACCACAGAGGAGCCAGTCGCGCCTTGCGGGGTCCCCCCGCGAGCGAACTGGCGTACACAGAGGAGGACACTTGCGTGCGGAGGTTCCCTCCGTTGAGCAAAGTGTCCGTCGACACAGAGGAGAGTTTCCAAATTGTTTAGGATTGCTATATAGTAGCCCTAAGTAGTCCTATCTGAGTTGTGAAAACTATAACGAACCGCCGAGAGCGAAGCCGTTTGCGCTCTTCGTAGCGTTAGCGACTTAGCGTTGCCGTAGGCGTTAGAGCGTCAAGAAAAGAAACAGGATTTTTGGGAATCGTTTAGGAACACTGTGTATTCACTTCTGTTGGACCATAATAGCTTGAACCTAAGTAAAAGAGGATATGCTAGTGGTTTAGATTTCTCTACTGATGAACTAATAGGCTGTTTTAACTTTATGTACTTTGTTATTACCATTAGCATTAACTCCCTGACTTCTGATGTCTCGATTGTGTCTTATCTTCTGCAACAGCTAGCAATGAAATCGATGTGAAACTAATGTAGCTTTCAGGAAAGAAATTATTATTTACCCCGCTAGAAAGAAGCAATTGTCTCTCCAACTCTCTAATGTGGGCTAAGGAAAAGCGAAATCCATTCGAACGAATAAGCAGATAAGTTTTATCAAGCCGTTTAACCCTAGCTCAGGAACCTCAGTTTAATATACTTTCTTTAAGAAAACCAGGAGAGGCTTACTTTGACTAAGACTGAAGCGATGGTCACAACAGTTACTGAAGATAGCTCTTTGATTTCAATTGAAGCTCAGGTAGAAAATATACCTTACCAGGTAGTTCACTGGGTTCCGGGGCGTTTTCGTATCCGTATACTAAAACTAGCAGATGATCTAGAATATGCCACGAAACTTCAGTACTTAGTAGAATCTATTGATTTTATTACCAGTGTACGCATCAGTGCAGCGGCTAGGTCAATGATTGTGGAATATCACCACGAAGCCAATGTGGAGGCAATTAAGACATTACAGTCGCAAGTTTTTGGTGCCATCCAACAGGCATCATTAGCTGGTATTCCCATTTTGCCAACATCTAAAGACAAGACACATAGTCACGAAATTGACTATTGGGAGCGTTTAGGTCTACCCTCACTTGGTCTAGTTTTAGGACTAGCATCGCTAGTCGGAGTGCCGATTCCAAGTATCGTGATTGCGGCAGTAATCTTTGCTGGCGCTGTACCTGTATTCCAGCGGGCACTCGATTCGATTCAACAACAGCGCCAGCTCAACATTGATTTCCTTGATGGTCTAGCAATCAGCCTCCAAACCCTCCAGGGAAATTACTTCCCTCCAGCTTTTATGCTAGGTCTGATTGAATCAGGAGAGATAGTTCGCGACCTGACTGCCCGTGGCAGTGAACGTGCATCTCTAGACCTACTCGATTCACTAGGTAAGTATGCCTTTGTGGAACGAGACGGGCAAGAAGTCAGAATACTGGTTAAAGAGATCGTCGAAGGCGATAAAGTCATTGTTTATCCCGGCGACTTAATTCCTGTAGATGGTACTATCCTATCTGGGACCGGATTGATAGACCAGCACAAACTTACAGGTGAGTCTGTACCTGTAACCCGATCAGAGGGTGACGAAGTCTTTGCCTCGACTCTGCTAGTTGATGGTCACCTGTGCATCCATGTTGAGCGGACGGGAAATAATACCCGCGCTGGAGTGATTGTATCGCTGATGCAGTCGGCACCTGTGCATGACACTCGGGTAGAAAACTATGCCGCTACAGTGGCTAATCAAGCAGTACTGCCAACGCTTCTGATTGGTAGTGCCGTTTTTGCATTCACTGGGGACTTGAATCGGGCAACCGCACTGATTACCCTTGACCTGGGGACTGGAATTCGAATTTCCGTGCCAACAACGATTCTGTCAGCTTTGACCTATGCTGCACGTAACGGCGTCTATATTCGCAGTGGTCGCGCTATCGAAATTCTCTCGCGGGTTGATACCATCGTTTTTGACAAAACAGGTACTCTAACTCAGGGTCATGCAGGCATTGTTGACATCAAAACAACTGATGTCGGGGTACCAGCGTTAGAAGTTCTCAGTTTAGCAGCATCAGCTGAACAAGGTCTAACTCATCCAGTGGCTGAGGCTATTGTTCGTCAGGCTAAGGAAATTGGTGTTGGGACACTAGAGTGTGAAGCTTGGGAATACCGGGTAGGACTCGGTGTTGTTGCCACTATCAATGGGCAACAGATTGTGGTTGGCAGTCATCGTCTAATGGGTCTTGAAGGCATTGATTTAACGGCTTTTAACCAACAATATCCTGACATTAAATCAGGCAGTCATTCGTTAGTCTATGTGGCCGGAAGTGGGCAGTTGTTGGGGGTAATTTTGTACAGTGACCCACCTAGAAAAGAAAGCGCTGGTGTGATATCTCAGTTGGGTGCCATGGGCATCACTTCCTACATGCTGAGTGGTGATATTAAGCGAGTTGCAACTGGTGTGGCACACGAACTGGGCATGAATCCTAACAATGTTTATGCAGAAGCTTTTCCAGAGCGCAAGGTTGAGGTAGTGAAAGAGCTACATGACAGTGGTAAGACAGTTGCCTTTTGTGGGGACGGGATTAACGATTCAGCAGCGCTTGCCTATGCAGATGTATCGATTTCGTTTGCTGGGGCAACGGATGTTGCTCGGGAAACCGCTGATGTGGTGCTAATGGAGAATGACTTGCGGAGTCTGATTCACGCAATTCATATTGCTAAACAAGCAGTGGAAATAATTTGGCAAAATACAGCTATTGTGGCTGTCCCCAATATAGCTGCTTTAATATCAGGGATTGTCTTTGCTTTAGACCCCGTTGTGGCAGTCGTCATTAACAATGGCACAGCTATCTTGGCAGAGCTAAATGGTTTGCGTCCACTCTTAGGTACTGGTAATCAAACCCCATTAGCACTAAGTTCGGCAAGAGACACTTCAACCAGACTCGCCGCGTCAAATGATTCGCACACGCGAGACTATGACAACCCTCTGGGCTTCTCAGAAGCTGAGCAAGCGGCATAATAGTACAATTCGCAATTATGTAGCAGGTATGCGATCCCTTGCGTGAATTGCGCCTACGGCAGCTACAAGTGCGTTGCCGTAGGCGTAATTTACCTTTCGGAAGACATAGATTATACCGGAGCAGCTTCGGTCTTGGCAGCCAAGCTAAGAGTGCAAGAAATATAGGTTGTGTTGCAATTAATTTTTGCAATACAACCTATATGTTTTGCTCTTTACCTGTACTCTTGACATCATCCTCAATAACATAGTACCGTCGCAGTGTAAATCGCTAGCAAGCTGTTAGTTACCTCACCGCTATATATTCTGTTATCCCTTTTTTATATGACTAAAACTACAGGGCAAAATCTAACTAACTACTCAGCCTTAGTTAGGATGCTTTTGGAGCAACTCTCCCATCTTCCACCCTTACTAAGAGAACAGGTAGAGCAAGAATTAAATGAGCTACTCCATTTGCTTGAAGATGTTCGTCCGCCTCGATTTATGGTTATTGGTAGACGAGGGGCTGGCAAGTCAACTCTTATTAATGCCCTATTCAATGCTCCAGTTGCTAAAGTTGGCGCAGTTGAAGCACAAACGGGTGAAGCTCACTGGTATGAATATGAACACAATGGTAAAAAAATTGAGATTTTAGACACGCGAGGCATTCAAGAAGGAGGAAAGCCTGTAGAAGCAGATTCGGCTAAAGACTCTCAGGCAAGTATTCTGCGAGCAGTGCGTCAGAGTTGCCCAGATGTTGTCCTTTTTTTATGCAAAGCCAAAGAAGTAGACTCAGCAATTAATGAGTCTCTTGATATTTTTGAGAGAATATTACAGGAAATTGAAAGTATTCATAACTATAATCCACCGATTGTTGGTATCCTCACACAATGTGATGAACTTGACCCACCAGATATTCGTAAGCTACCAACTGATGATGAGGAAAAAAATCAAAATATCAGCACCGCGGTGAGGGTGTTGGCAGAACATCTAAATTCTAGAAAAACTCTGAATGATAAGTTGATAGAGGTTGTGCCTACTGTAGCGTTCGTTCGTTACGATGCAGACGGCAGATTTGATACAAAGCGGGACTTCCGTTGGAATATCGATCGTCTTACTGAACTTCTAGTTGAAGAATTACCTAAGGGACCTAATCTTGCCTTTGCTCGTATTGCCAGCGTTCGTAAATTCCAACACAAAGTAGCAAACAATATTATCAATGTCTGTAGTATTGCCTGTGGTGCCGTTGGTGCTTCACCAATTCCTTGCGATGACTTACCAGTTATAACGGCTATTCAGGCAGCGATGATTATTGCAATTGCTTACATTGGGGGGCGGGAGCTGTCATTTCAAACTGTTCCAGAATTTTTGACAGCACTTGGTGTTAACGTGGGAGCCGCATTTGCACTGCGGGAGGTTGCTAGAGGTTTAGTGAAGCTCATCCCTGGTTTCGGAATTGTTATTTCGGCTGGGGTTGCCAGTACGGGGACTCAAGCAATCGGTCAAGCGGCAATAGCTTATTTTATTGATGGGACTCCTGTGAAATCAATATTAGAAACAGAGGAATACACAACTTTAAAACCAATGCTCTCCCCATTGTCTAGCTACTCTCAATGATAGTTCGCGCGTTAAGATTAAGGAATGAGCTACCAAGTTATTCACTCCAGTTTAGGACGTTACCGAATTCGTGTCCCCCAAGTGGCAATTGATTCAGAATACGCTACTAAAATTTATTGGTTAGTTAAGTCTCTTGATTTTGTTACTGGTGTTCGTATTAATCCCGTAGCTAGTTCGGTTATTGTTAACTACGACGCGGATGTTGTTTCAACTGCCGTAGCACAGGAAAATGTTATTAATTGTATCCAGCAGGCAAATAGCGCGGAAATTCCCGTAGCGCTGGCAACTATAGAACAGGAAGTCCCACAAGTTGATGCTTGGGAACGTTTAAGTCTACCTATTCTGAGTCTGGGCGCGGCTCTACTTGCTGGTCCATTTGAGCTGTCAATTCCGTTTCTACTGATAGGCGGACTTATTGCTAGTGCAGCTGTGCCCGTTTTTAACCGGGCGATCGCTGGTCTTGTTGACGAGCGCAAATTCAAGGTTGATGTCCTTGACTCACTGTGGATTACCCTCCAGACTCTACAGGGGCAATATCTGGCGGCGGCACTCATGATTAACTTGGCACAAACGGGTGCGACCGTGCGTGATATGTCGGCAATTGCTGACCAACGGCAGTTGATAGAACTGCTGGATTCGCCAAACCGCCAGGTTGAACAAGATGAGACACAAAGGTCATGCCAGTCTGAAGATAAACCAGGACCTGCTACCAACACTCAAATAGGAGACTACATAGAAGAGGTTTCAGACAAACTTGTCGTGCCAACTCTATTAGTCTCTGGTGGCATTTTCGCTCTAACTGGAAACCTCTCGCCAGCTCTAGCACCACTTCAGCTTGATTTTGGAACTGGTATTGGCATAGCTGTACCGACTACTATTCATGCTGCCTTGACCTATGCTGCTCGTAGCAATGTATATATCCGTAGTGGTCGGGCTCTGGAAGTCCTATCCTGTACTGATACTGTTATTTTTGGCTTGAACAGTTCTTTAACCCAAGAGATTGCCAACAGCGCCAGCCGCACTCTGACTTCTCAGGGGATAAGCTCTTATATGCTGACTAATGACAACCAGCAAGCGGTGAATGAGGTAGTTCGTGGGCTACACAAAGATGGTAGGGTTGTGGCATACGTCAGCTCTGGATCTAGTGACACTTCGATTGCCAATGAGGTAGATGTCTCTGTTTGCTTGGCTAAGGAAACTGAGGATATTAAAGGGTTTTCAGCCGATATTGTACTTATCGGTGATGACTTGAGTCAGCTAGTGTATGCAATCGACATTGCCAAACACGCAATGAAAATTGTTTATCAAAATGTCGCCATCGTTGCTATTCCTAATATCAGTGTGGCGATCGCAGGGGTTTTCTTTGGTTTACATCCAGTTTGGGCAGTACTGATCAATAACTGTGCAGCATTTATTGCTGAATTGAATGGCTGGTCCCCGCTTTTAGGTTCTGATAATCCACCGTGGGCAATCCCAGATTTTGGGAAACCTGCTGACGAAGAGGGTCCAGCTATACTCCTTGCCCCCTCATAAAAATTGATTTAGCAGAGCCGAAAAATCTAGGAGACTGTCGAAGCACACTTGCCAGATTTACGACGAGAGTACGCCTTGCATCACAGCCGATGCTTGAACCAAGCGTCCGGAGAGCGCGAGGTGTCAGGTATCTCTTCGATGTGAGCAAAGATAGTGACGCAATAAAACAATCCGGTCGTTTCCCCAGAACAACTCGCCCGATGAGGTGATAAATGTTGGAACGCCGAACACCCCGGAGCGATAGGCACGGTCGATTGTTGTGTCAAGCTGGCTTAACGTTTCCGGTGCTGCCAGAGCCGTGCGAAACTCAGTTGGCTCAATGCCACAAGCCTCAGCCCGAACAGTACATTCCCTTTCATCAATCTCGGTTAATAAATCCTGAAACATCGCACTGAAGAGCAGATGGCTATATTCCACCACCTTACCAAGACGCTTCGCTGCTGTACACGCACGTGCTATTAATTCCGAATCAAATCGGACTCGTCCGCGAGGCTCAACATAGGACACTCCATAGAGTTCAGCCCACCTCTTGGCGTCAAGCTCTCGATAGGACCACTCATATTGCCCAGAAACAGGTTCGCCTTTGAAAGGACTAACTCCACGTTGGTTAATAAGTCTCACGCTGTTTACAGGGTGCCAAGCAACGCGGCAACTGGTTTCCTTCTCTAACGCAGCGATCTGCGTAGATGCGAGGTAGGAATAGCGACTGCCAATCGAGTAGTAGAAGTCAACCATCATCATGCATCACACTATCCTATCTACAAGTTAGTAGAACGCAATCTGAGCCGAGCAACATCTTGAAGCTCAAAAAGCTGCCATCTTAGTGTATGACTAACAATTGGGATATAAGTATTCCTTGGAGGAAGTTCTCACCCTTATTGAGGAAACAGCGCGCATTAACTGCGACTAGCGGATAGACACTTGCGGCAAGTATCAGACCAGTATCTCAAAGCCATCTGGCATCAAAACCTTCTCAAAGACAAAAGCATCAACCCATAGATCCGAGTTGTAAATGAGTTCTCCTACCTGCTGATATCCTTGACTGGCGTAGAAAGACAAGAGCCTAGGATGTGTCTTTACTGCATCCAACCGCACAGTATTACAGTCCCTTTGTCCTGCAAGTCTTTCGATGGTTCGCAAACACCATGTTCCCAGTCCTTGACCTTGCCAAGCCGGGAGTACAGCCAGCTTATGCACATATACTGCTGAGGCATCTTTAACTTGCCACCGAATGCTCCCGTATTTGATGTAGCTCAACGGCACAGATGATGTTGTCTCCAGCATAAAGGTGCCGACTTGAGCTTCACCGATAGTGAGTGCGTAGACTTCTAGTGACATAGCATCCTTGAGCATGCTTTCCAGCGAGTAGACTCCTGGCATCCAGTGACTAAGGTCAAAGCGCTCTTTCAAGTCCAGACCGCAGGCGATTAGGATTTGGTGAAGGGAGGGAATATCATTAGCACTAACAATGCGCTGGATGGTAGGTTCCATTACTTTAGTTAGGCTCCTGATCCTGTTGGCGATTTTCCAAGTTGCTAGAAACATTGGAGTTAGGAATTTCGTTGATACTCTACACGAAAACGCCGGACTGAAGCAGATGAGCTATCAATCAAATCTTCAAACTGCACTTCTTCAAGCCCTGTTTGGAGAAAACGCAGAAGTTCTTGTTGAGAAAGCGGCCATGGCATAGAGCCAACTGGCTGATCGTGATTTCTCCCGCGTGTAACAATTAGGAGCGTACCGCCTGGTGCCACACATCGAGCCGTACTGCCAATGGCTGCGTATCTCATTGACAACGGCATTGATTGAATTGTGTAAGCCTCGAAGACGAATTCAAAGGAGTCGTGAAAACTTGGATGTAATTCTAAGAGGTTCGCTACTTGGTATGAAACCTTTTTATCTGGAAAACGCTGTTTGCACCACGAGATTGCCGACTCAGAAATATCAAACGCAGTACGGCGGCACCGAGCCCAGCCAAGTATTCAGCATCATCACCTAAACCACAACCAATTTTCAGACAGCGCCATCCCTGCCATGCTCTAGGCTTATGCTCTACCCAAGAGACCAGAAATGGGTTCGGCTCCAATCTAGCCCAGGGGATTAGGTGAGGGTTTCTCTGGCTTTCCTGGTAAAGGGCATCAAAGTACGAGAGCGGACTACCTGACTCAGCGTACTTAGCGAAGAGTTGCCGCGCACGCTCTAGATTTTTTGGCTCTGTCATAGATGTTGAATTTGAATGAACTAGCTAGGGCTTTAGGTAGCGGTGAGTGCGTAAATACTAGTCCAACTGCTAAGACAACGCTGTTTCTTGTCCGATTGCTAAATAGATGCCAAATAGATAAAGACTGATAACTCTAAAATTATCAGTCTTTTCTCTAATGCTATACAAAGAGTATCAACTTACTCGATCGTTACCCCTTGGGGAGGTGTGTGAGGAGTTTTAGTCTTGGCAGTTGCACGGTCAGCTCTAGCCTCAGCAACCAGATCCTGGAAGGACTCCCCTGCTTCAGCAACAACGCCTTGCGTCTTGTCTAAAATATCCATCCCCCAGATTATGCCAGCCTTTGCCAGGTTTCTACTCGATTCCGATAAAGATTCGCCCACTGCTGTGTCTTTTCCCGCCAAAGTACCTGCCGCACCGAGAATAGGTGCGACCACTACTGCGCCAGCAACAACTGCTAACGCAGTCAACGGCTGTTCAAAGAATAAAAGCTCAAGAATTTCCATGTAGACTCAACCTCCAAAAACTACAACAGCTCACTACTTGCATAAACACTATATAATGCAACCGACTATTGACAATCTCATATAGGGATTATGCGAAAAGCGAGGAACAGAAGTAGGATAGGTAATTTAACTTCTTAAAATCTCATTACCTCTTTTACCTACACAAGCGCTATTTTCCCAATCCTAATACCAGTAAAAACCGTGCGATGCCTTTTTTACTAAGCAGACTCGAATAAGGCTTTGAAGCAGAAAAAAGCTCCGATCAGAAAGGGTGTGCCAGGAAGTATGGGCAGGATAACACCTGCAACACCAATGACCAGGCATACCGTTCCTGCAACAAAAAGTACTGCTTTCTTAAGAACATTCAACAAGTCCATATGTTGAAGACACCCATTAACTCATTGTTAATCGTTGATTATAGATGGCAGAAGCCTACCCTGTAAAGACCAGGCTATACCGGGGAGGAACAGAGGTATTGGCTGTTACCGTGCGCTTGTCCTGTCTCAGTTAAGCGTTTTCAATCATTAATAAGCAATTTTTTGTATCTAAAGTTAGATACAGCGACTACTATCTTTATTTATATTTTAATCAGTGCAAAAGCCGCAAAAAATTGCATAAAAATTTGTTGGAATCCTTTCGGGTTAACTCTTTCACTGTAAATTTCCAAGTTTCATATGTCTACACTGCAACATAGCCAGGTCGTGAGTCACACTCCAGGTCGGACGCGCTTTAAGCTTCCTCCTCATCGTCGTAACTATCAGGAGATGGAACGAATTGCCAGTGGCTTACAATCACATCCTGATGTTCAGGATGTTCAGTTTAATACTCAGACTGGCAGTATTCTTGTCCATCACGATGCTCAACATAGCGATCTTCAGGAAATGAAGGGAGTTATGCGGGATTTAGGAGTTGTTTTTGCCGATCTTACGGGAAGTGCTGATCTACTCTCCGTCGGTTCCTCTGGCGGGGAGGGTTCATTTGATTTCAACAGTGCTATCTCTGACCTGAATCAGCAAGTCTTAGCGTTAACAAATGGCATTATCGATCTGCGGTACGTCTTACCCATTGGACTCGGTGCGCTTGCCGTTTTCCAGTTGATGACCTTTGGATGGCAGTTCGATGTCGTTCCATGGTTTGTCTTGGCATACTTTGCGATTGACAGCTTTATGGATCTGAACTCGAACCAAGAGCCAGCAGCACAAAATAGCTAGTCTTGAGATTGCGTCCCTACAGTCGGAAGGGGACAAGGAGACAAGGAGACAAGGGGAATTTTATAGGAGGCTTTCTGTACTTTGTGATCGCCTCTCTTCTTAACTCCCCTTGTCTCCTTATCCTTTTCTTACTCTCCTTATCCTCATTCAAAGGCAATCCATAAGAGAAGTTGAAGACTAACATTCAGGAGTGGTCAAGCAGTATAGGATCGGCAGAATCTTAATGCTTCTTACCCGCCTCTTGCATGGTTGAGAAAGCAATTCCTAAATAAAAGTCTATCTGCGGTTGGGCTTGCAATAGGTGTTCCCTTAACTTTAAGGAGATTCATGAAAATAGCGGTTGCAAAAGAAGTCGAAGTGGGTGAGCGTCGTGTCGCCTTGGTGCCTGAAACCGTCGCTCGTTTAGTTAAACAAGGTCTAGAGGTATTGGTAGAGGCAGGGGCTGGCGAGCAGTCGTTCTTCTACGATGCTGCTTATGAAGCGGCAGGTGCCAGAATCGTCACCGATCCCGATAGCTTATGGCGGGAAGCAGATATCTTGCTGAAGGTGGAAGTACCGCAGGAGCGAGTTGATCTACTGCGAGAAGGAGCCGTGATTGTCGGGTTCCTCAATCCCCTAGGACAACCCGACTTGGCGCAACGCCTAGCAGAGCGTCGAGTAACGGCTTTCAGTATTGAAATGATCCCGCGTACTAGTAGGGCACAGAGTATGGATGCTTTGTCTTCCCAAGCATCAGTGGCAGGCTATAAAGCTGTACTCATCGCAGCAGCAACACTGCCTAAGTACTTCCCCATGTTGACAACGGCAGCAGGCACAATTGCGCCAGCTAAGGTATTCGTCATGGGTGCTGGAGTGGCAGGGCTACAAGCGATCGCTACAGCCAGACGATTGGGTGCTGTAGTGGAAGCATTTGATATCCGTCCTGCTGTGAAGGAAGAAGTACAGAGTCTAGGAGCCAAATTTGTCGAAGTCCAGTTACAGGAAGAAACTGTAGCAGCTGGGGGCTACGCTAAGGAGGTGTCTGAGGCTGCTAAACAGCGTACTCAAGAGGTTGTCGCCGAACATGTTAAGCAGGCAGATGTGGTTATTACGACTGCCCAGGTTCCTGGTAAAAGAGCACCGCTTCTAGTCACTGAAGAGATGGTGGCTCAGATGAAACCAGGCTCAGTAATTGTCGATCTTGCGGCTGAGCAGGGGGGCAACTGCGCCTGCACTGAGGCTGGTAAGGATGTCCAGTGGAACGGTGTCACTATCATCGGTCCAATTAATCTCCCCTCATCTATGCCAGTACATGCCAGCCAATTGTATGCCAAGAACCTGACAACATTTGTGCAGTACCTGGTAAAAGACAACGCCGTACAGCTCAACTTTGAGGACGACATTATCAGTGCTGCTTGTATTACCCATGCAGGTGAGATCCGTAACCAAAGAGTGCGGGATGCTTTAGCAACACTCAACACTCAGCAGTCAGCAGTTAGCTAAAAGGATTTGGTTTCATGACAGAAGCATTGATTGCGGCTTTGTTCGTATTTGTCTTGGCATCTTTTACTGGGTTTGAAGTGATCAACAAAGTGCCACCAACACTTCACACTCCCTTAATGTCAGGAGCCAACGCGATTTCAGGTATCGCTGTGATTGGGGCGCTGGTTGTCTCTGGCGAGCGCGATTGGAATGTATCAGTGATTCTGGGATTGATTGCTGTTGTGCTAGCCACTATCAATGTTGTCGGTGGTTTCCTAGTAACAGATCGAATGTTGCAAATGTTTAAGAAGAAAGAGGTGAAAGCGTGAGCGACTTTCTACCAACTGGGATTCAACTGACTTACTTAGTTGCTGCATCGTTATTCATTCTGGGACTGAAGAAGTTGGGATCGCCTGCTACAGCACGGCAGGGGAATTTGTGGGCATCAGTGGGGATGCTGCTAGCTGTTGTAGCAACACTGTTGGATCGGCAGGTGTTGAACTACGAAATGATTTTGATCGGTTTGGCAATTGGTTCAATAATCGGCGCGATCGCTGCCCAAAGAGTACAAATGACTGAGATGCCCCAAATGGTGGGCTTGCTGAACGGATTGGGTGGAGCAGCCTCCGCCCTCGTTGCCGTAGCAGAATTTTGGCGGCTACGTGGAACGGTGCAGACAATCCCCCTCGACGCTAACGTCTCAATGCTTTTAGATGTTTTCATTGGTGGCGTTACCTTTACGGGAAGTTTGGTTGCCTTTGCCAAACTGCAAGGCATCATTAGTGGTTCGCCCATCACATTTCCCTTGCAGCAGCCAATCAATGCCTTACTCTTGGTTGGCTATGTGGTAGGTAGTGCTTATCTTTTGGTCACACCAGAAAACCTCCCCGTATTCCTGGGAGTCGTTGCCGTTTCCTTGCTATTGGGCGTGCTGTTTGTCATCCCCATTGGCGGAGGCGATATGCCAGTCGTGATTTCGCTGTTGAACTCCTTATCGGGGATCGCTGCGAGTGCCGCTGGTTTTGTCGTGATGAACAACATGCTGATCATTGCTGGTGCCTTGGTAGGAGCATCTGGATTAATCCTGACTCAGATCATGTGTAAGGCAATGAACCGATCCCTCGTCAGCGTGCTGTTCGGTGCCTTTGGCAAAGCTGGGGCAGCTGGCGGTAGTGCAGCAGCTGCTCAAGGTGACCAAGCTGTCCGCAGTATTGATGCAGAGGAAGGGGCAATGATGCTAGGCTATGCTCGCTCTGTTGTGATTGTTCCGGGTTACGGGATGGCAGTTGCTCAGGCACAACACAGTGTCCGCGAGTTAGCCGATCAGTTGGAACGGCTGGGTGTGGATGTCAAGTATGCTATTCATCCTGTAGCAGGACGGATGCCAGGACATATGAACGTGTTGCTGGCAGAGGCAAACGTGCCTTACGAACAGCTATCAGATATGGATGACATTAATCCGCAGTTCGAGCAGACAGATGTTGCCTTGGTAATTGGAGCTAACGATGTGGTTAACCCATCTGCTCGTCACAATTCCAGCAGCCCTATCTATGGGATGCCGATCCTGGAAGTAGATAAGGCAAAGCATACCATAGTGATTAAGCGAGGTATGAGTGCTGGTTTTGCTGGTGTAGACAATGAGTTATTCTACAAAGATAAAACCATGATGCTGTTTGGTAGCGCCAAAGATATGGTGGCAAAGCTGGTTTCTGAAGTTAAGCAGCTATAGCAACATACTGCTGACGGTTTTTTGCTCCCAACTCTTAGGAGATGGGAGCGCTTTTTCTTCCACAATCGTGCTATTCTTTAATTAACCAGTCAACCAAATATTGTTATGCGCTCACGCGACGAGCAAGACTTTGAGGAGCGGCGACAGCAGATCATTGACGGTGCGTTGCAGGTTTTTTCCAAAAAAGGCTTTGAGAAGGCAACTAATAAAGATATTGCAGCCGCATCTGGGATTGGTTCCCCGGGCTTGATCTACCACTATTTTAAAGATAAGGGCGACTTGTTTCAGCAGGTCGTTGAGCAGCGCATGCCCTTGTTACAATTGCTGACCCATAGCGAAGAGGAGATGATGGGTAAGCCAGTACGGGAAGTATTGACTGTCTTTGCTAAATCTTTCCTCAGAGTGATGGAGAATCCAACTTCAATTGCACTGATGAGGCTGATTGGCAGTGAAGCGATTCGGCAACCGCATGTGGCTGGAGTCCTTAACAGGATCGGACCTAGCCGTTCAATCGGCTTCTTAACTCGCTACCTAGAAAAGCAAATATCAGCAGGGGTGCTAAAACCAGTGGACCCCAGAGCTGCTGCTCGCTGTTTCATAGGTTCCTTGCTTGCGTACCTAGTGACGCGAGAAGTCTTTTTACAGCCTGATGCCCAACAACTTGAGCCCGACGCCATGGTAGAAACTACTGTGGAAATTTTTCTGCAAGGTGTGCAGTTTTATGCAACTGACGCTATCTAACGGGTTCTCAACCATTAGCAAAGACTGAAGGCTTGACGAACTCGAAAAACTGAATCAGCATGAAGTTAGCAGTTAATTTCATGTTTCACTCAGTTGGGGTAACTTCACATGATCAACCTCAAAGATATCCGCTCGCTGACCGACTTTCAGCGCAATGCTAAGCAATATCTCCAGCACATCCGAGAAAACCGCAATCCGATGGTGCTGACGGTGAATGGCAAAGCTGAAGTCGTCGTTCAAGATGCAGAAGCTTACCAGGAGCTACTCGATCGCTTGGAGCGGGCGGAGTCAATTGCTGCCATCCGTCAGGGCATTGCTGAATTTGAACGAGGCGAAGGGCGACCTGCACGGCAGGCGTTAGAAGCATTACGGGCAAAGCATGGCGTTTCAAGTTGATATCTCCCCTTCGGCACTGAACGATGCAGAAGCGGCTTTTTTGTGGATTAGGAAAGAGTCACCTTCTTACGCAGAGGAATGGTTCAATGGGCTTCTAGAGGCAATTAACTCTTTAGAAAACTTCCCTAATCGTTGCCCTTTGGCTCCCGAAAGCGAAGAACTTGGAATAGAAATTCGACAACTGCTTTACCGAAAGAATCGAATTCTATTTTCAATTGCGCCCAGCCGTGAAACGGTAGATGGTACTGTGCAAATCCTTCGCATTCGTCATCAGGCGCAAGAAAGGCTAAAGCTTCAGGATCTTTTATGAAAAAAATCATGATGCCTATCTACTGAAACTAGAAACTGCCAACCAGCCAACACTGCCTATCAAGAACGGTTTGAGTTCAGTTGGGAACGGATGCAAGTACTGATTGTAGACGCTCTCTAAACTCTCCTTTAGGATGACCCCCTTTTACCTCACCCAATATCTGAAATTCTCCTTCAGGGGAATCGCAGATGAGGTAGGTAGGCCATCCCATTTCAGCTTTATCGGGATACTGGGTGAGAAGAATTTTGCGATACTTCCGGTAGGTAGCTGTATCTTGCATCTTGACATCAATAAACTGCAAACCTAATTCCTCACTGACTTTCTGGTCGTAAAAAGACATCTTGTGGCAAATACCGCAGTCTTCGGAGGAAAATTTAATGACAGCTCGACTCATTAACTGAAGCCTTTTTAAGTTCTATAACTAATTTAACTTCAACCACCAGAAGTCCCGCTCCGACCGCCGAAGGTTTGGATCTGGGGATGCCAGTCTCCTACGGCGGGAGACCCGCCTTCAAAGCTGGCTTATGAATGGTGGACAAGGGACTCAATGACAACAGTCTACCATAAGAGTAAAGCCGTGGTAGAAAAGCTGTATGCTAACTCTAAACTACACTTATCGCCTATATCCAGACGCTTCTCAAGTCGCTCAATTAAATGAGTGGTTGGAGACTTGTCGGCAATCCTACAATTACGCCCTTCGGGAGCTAAAAGACTGGATAGCCTCAAGAAAGAGTCCCACAGATCGGTGTAGTTTGGAATCCGAATACATCATGAGTGCTGATTATCCTTTTCCTGGATACCATCAGCAGCAAAATAACCTCCCCAAAGCTAAGAAACTCTTCCCAAGACTTGCAGCAGTGCCTTCTTAGGTCTTACAAACTAACATCAGAAGGCTGCACGATGCTTGGGACTTCTATTTGCAGCGGGGTTGTGGGTTTCCGAGGTTCAAGAAGTATGGACAGATGAAGTCAATACTTTTTCCTCAGTTCAAAACTCATCCAATTACCGGATGGCAGATAAGCATACCTAAATTAGGAAAGGTGCAAATTAACTTGCATCGACCTATACCAGATGGCTTTACTGTCAAACAGGTGCGGGTTATCAAAAAAGCTATGGGATGGTTTGCAACAATATCTATTTCATCAGATGTAGAAGTACCGCAACCAATGCCTTATGGTCATGTTATCGGTGTGGACGTAGGATTGCTTAACTACTTAGCAACCAGCGATAGTTTTGTGGAACCGGGACGTAAATTCTTCAAGGGTATGCATCGTCGGCTGAAAGTGCTACAACGCAGACTGTCGAAGAAAATTAAACGTTCAAAGAACCATGAAAAAGCAAGGGTTAGAGTTGAGAAACAGCACAATCATATCCACTTCAAACGCAAAGACTACCAGTTCAAACTTGCCCATAAACTCTGTGCCATGGCTGATTCTATATTTGTTGAAGATATAGATTTCCGCGTGATGGCAAAGGGCTTTTTGGGCAAGCATACTATTGATGGGGCGTTTGGACAGTTCAGAAGCATCCTCAAATATGTTGGTCGGAGGCAAGGTAAATTTGTGGCTGAAGTTAACCACAAGGGTTCAAGCCAAACTTGTCCAAATTGTCGCATCGAAGTACGTAAAGGGTTGGGAGATAGGACACATTCTTGCCCTGAATGTCTCTATGAAACTGATAGAGACATTGCCTCAGCTCAAGAACTGTGTAATCGAGGTATAGAAACGTATCCAGGGACTCTGGAGGAGCAAGAAATTGGCTCTCAAGAGGTTGTTGGGGCGAGTCGCACTCGCCCCTTTATCAACCGTGTCGTACTGTCGGGGGTGATGAGCCTAGATAAGTGGCGCAGGGGAGCAATGCCTAGTAGTGATACTAGGAAGCCTACGCCATAGCGCAAGCTTGGGGCTGGGAGGATGTCACAAACCTAGCTTATCATCTCAATAACTGGATGGAAGTAGAATGCTAAGCCTAGAACGGCATACGCGGCTAATAGCATTGTGCCTTCTAACCAGTTTGACTGACCATCGGAACAGATGGAATTAGCAATTAATACTGCCACCGCTACTGCTACTAATTCAAACGGGTTAAAGTCTAGATCCATTGGTTGACCAATTGCCCAGCCAGCTAGGACTAGAACGGGAGCGACAAACAGGGCAATCTGCAGGCTTGACCCTACAGCCACAGCAACCGAAAGATCCATTTTGTTTTTCATTGCCACGCTGACGGCGGTAGCATGTTCAGCTGCATTACCAATGATGGGAACGAGGATGACTCCTGTAAATAGCGCGGTTAAGCCTAGCTGAGATGTAGCTGTTTTTAGCGAGTCAACTAAGAGCTCTGATTCAACCGCTACCAGCAAAGTCGCTCCTAGCAACACCCCAACCCACAACCACAAATTAACCCTCTGTTCACCATCGTCGTCGCCGAGATTGGCATCTGCTAGCTCGACTTGCTGCTCGATTTCGGCTAAACCCAAATCGTAAAGATAGGAATGGGTCTTCATGGAAAATAGCAGAGTCAGGCAATAAACCAGAATTAATACGATGGCTACGCCACCAGAAAGCCGCTGCATGGTAATTTCGTCAATTCCTTTAGAGGTGAAATCCACCGCCGTTGGTAGCAAAATGGCAATCACAGCGAGGTTCATCAAAGAAGCATTCACCCGCGCCGCAATCGGTGGAAATTTTTGCTCCTTGTGGCGCAGCCCTCCCAGCAGCATGGAAAAGCCCATGACGAGGAGTAAGTTGCTGATGATCGAGCCCGTGACGCTAGCTTTGACGATATCCACCAGCCCAGCATTCAGAGCGACTAGGGCAATGATCAATTCAGTCGCATTGCCAAAAGTGGCGTTTAATAAACCACCTAGGGCAGGACCAAGCACTACGGCAATTTCTTCAGTCGCACTACCCATCCAAGCTGCTAGAGGGACGATTGCCAGCGCTGCGGTGACGAAAACAGATAGCGAACTCCAGTTTAAGAAGTGAGCTGCTAGGGAGACCGGAATAAATAACAGTAGGAGCAGAAAAATAATATTTTTGGCTGGCATTGATTGTGTATGATGCTATGTAACAAAATATTAACGCTTATCAGCCAAGTTGGTGCTTGCAAAGCTTCAACGCAAATTTCTTCAAGCTCCTTGATAATTCCGCCAGCATTGCGGTTAAACTATGTTAAGTTGCTATCGAACCATTGGCACTGCAAATTAGATGGCTAGCTAGCGGGCCGCGTTGGGGATCGGTCAAGTGAGCAACAAAAAACGCTAGCTCTTAACTTTGTACAACCTTTAGCGCTCATTCGCGCTTTACGGTTCTTGGGTACGCTTCCATAAAGGGGTTCTGTGGAAGCCGTCTATGGAATGAAAGTAGTCACTTGGGATATATTGCATGACTTCTGCTGCTTCTCAACCAGCTAAGGCTGGGTCAAACTTCACGCCGTCCTGGGATGATAGAGATATAGCTACACCTCCTGAGATGTTGCCAACCGCTAAGGGTGTATATGTGACTGTCCACGGTCATTTTTACCAACCGCCGCGCGAAAACCCTTACCTGGATGCGATCGAGCGTCAGCCCAGTGCAGCACCATTTCATGATTGGAATGAGCGAATTCACCACGAATGCTACCGTCCTAATGCTTTTGCCAGAGTCCTAAATGAGCAGGGCGAAGTAGTGGGGATCGTCAATAACTATGAATACTTAAGCTTTAATATTGGTCCAACGCTGATGTCGTGGCTAGAACGCTATGACGTGGAAGTTTACCAGCGGATTCTGGAAGCAGATAGGAAGAGTTGTGATCGCCTGAATGGTCATGGCAATGCGATCGCCCAGGTTTACAACCATATTATTATGCCCCTGGCTAATGAGCGGGATAAATATACTCAAATCCGCTGGGGCAAAGCCGATTTTCGCTCCCGGTTTGGGCGCGATCCCGAAGGGATGTGGTTAGCTGAAACCGCTGTAGATTATGCCACGCTAGCAGCTCTGATTGCAGAAGGCATTCGATTTATTGTTCTGGCTCCTTCTCAAGCCCAACGTTGCCGCCCCTTACCAACAGATGAGCAGCCCCCCGTCACTCAAGGGAACGCCTGTGGCGGCTCCGGCACGGCGGATAAAGGCGAAGCGTTTTCCATTGCTCCCGAAGGGAACCTCCGGGCGGACGATAAAGCCTGCGGGAAACCCGCAGGCAACGTCCTTGAGAATGGCGGGGTCGATGCGATCGACCCCAACCACCTCGACTCAAGAGCGCAAGCTCAGTGGCATGAAGTGGGAGGTAGCCAAATTGATCCCACCCGTCCCTATCGCTGTTTTCTGAAGTCCGAACTCGGCGCTGCTCCTCTGCCAGATACTCCTTACATTGATATCTTTTTCTACGATGGTCCCATATCGCGGGATATGGGCTTTAGAGATGTCCTCTACAGTTCTCATCACTTGGCTGGCAGAATTGCTCAAGCCGTGCGTGGGGATCATCGAATGGCACAACTCATTTCTGTGGCAACAGATGGAGAAACTTTTGGTCATCACAAGGGCGGTACCGAGAAAACCTTGGCTTATGCCTTCCTTGAAGAATTTCCCCGTCAGGAATGGACAGTCACAAACTTTGCTCATTATCTCAGTTTGAGTCCCCCTACTTGGGAGGTAGAGCTGAAGCCAGTGACGGCTTGGAGTTGCGCCCACGGTGTAGATCGATGGCAAGAGGACTGTGGTTGTGGTGGTGAGGGTGGTGTCTGGCATCAGAAATGGCGTCGCCCCTTGCGGAATGCGCTTGATTGGCTGCGAGATCAGTTGATCAGAGTTTACGAGGAAACTGGCAGACAATTATTCCGCGATCCCTGGGGAGCGCGAGATGCCTATATCGAAGTAGTGCGTGATCGCTCTCCAATTAATGTCAGTCACTTCCTGTCCCGCCACCAAAACCACAAATTATCAGCAATTGAACAGGTAGATGCGTTGCGATTATTGGAAATGCAGCGCCATGCTCTGCTTATGTATACCAGCTGTGGCTGGTTTTTTGAAGAACTCTCAAGACCTGAGGGGACACAGATCCTGCGCTATGCTGCCAGAGCACTAGAACTGGCTGGAGATGTCGCTGGAGTGCAGCTAGAAAAGGGTTTTCTTAAACGTTTGGCGCAAACTCCCAGTAACGTTGAACACTTTAGACACGGCGCAGAGGTCTATCGTCGATTGGTAGTAACAGCCCAAATTAGTTTTAGACAAGTAGCGGCACAGCGTGTCATCACTTCACTATTTGGGGATCGCAATCTAGAAACTAGAAGTCATAATGATAGTTTTATACAGCTTTCATGTCAGGTGCGGCATCCTTCGGAGCGGCGCGTCTATTGCTACACAGTTCAACAACTAGACTACCAACTGCAGCGTCTAGGACCACTCACCTTAAGCGTCGGGCAGCTGCGGCTAGTTTCTGAGATTACCTGGGAGAGTGAGCATCTCGTTTTCGCCGTGCTACATTTGGGGGGGTCTGACTTCCACTGCTGTATTCAACCCTTCAGCGGACGTCGTGCCTATAGCCAGCTTAAAGAGAAGCTGTTTGAAGCGCTGCAACAATCTGGTGCCGCCCACACCATAGTCATGATGACTCAGTTGTTCGGGGATCAGTCTTTCAGTTTGCAGAATTTGTTTGCTGAGGAACGGCACCGCATTATGCGGCTCTTAAGTGAGGATACTCTGACTCGGTTGGACCAGCTTTACACCCAAGTCTATCGAGATAACTACAGTGTGCTGATGGCATTCCACCGAGATGAGCTACCAGTACCACAGGAGTTACAAGTAGCAGCCGAAATTGCTTTAGGGCATCGCTGCCTGAGTTTAGTGCGAGCTATGGAGCAAGAAATTGGTGAATCTCAACTGAGCTTAAATTACTTGGCAGAACTGGAAGCGATGGCAATAGAAGCAAAGAATTTACACTGTCGTCTAGATCTTCCAGAAGCTAAGCACACGATGGAGCAGTTAATTTTGCGATCGCTTTGGCAGTTATTCCACGATCCCAACGCGGCTACATTGGAGGCAGAGATCCGGAGGCTGGAGCGGCTCATTGAGGTGGGAGATCGGTTAAATCTCAACTTGAGCTTGGACCGGGCGCAGGAACTATACTCTAGTTGTCTCCCTCAAATCCTGCCGCCATCTCAACCGGAGATGTTAAGCTCGCTCAGGGAAGTAGCCGGAGATACTAGGAGCGAAATGTTGAGTTTGCTCAAGGAAGCTGCCGGAGACAGCTCCGGCAGAACGTTGAGTCAGGTGGATAATGCAAGGAATGGTAAAGTTAACTCTACTCAGACGGCTTTAAAATCTGACTTGCTTTTAGCCCAGAGTCATCAGTTGTTGCAGTTAGGGCAAAAGTTAGCTGTTGGTGTTAGTACTGTGTTGAATCAGCAGGTATAGGCTCTAAGGGCAAACGTTTGAGATTCAATGCCTATTATCTTCAGCAAAAGAGTCGTCATTAATGAATCGCCTCGATCTCTATATAGAGGACGAATACCGGAGCGATCGCCCATTCCAAACATTGCTATACCTATACCGGGAAGATCGTGGCAACATTGCGCTGTCGATGCTGTTTTACATCATCAAACACAGTCCTGAGTGGCTCATGCCATTAGTGGTTGCCAATGTCATTGATATTCTTTCTTACCCTAATACCCACTCTAGTTCAGGTTTATGGCTTAATGGTACTGTCTTAGCTGCCGCTATCGTGCAGAATATTCCCACGCATTATCTGCACATTCGTTTTATGAGCATTGCCACCCGCAAAATGTCAACCAATTTGCGCTCGGCAATTGCCAGACGATTACAACAGCTCTCGATTGGGTTTTACTACCATAATAGGTCTGGCACACTACAGGCTAAAATCCTGCGCGATGTAGAGGCAATAGAACAGCTAACCAACGATATTTTTCAGTATCTACCCTCAATCGTACTGACAATTCTAGTAGCACTGGTAACAACAGCAATCCGAGCTCCCTGGTTTGTGGGCTTCTTCTTACTAACGGTGCCAACCGCCATAGTTTTGATCCGCCTTCTGCAAAAACCCATACAGGTTCGCAATCATGTCTTCAGGCAGCAAATTGAAGGATTATCTGCTCACCTGATTGAGATGATTAAGTTACTCCCAATCACGCGAGCGCATGGCATAGAAGAGGCAGAAGTCAGACGTCTGGAAGGCAAATTAATATCTGTTAAACAGGCAGGAATGAGGATTGACTCGATCAATGCGATCGCGAATGCCTCATCTTGGGTAATCTTCCGATTACTCACTTGTATCTGTTTGATGACCTCAGCTTGGCTTGCTTACACCATGCAACTAGGGATTACAGTCGGAGATGTTGTTTTACTTACTGGCTATTTTGACACCCTCAGCGGCTCTGTGATGCAAATTACGTTTGTACTACCACAAATTAGTAAAGGTTTTGAATCGATTCGCTCGGTAGGAGAGATTTTAGAGTGCCCCGATCTAGAACATAATCAGAGAAAAACAACCGTCAGCTCGGTGCAAGGCTTCTTCACATTTGAGTCTGTTAGCTTTACTTATCAACATACAGATCGATCAGCACTAATAAATCTCTCGCTACAAGTTGAACCAGACGAAACTATTGCAATTGTTGGACCATCTGGAGCAGGTAAATCTACGCTGCTAAATCTCATCATTGGATTTCTCCGTCCGACTGCTGGACGTATCCTGCTTGATGGCTGTGATATGAACACTCTTGATCTGAGGACATATAGACGTTTTCTCTCCGTAGTCTCTCAGGAAACTATTCTATTTGAAGGTACAGTTAGGGAAAATATTCTTTACGGCACAGAACAAGTAAAGCCAGAGCAGCTCATGCAGGCAATTCAAGACGCTAATGCCTTTGAGTATATTTGCAAACTCCCACAAGGACTGGAGACGAAAATCGGCGAGAATGGAGTCAAACTCTCTGGCGGACAGCGGCAGCGGCTTGCGATTGCTCGGGCTTTGATCCGCAAACCACGAGTGTTACTCCTTGATGAAGCCACTTCGTCACTCGACACAGCCTCCGAAGCATCTATTCAGGAAGCACTTGAGCGTTTAATGCAAAATCGCACAACATTTGTAGTTGCCCATCGTCTTTCTACTATCCGTAAAGCTGACCGAATTGTAGTTCTAGAAGAAGGGCATATTGTCGAGATTGGCACTCACGCACAACTACTAGCAAATCAAGGGATATACGCCAAATTACACGCTCTGCAAACTTAACATCATCTGCTAACTACTATCGACTTCCCACGAACGGCTGAAGTCAAAGCGCCTAAAAGAGCGATCGCAGTTGCCACCCAAAAGCTAGCTTTGATCCCCAGGAACAGGGCTGTTGTATTGCCCTGACTATGAGACATAACGGTTGCCAAAACTGCACTGGGAAGTGCAACGCCCAGCACCATGCCAATATTGCGTGCAGTTGCCAATGTAGCCGAAGCAATACCTTGACGGTTTGGTGGAGCAGCACCCATGATCGAATTGTTATTCGGACTCGTAAATAGCCCAATTCCCAAGCCGGTAACGCATAGAGTTAGGGGCACCTCTTTCAACGCCGATTGGGGGCTCAGTCCTGAAAGCTTCCACAGCCCAACCGCCAGAATCGTCATCCCAAAAGCAGCTAGTAATCTAGAACCAAAGCGATCGGACAACGTGCCGCTAATTGGGGCAACAATTGCCATTATCAGGGGTTGGGTAATCAACAGCAATCCAGCTTGTTCTGAACCAAGTCCACGACCTGTTATTAGATAAAACGGTAGTGCAAATAAGATAATGAATAGACAAATGTAGTTGAGTACAGCACTAACGTTTGCTGCTAGAAACAGCCGATTTTTGAATAAACTCAGGTCAAGCATGGGATGGGCAACCCGGCATTCAATGATGGTAAACACGCACAGAAGCAGCACGCTGAGCGCAAATGTTAGCAGAGTTATCGGTGCTGTCCATCCCCATGCATGTCCTTGGTCAAGCACCAGGAGTAACGCCACCAGCCCACTTAAGAAAGTTAATCCGCCTGCCCAGTCAAATGGCTCTGCCTCGACGGGTGTTTCTGGGGGAATGAAGCGCAGACTCAACCATAAAGCTAGCAAGCCAACTGGCACGTTGATGTAAAAGACAACTTGCCAACCAAAATCTTCAGCTAACCAACCACCAACAGAAGGTCCAAGTGATAACCCTAAGTAGACGGTCGTTGCTAGCATACCCAATGCTTGACCCCGTTGCTGAGGAAAATTGCGGCTGATAATAGCTGGCGTGTTAGCGAAGATCATAGCCGCACCTAACCCTTGTACAGCCCGGAACAAAATCAGAATCATTGGCGTAGTTGCGCAACCACATAGGACTGAGCCGAGAATAAACACGCCCAGTCCCCACGCATAAACTACTTTGTGTGTGCGAAGATCGCCCAACCGCCCAAAACTTAACAGAAATCCGCTCACAACGAGCAAGTAGATCGTCATGACCCAGACGATAGTTGATACGTTACAGTTGAAAACGCGACTAAGGACAGGTAGCAATGTGTTAACAATGCTTTCATCCAGTCCAGCCATGAAGGCACTCAAACTGATTGGTAATAAAACCCACCATTTGCTGCGGCCATCTAGATTTTTCTGTAAGGGCTCAGCATCCGAGCCAGAACCGTGAGATTTTCTTCTTGCTTTTACCATGCCCTTTCCTTTATGCACCCAGATTGCTAGCCAGAGCGCTTAGTATCTGCTCTAGTCTCTCGCAGGCCCCCTGTTGCCCCATAGATCAAGATAAACGTTGGCAAGCCAATCGAAACGATACTCTCGATCCCGTTTAGCCCTTGCAGCAAATACACAGAGCTACTAGATAGACAAAACATGAGGCTGGTTAAGCCAAATAGTTGGGCTTGTGGAATGAGGGCAGTGATGGGTAATAAGGAGGAAGCGTACCAAGGCATCAGCCAGGGAGTTGCGAACAGAAACAAGCTCAGTGTCACCCAACCAAGATCTATGATCAAGTTCAGTTGTGAGTTATACCTTTTGGTGTAGCCCTTCCAGGCAACCCATATATAAAAAGCTGCAAACCCAATTAAACTATACTGAGTCAGCTTAGACAACATATGTCTCTCGTGGGCAAATGTCAACAGCTTTGGGGAGGAGAGGCGAATCAGATTCAGCCACGATTGTACTAGTGCATGTAAAGACGCATGGTATTTTCCTGCTACCCCCGGATTTAAAATGCTTAACCATGCCTCTTTCCCAGGCATAACCGTTGCCCAAAGAGCAATCAATAAAACTAGAGAAAGGATGACAACTCCAAGTAACTGTTTCCAACAGCGCCTTCGAATCAACAAAATTGAGACTAAAGGGACCCAGATGAGTGGTAGAGTTTTAGCTAAGAAACCAGCCCAAATAGCAAGAAACCCTAGAATATATCGCTGTTTATTCAAACACCAGATTAGGATAATTAAGCAAGTTGAAACTAAGATATCTACATGGCTAGAACCAACCTGCTCCATTAACAGAAGCGGATTTAGTAGATATGCCATGACAGTCTTACTCCGCCAGGGAGATAGTAATAATCGCCAGATTAAGTAGCCATTGAGAATATGCAAACACAAACAAAAACTCTTAAATAAGTAAATAGCAATAATTGGACTAAGCGGTACAACTGTGGCAGACACTGTAAATAAAAGTTGAGATAAGCTGCCATAGGTTGAAGTCTGCCCCCAATCAACAAACGGGGAAAGCTGAGAAGTAAAGGAACTTGCCTTGTGAATGAGAGGATTAATCCCACTCAAATTCATTAATCCGAAATGTAGGTAAAGATAGATATCATCCCCAAGGGGATAGGCTAGAAGAGCTAGTGCTAAAAAGATTGCTGTGCTACCTAAGATTTGGGTAAAGCGTGGGAAATCATAAGATGATTTACCTCGTAACCACACTAAATAAAGTATTTGTAAGGTGAGATAGCTAAGACCAATTCCTAACTGACTATTTAAATTGGGAAAGGTGGCAAATTTTTGACCACCCGCCATAATAAAATAAAATTTATTTAAACCTAAGAAGACAAGCGCTACACTCAAATACGTAGCGCAAATTAATGCCGCCGCTGTTAAGGCTCCAATTTTTGGCATGAATTGTGACTAATGCTCTACTTACGAAGTACTGCAAACAGCTAAGGGTTATGAGGAATCAGCCTACCACAAGGATAGGTAGCTACAGGTTGATCGGATGTGCTCTCTGAAACTGCGGCTGGCACCTCCTCAATTGGTTGAGTCTTGGCTGCTTGATAAGCCGTTTGCAGTTGGGAGAGCATTTCTTCCCGACGGTTATACAATCGCTTTAAGGAACGGGGTTGACATTGGCTCATGACATAGGCAGTTAAGAGTGGTAGCGCGATCGTACTATCTGTGTAGCAAACAATGGTATTCGGTAGCTCTTCTGGGTCAATCTTCCCCCAACTCACAGCTTCGCTTGGCGTTGCCCCAGATAAGCCGCCAGTATCTGGACGAGCATCAGTAAACTGAATGAAGTAATCATGCCCACGCTCTTCTAATCCCAAAACTTCATGAATTTGTGGTTGAGTTTGTAGTAGAAAGTTTTTGGGGCTCCCACCACCGATAATCACGGCAGCGCTTTTGCCCTCGACACCAGGAATACCAGATTCACGAGCAGAGTAGGCGATCGCTGCTGTCTCGTTCACGTCGGTTGCTGGATCTAACACGAGCTTTGAACCTGATAATGCCAAAGCTGCTACATTCATCCCAATCGAACTGTCTCCTGGAGAAGAAGTATAAATTGGCACACCACACTCATAGGCTGTGGCAAGCAGACAAGAATGCTGGACGCCTACTTGCTTTTCCACTTCCCGCACATACTTGCCTAGCAAATAGTGAAATTCTGCTGTTCCCATCCGCTTCTGAAATGGCTCAGCTTGCAGAATCTTCCTAATGAAAGCATCGGTTTCTAGCAGGACATCATAGCCAAAGACAATGTCGTAAATCCGAATTGTCCCCTCAGAACGCAGCTTTACATCATCTAGAAACGGATGACCTGTGTAGAGGTCAAACCCCAAACCATAATGTATATCGTGGTAAAGGTTCGCCCCAGTGCTAATCATCCAGTCAATAAAGCCTTGGCGGATCAGTGGTGCTAGGACTGAAACCCCAAAGCCAGCTGGTGTCATTGCTCCTGATAGACTGACTCCCACAGTAACACCATCGCGTAGCACCTCCCGACTCAGCAGCTGACAGATTTCTCGTAAACGAGCAGAGTTATAAGCAGTGAAGTAATTGTCGATTAGATCAACCACCCCAATTTCCTGGGGCATGGGAGTGGGAATAATTTTGTGACCAGGCAGTTTTGACATCTTTTGACTCCAATGGGAAGCGATTATTGTACATGTTCAAATTCCAAGCTGCCAATTACCCTAACGCAGATCTTGTACCGAGGTGAATTTGATAAATGTGATACGATTGGGTACAAATATATTTGAATTACAAAATAATTGGGTTCACTATGGAAAATCATGACTTGAGAAAAGAGTTTATATCGTACTTCTAAATGTTCCACGCAAATCCCTAATTCTTTTCTTGGCTCAAGAGCGTTTTAGCGGTTTGCAAAAAATAGTTTTCTCAAATTATAGAGAACTGCTATAGCTAATTACATTTCATGAAAAGAACTTAGATTCTTACTGCTTACTTGAAGAACTTTTAGGCTAGAATATAACCAAATCATGAGGTAAAACTTTTATCTGATCCAAATCAAACCCGAAGCTGAGACAATGAGTAGCAACATTGCTTTAAGTTAGACCCACTTGCTTGTGAACCTTTCTCCGAACTTATCAGCACAAACTCAGATACGGAAGGCAGACCACATAAGGATTTGTCTAGATGCAGATGTGCAATTTGGCTCTACGACAAATGGATTGGAACGTTATCGGTTTACGCACTGCTGCTTACCTGAACTAGATCGCAGCGAAATCGACTTAACAACGACGTTTTTGGGTAAGTGCCTGGGTGCCCCATTGCTAATTTCTTCAATGACGGGTGGTACAGAAGCAGCAAAAGAGATCAACTTTCGCCTAGCGCAGGTAGCGCAGCACTACAAAATTGCGATGGGGGTAGGCTCTCAACGAGTGCTGGTAGAGAAACCAGAGGTGGCAGAGACATTCGCTGTGCGATCCCTTGCCCCTGACATTCTGCTATTTGCTAACTTAGGAGCTGTGCAATTGAACTATGATTATGGGTTAGATGAATGTCAACGGGTGGTTGACCTCTTGAAGGCAGATGCCTTAATTTTACATCTCAACCCTCTCCAAGAGTGCATTCAACCCAAAGGCGATACCAATTTCCGCTCTTTGTTAGATAAAATTGCTCGGCTATGTTCTGAATTGCCCGTGCCCGTGATTGCAAAGGAAGTGGGAAATGGCATCTCAGCTTCTATGGCACAGAAACTAATAGCGGCTGGGGTGGCAGCAATCGACGTTGCTGGTGCAGGCGGTACATCTTGGGCAAAAGTGGAAAGTGAAAGGGCAGAAAATCCTCAACAACGGCGGTTAGGAATGACTTTTGCCGATTGGGGTTTGCCAACAGCCGAGTGTATCACAAGTATTCGCGCAATGACAGCTGATTTTCCACTGATTGCCTCTGGTGGTTTGCGTCACGGGCTGGATGTTGCAAAGGCGATCGCTCTAGGCGCTGATATGGCTGGAATAGCATGGCCGTTCTTACAAGCGGCGGCTGAATCGGAAGCCGCTGTTTACGCTCTGGCTGAGGTCTTGATTGCCGAGATGACTACTGTCCTATTTTGCACTGGCAATTCTACTCTGGCGCAGATGAAGGCTGCTAGCGCTCTACAGCGAATAGAATAGCTATCAGCCATCCCAACACCCCCAAATGCGTAATTTCATTAAACAAACCTTTGCAAGTGTCATCGGTAGTCTGTTAGGACTGCTGATTTTCTTTGGTATCGGCATTGGCGGACTCCTCTTACTGCTAATTGCGCTCACACCTAAAGCGGCACCAATCCAGGACAAGTCAGTACTGGTTTTTGACTTGTCACTCGATATCACAGATGCGAAACCAACATCAGATGCGAGTTCAGCAATTCAGTCAGCCCTTGCGGGGCAAACAGATAACAGTATCAGTCTCCGTACAGTTCTAGATACTTTGGATCGGGCACGGCAAGATCGGCGAATTGTGGGGGTTTATTTAGATGGCACGAAAGGTTCCGGCAGCTCAAGCACAGGCTTAGCAACACTTAGGGAAGTGCGGGCAGCTCTAGAACGATTCCGCGCTGCTGGCAAAACTATCGTCGCCTACAACATGGACTGGAGTCAAAAAGAATATTACCTAGGTTCCGTCGCCAATACCGTTGTACTTAACCCGCTAGGTGAGATGGAAGTCAAAGGTTTAAGTAGTCAGATGATGTTCTTCACAGGAGCGTTTCAGAAATATGGTATTGGCATTCAGGTTGTCCGAGTGGGCAAGTTCAAAGGAGCAGTGGAGCCATTTGTACTGGATAAGTTGAGTCCAGATAATAGACTACAAACTCAGCAGTTGTTGGATGGGATTTGGGGAGAGTGGCGTAGCTCAGTTAGCAGCAGTCGCAAACTGAACCCTCAACAGTTGCAGACAATCGCAGACAATCAAGGTTTGCTGACAGCAGATGCAGCTAAAGCTAGAGGTTTGGTGGACCGAGTGGCATATTTTGATCAGGTGCTAGGGCAACTGAAGCAGTTAACAGGTAGTCGTAAGGAAGATAGGACCTTCAAGCAAGTTAGCCTTACTAAATATGCAGAACAGGAAAATTTAGCCAGTGGAGCTTCGCGTTCCTCTCAAAATAAAATTGCTGTTGTCTATGCTGAAGGTGATATCGTTGACGGAGAAGGTGGAGCTAGAGATGTCGGAGGCGATCGCTTTGCGAGAGTTCTACGAAAGCTGCGACAGGACGATGGGGTTAAAGCAGTTGTGCTCCGAATCAACAGTCCTGGTGGCAGTGTTACAGCAGCTGAGGTGATCCAGCGAGAGGTTGATCTGACGCGACAGGTGAAACCCGTGATTGTTTCAATGGGTGATGTCGCTGCCTCTGGTGGCTACTGGATTTCTGCTGATGCCAACCGAATCTTTGCTGAACCCAACACGATTACGGGTTCAATCGGTGTCTTTGGGCTGCTGTTTAACTTCCAGAAGTTGGCAAACAACAATGGCATTACTTGGGATGTTGTGAAAACAGCTCGTTTTGCCGATAGTCAGACAGTTTCTCGTCCTAAAACTCCCCAAGAGCTGGCAATCTACCAGCAATCGGTCGATCGGGTTTACAATCTGTTTCTCAATCGCGTTGCTGCTGGACGCAAGCTGCCAAAGCAAAGAGTAGCCCAGATTGCTCAAGGACGAGTTTGGTCTGGGGAAGAAGCAAAGCAAATCGGTCTAGTTGATGATCTTGGTGGACTTGACGCTGCAATACAGTACGCTGCTAGGCAGGCACATTTGGGTAAAGATTGGGAACTCAAAGAGTATCCTGAAACCCATAGTTTGGAGCAACGCCTGCTAGGAAGGATGACTAGTGACGCCTATGAGCCTATAATGCCTGCCAATCCGCTAGCTGCTGAGTTCCAAAAACTGCAAACAGCACTCGTTATGTTACAGAAGATGAACGATCCTCAAAGCATCTATGCTCGCTTACCGTTCAACTTAAAAATTGAGTAAGGCTGTTTTTAACTCATTTAGCGACAATTTGAAGTTTTTGTAAAAAAATGTAACGACTTAGAGCCAGATGCTAGAGTAAAGGGAACTATATATCCATCGATGAGTTTTTACACATCTATCTATGGACAGAAAAACCAAGCGCCTTTTGCTTCTTGTTGCTTCCTGTAGTGCAGCTGGTGTAATCTTAGGAGGGACCGCTAGTTGGGCACAATCCAATCACTGTTTGCAAGCCAAAACTGTGACAGATGAGTGCTTAACCCAAGACCCTGTGTTTAAGACTTTACAAGGCATGAGTAGTGGGTTGATCGCTGGGGCAGGAGCGGCGATCGGTGCAGCGTGGCAGTTAAAGCGCGAAGACTAGGCAAGTTTAGAAGTGATGTTGCCATTAATACCATTTCACGCTGTTTCGCTTTAGGACAACTCATTCAATAAAAGGCAAAAGATGAAACTCTTGACGGATCTCCAACAGTGAACGGTCCAGTAAAGGTTCAAAATCAAGAAATGGAACAAAACGCTCACGCTGACGATTCATAAGCCACATTGAAACTAATTCTGGTAGTAGCTGCGGTAACACAAAAAGGATTGAAGCATATAACCATATCACTCCACGCTCTTTCACCAGGTCATTGTACATTGCTTTAATGGCAGGACTGATAGTTGGATTTTTAAGCGTGCGTAGGTGATCCCGAAACTTGTAGTTGCTTGTCCACCACGTCAACGGCAAAATTTTAAGTTCATCATACATGCCCGTATCACAGCCATAAATAACGTGCGATACATCATGTGCCAGTAAGATTTTGGCAAATTCTAGTGGTAATTTTCTTGGGTCAGAGACGTGTGGATTCGCCGCATAGTACTCCTCTAATCCTTGTCGGAGGGTTTGAGTACTGTTTGAGTTTGTGTAGTGAAGGTAGAGACGCTTGCTCATAATTCTTTTATTACGAAACTTATATGTATCGTAAATTATAATAGCATCATGAGTGATGTGACTAAAAAACCATTAGGAAGACCTCGTAGTGCCAAATCTCACCAAGCCATTCTGCAAGCAACCCTAGAACTGCTAGCGGAAGTCGGATTCGAGCGTATGACTATTGATGCGATCGCTATTCGTGCTGGAGCTGGCAAAACCACGATTTATCGACGCTACAACTCTAAAGAAGAGCTTGTTGCGGATGCAATTGAAAGCCTTAGAGAAGAAGTTGTTATCCCAGACACAGGTATGCTATGGGGCGATATAGATGCACTTATCCAGAATGCCGCGCAAATTACGCTCAACCCTTTGGGGCGACAAACGGTTGCTATGATTATCAGTAGTGCCTCTAGCAATCCTCAATTTGCTCAAATTTACTGGAAAAAATATCTACAACCTCGACGACAAGCTTTTGCTGTTGTTATTGAACGGGCAAAAACGAGAAATGAAATTCCTGGGAATCTAGATCCTGCTCTGCTCTTCGATACAATGAGCGGAATTATGCTTTACGCACAGATCTTTCAGCCTATCTCTGAATCTTGGGAAGCATACGTTCGTCGTGCCTTGCTCCTGATTCTTAGAGAACCACAGAGATAACTCTAACTTAGATTTTTTGTATGTTCGCTACATCTCAGTTATAAGATAGCGTCCAAATGGATAAAAAGTTTAGACTTCCTTACTCTACTATGTTTGATATTTGCCGTATAACTCACCTTCAAGCTGTAAAGATATGCCCCTAAAGCAGGAAATTCCCGACGAGCTGAAAGAAGCTGCTGAAGCAGAGATTCGAGAAAAGCAGAAGAACGTTAACTATACTACAAAAGAGTATCCGGTAGAAGTACTTGTCCAGAAATATATGGACGGGCAAGATGAGGATAATAACGAGTTGTTTGTGCCAGACTATCAAAGAGAAATGGCTTGGGACGAAGATAGGCAATCTAAGTTTATTGAGTCTGTAATTCTAGGGTTACCAATTCCTTACATTTTTGTTGCTGACATTCGTGAAGACAACAATGATCTAGGACGTCTAGAGATCATAGATGGTACACAACGCATCCGTACTTTAGCTAAGTTCATCCATAATGAACTTAAGCTAAGGAACTTGAAAAAATTGACACACCTGAATGGCTTCATCTTTGCTGATTTACCACTTGCGCGTCAGAGACGTTTTAACCGAGCAACTCTGCGAATGATACAACTGACTGAAGAAGCAGATGAGGAGGTACGGAGAGATATATTTGAACGAATCAATACAGGCAGCGTTGAACTGAACGAGATGGAAAAGCGCAGAGGTATATTGCGTGGTTCATTCCTTGATTTAATTGAGGAATTATCGAAGAACAGTAAGTTTCTTAAGCTATGCTCGTTTTCTGAAGCTGCTATCGCCAGACGTGAGCCTCAGGAATTTGTTTTACGTTTCTTTGGATTTTTAAATAATTATAAAAAATTTGAAGGAAAAGTCAACGATTTCCTTAGTAAATATTTGCAGAATCTCAACGAAGATGAAACTGCTGATTATAAGAGAATGCAGAAGGAATTTGACTCAATGCTAGATTTTGTCGATGAATATTTTCCTAATGGGTTTCGACAAGGTAAAAATTTGTCTCGAACAACAACTCGTATTAAATTTGAATCTCTTGCTGTAGGTGTTGCTCTTGCCTTAAGAGAAAACAGTGAGCTTGAGCCAAAGTCAGTTCATTGGATGAATTCAAGAGACTTTATTGAGTTCACTAAGTCTAATGCAAGCAGTTCTAAAAATAAAGTGATTCGTCGTGTTGAGTATGTGCGAGATCAACTATTGAGCCAATTATGACAAGCCAATTATTCCAGGATTTTAATGAGCGTTCGAAAGAAGTTAGTAAGTATTTTGTTTTTCTAAAAAGTCTAGAACAGGGCTCAATTAAGTTGAGTATGGAAGGTATGATTGGAAAATCTAAAGTCAGGAAGATCAATCCAGATTTAGAAAAAACTCTTAAGGCTAGCGGATTTTTATTACTATACAATTTAGTGGAATCTACAATGCGAAATGCGATAGAAGCTATATTTGAGGAGCTTTCTAGTAAAAGGATTTCTTTTGATGAAGTTAGACCTGAAATCAAAAAGATTATACTAAAAAACATTAAGAATCGTGACTCCGACAAAATTCTATTAAGCATCACAAATATCTCTCTTGATATTATCAATGCGGGATTTGATAAAGAAAAACTCTTCTCAGGAAACATTGACGCAAAATTGATTAAAGACACAGCACTTAATTATGGATTCTCATGTAGAACTGAGTGTATAAAAACAGGAAATGGAAGCGATCTATTAACTATTAAATCTAACAGAAACGATCTAGCACATGGAGTTAAGTCTTTTGCAGAGGTAGGAAAAGCTCAAACTGCTGATGATTTCTTAAAAATCAAAAATAAAGTAGTTAAATACTTAAAGCAGATACTAATTAATATTGAAACTTATCTTGCGAATAAAGAATATCTGTGCTGTTCTATTGATACTCTATAAACAGCAAAATACTATTATTTGCTGCATATCTTGAGGAGCTTGAGAATTCATGATTTTTTGTTTTCAAACCATTATGAAAAAACCTTCTAATCTCCTACTAAAACTTAGTCGGCGTCTCTTTGATAACCCTTCTGAGCAGCAAGAATTTGTTGAGGCATTAACAGAACCCAAACCTTTCTATCCGTGCATTCTTTGGTGTCAGGAAAAGCCTAGCACTTTGCCCTTTACTGTTGAGTCACCTATTCCCTGGCAACCATCTTTTGTTGATCGCTTATCTTTGGGAGAAAAACCTGGTCAAACCTCCCTACATGAAAACGGATATTACTACTGCTTAGACTTTTCCTCTGTTTTTGCTGTTTCTACTCTATTAACTCTACAGCTCTCAGCGAACGTAGTTTTTGACATGTGTGCTGCACCGGGTGGAAAAAGTATTTTCGCCTGGAGAGCTTTACAGCCTAAATTACTAATATGCAATGAAGTTATTGCTAAACGCACAGGCATGCTATTTTCTAACTTAAAACGCTGCCATATCATTCCCCATATTGTAACAAGCTTAGATTCAAGTGTTCTTGCTAAATTGATACCTCATACTAGCCAGGTGATGATAGTCGATGCACCTTGTACAGGTCAGTCTCTACTAGCAAAAGGAGGAAAATCACCGGGATGCTTCCATCCATCCGCTATCAATAAAAGCGCTAACAGACAGAAAAGAATCATAGCTAATTCAGCAAAAGTTGTTGCGCCACAGGGATATCTTGCCTATATGACCTGTACCTATTCCACTGAAGAGAATGAGCAGATATGTGAATGGTTTTTGTCAAGGTTTCCTCAGTTTCAACCAGTAGCTATTCCCCATTTATCAGCTTATCAGTCACACCTAACTAACATTCCTTGTTATCGCATGTGGCCTCAAGCAGGGCTAGGAGCTGGGGCTTTCACTATTTTGTTTAAAAATACTATAGAAGGACAAGCAAATCAGCTAGATACAGATATTTTCAAGCAGGAAAAAAAATAATAGCCTATATAAAACCTTTATATTTCTATTGAAGAATAGACATAACAATTAGATAATTATAATCCTAGTCGAGCTAGGCGGAATACACTTTTAAGTTAAACAACTTTCTTTGGAAGAATCTCTAACTCTTTATATCCTGTTTGCTCATCAATCGTTCTCACAAAGGTAAATTCCTCACTTGTACCAATGACAATCTCAGCTGTAGTATAAATTATACAGCCGTCACTTAGGTGACCACCAAGAGTTTGACCAGCTCTATCAGCTATACAAATATGCAGATGAATACCAGTGGTTGCTATGGTGCCATTAAGAGAAAGAATCTCAAAAGTGTCTTGCAATACTGTACTCACATCTTGATTAGCAAACCTAATTTTTGCCTGCTGTAGACTACCAACCGCCGTTAGAACAAACCCAGCCTTAATATCTTGCTCAATGGCGAACGTTTTTAAACTTTGTCTTAAATCTTGGTTCGGTTTTAACCTTAAAGCAAAAACTTTCATCAGTCTGCTACGAGTATTTGTAACACTGTTTGTTCGACTACAATTAACCTAACAACTAAATGCAATTAGTTATGTTGTCAACGCAGCTTCTGCCGTGCCACGGCAGAAGCTGCGTTGACTTCGTCAGGGATGAGTCCCCCGCCATATTCGGAGTACCGAATTAGCGGGGG
>JAFASY010000054.1 GCA_019244235.1 Chroococcidiopsidaceae cyanobacterium CP_BM_ER_R8_30
GTTGGGTTAAACTGGGCACTAAGAATCGAGCCAGTCGTGCGGAGAAGTTGTTTCTGCACACCTTGGTTGGTTACTAAAAATAGCGATCGCGTGTAATCAGAATTAAATTTCACCATTGCCGCTGCCGAACCATCCCTAGTAAAGTCCAGCACTAGACCAAATTGTGGCAGAAAGTCCAAAGGTTTTTGGGCTGGCGACTGTAGAGGTAGAATTGCTACACCCTGTCCTTGAGCCACAGCTACGGCTGTACTGTCAGGTGTAATCATAAAGTCTCCTCCTGGTTGAGCTTTCAAGGGTTGAGGCGACTGATTGGGACGCAGCACCCAAAGATCGAGATCGCTAGGGTTGAGTCGGTTGACGCGCTGGACAACTATTGTCTTGCCATCTGGGGATAGATCAAATTTCAGATTTTGGTAGTCTTTATTGTCTAAAACCAGCTCAACTTTACCAGGTGGGTTGGAGGATGTTGCCCGCTCGCTAACTTTTATTCCCGTTGTCACTGTGTAGAGTTGGGAAGAAAGCGTACCTGAGTGGCGTTGAGTAGCAGAAAATAGAATCTTTTCTCCTGTTGGATAAGGCTTAAAGTCAACGACAACCGAATCTTGTGGGGTTAGTAGTTGTTTTTGCTGGTGAGTGAGATTGTAGAGTACTAAGCGCCCTTGCTCTTCTCCTGTCGCACCTATATATGCGAAGGCACGATCTCGGCTTTTGAAGTGACCGACAAAAGGCTGGAGTTGCCTATTATTCGCTCCTTCCTCTGTAAACCGATCCTCTGCGTTCTGCAACTTCACGGTATAAGGTGTGTCGTAGGGAGCAGGAGAGAGTAGGGTATAGACCATTCGCCGCCCAGCCCAGCTAAATTTACCCGGTAGGGGTGGGTCAATGTGCAGATTCTCTGCCACACTCTTTGTGTCCATGGGGCGGCTAAAGGTCATAGTAAAGGCGGTATCTTCTGCCCCAACTTGTTTATCCTGCCAACTGAAGTGTTCGACATGTGGTCGCACAGCACTGCCTTGCCACAATAGCAGCCCGATGAGCAAACTCAGTCCTAACATGAGCGCGATCGCAACGCGGTCGAGTGGTTGGAGAAATGGTTTGGAAGTGACTGACATTTAGTACCTAGTTAAAACAAGGGAAAATGAGTGTAAGGCGTTCTTAGCATTCTCACCTGTTGGAGTCAACCTGCGGGTTAAGACTTGCTCTTACTGAAACGGGTAACACAGTTAAGAATACTAGTGATTGCCAGACTAAAATTGAAACATTGCTGTGCCCAGTCAACTGAATCCCATGCTGCAAACTGTCTATGCCAAAAACGTTACCGTCGATGAACTGCGCTACAAAGAACTCGCGGGTGTCCCCACCCGGTAGCGTTGCGGGGTGGGGAGGGAATTCGCGGCAATGGAGCGAAGCGGAGTTGCCAATTAGTTTTGAGGCGCATCCTGGGACTTGACATACTCTTTTAGCTTTTCTATAGGCGCTCCACTAGAAGACGCTACATAGTAGGAGCCAGACCAAAAAGATTGTTCGCTATACCATTTGGCAAACTCAACAGGGAACTCTTTTTTGACTAGACGACTAGTAGCAGCTTTCAAGGAGCCTGCTACAGCAGAGATAGAATGCTTAGGATGAAAGTCAACTAACAGATGTACATGGTCAGGCTCACCGGAACATTCCAACATCTCACAGTCCATTGTTTTGCAGACTTGGCAGAACATCTCCCTAATTCGTTCCAGCATTGGTGCGGTAATCGCTTTTCTTCTGTAATGAGTCACGAATACGAAATGCAGTCTCACGCTAAAAACACTATGGGAACCTTTTCTAGAATTAATTAACATCGCCCCCACCTGCAAGTTATCATGCCTCTATGATGACACGCAGAGCTAACTTTCGGCTGTACCCAAATCAGGCTCAAACGGCACTTCTGTTTGAGGCAAGACGGCTATACAGCTATCTCTATAATGCTTGCATGGAGCATCGTAAGACTAGTTATAAGCGCTTTGCCAAGTCTATAAGCTATTTTGATCAGCAAGCAATACTACCAGAGTTTAAGGAGTTCTGGACGGATTATAAAAGGCTTAATGCTGGTTCATTACAAGCTACCGTGAAAAGAGTTGACTTTGCATTTCAAAGATTCATCAAAGGTTTAGGATGTTATCCAAAGTTTCAACAAGCACGCAAGTATTCAGGTTGGACATACCCTGATGCCAGACAAGGTTTTAAAGTTCATTCAGGTGGTGTTAACGGTTATCTGGAATTGAGGGACTTAGGCTTTCAAATTCAGCGGCAGCGTTGTCAGACGGTACTAGAATTGAGAATCCAAGATTTTTAGCCAAGACATCTGCCCAAGTCCGTAAAGCCTCTAAGTCGAAACGTCGTAAACGTTCGCCAGATTTTAAGAGGAGAATAAATAGTTCAAAACGCTGGAGGAAAGCGTCAAAAAGAGTATCTAAACCGTAACGTAAAGTTGCGAACATTAGACAGGACTGGATACATAAGGTTGCCGCACAGATAGTCAGCTCTAACAGCATGGTGGCAACTGAAAAACTGAACGTTAAAGGCATGACTGCTAAAGCTAAAAAAGGTAAACGAAAACGGCAGAAGAATGGGCTAAACCGTTCTATTCTTGATATAGAAATGGGGATGCTTAGGTCCGCAATCGAGTATAAATTAGCTGAGGCAGGTGGACTATTTGTTGAGATACCAACTCAACAAGTTAAACCATCGCAACGCTGTGCTAAATGTTGGGGCTTAACACCAAAAACCTTGTCTGACAGACTTTATGTTTGCTCTAATCCTGCTTGCCAGCACGCAGAAGATAGAGATATTAATAGCGCCCAAGTTTGTTTAATTTGGGCAAGGGGTAAGGAACTTGCCTCTTCAAACGTCGATGGGTCTAGCTCTACTTGTTGCGGAAGCTTCAAGCAACTAGCCCAAGTGAAGCGTCAGAAACGACTACTTGCTAACACTGAGGTGGGAAACGTAGACCATCACCCTAGGGGTCGGAGTAGTTCATAGGGAAATCAGTTGTAAGGCGTTCTTGGTATTCTTACCTAGGATCAGCGTCCGAAGGGTCTTACTGTGAGTATCCAGCTGGTCCAACTGTCGTAACGGCCCTCCTTTCAGATAATATTAATTCTTAGTCGGATTAAAAATAATTTTTTGTTTTTAAGTGAGAACGGTAAGGATAAATCATGCTAATTCCTGCTGGAATTGTTAAAACTCCCTCGGTTGGGCACTTATTTAAACTTTGGATAGAGCGTTACTCACTTGATTTTTCCTCTCCCCTTTTCATTCAAGATTCCTCAGTTTTTAGAGAGCTGGTTGAAGCTTCTTCTCCAAAAGGTCGGTCCTTAACTGCCACCCATCTTAGTGATGACTTAATACAATCCTTATGTGATTTGGCTGGAATAGAGACTTACTCTTATCTTCCTCGGATTATGACTTTAGAAGAGATAGGGCGACTTGCTCAAAATTCCTTCAGAATTTATCAAAAGCTAGTGAAAATTTATGCACAGCACTCGCCAACTACGACTTCGAGAACTACCGCTCAACTAATATCTAGAGCCTCGGCAGTAGCCCTTGGTTCTAAGCGGAGTTCCCTTTCTTGGTGGGGACTACCTACTGTAGTGCAGCTGTATTCGGCACTAGAACCGATCTTAATGGAATTTCAGGAGCAGCAACTAGCATCTAGAGACTGGCGCACTGTTGGTTTCCTCACCACACAGTTGAACTTCAGCAATAAGTTACTGCTTAAACAGCTCTCATCTCCAGAGCAATTCTTGCTTAGTCCCTACTTCAAATTTATTGAAGAGCAAGTTGCTATCCCCTGGCTGCGTGTCTGTGCTGCTGCCGCAAAGCATCAAATTGGAAGCCCAGTTTTAGTCCTTGCCGAGAAAATGTTATTAGCTTGTGAGGAGATTGCGGCAACAGTCTACCACCACCTTACCCAATTGTTTCCCGAGCACCGTAGCCGTAGGGGAGGACTGAGTCATTCAGATGTGGCACACTCTGTCCTGCGTGACTTAGTTATGTTTCAGGTCTATATCTGGCTGTGCGTTTTAGAGGAAAGATTGGTTCCAATTGAGCAGGAGTTGCTTAGTTTGTATGTGATGGTAATGACAGGCTTGGAAGTGAAATGGGAATTGACGCAACAAGGCATCCAATTACTAACAGATGAAATCCTCAGTCATTTAGAGTCATCTCAGCAACATCTCCTACTGCCTTACATCTCTGGGATACAGCAAGCCTTCTTTAACATGCGTAGCCGCTTGGGTGCTACCTCTTAAACTGTTGCGATGGCTAGCAGAAAGGCCATCCATCAAGAGCTGATATAGGCGCGAATTACCTGATTAATATCCGTTATGACTTGCTTTTTTATGACTGTAAGTCTTAGCTAGAGAAAAAGCTATTTTTTTGAAGTTAGTCAGTGTGTTCACATTAACATCATTGTCCATAACAATAATGTCCATGAGCTCAAAATGTCACAGTTTTACCAACAGTCATTGGCATGAATGTCTGACCTAGTCCCCTTGACTCCAACGCTGCGGCAAACTTGTCTGGTGTGCCAGTCATCACTGGAAAGCTACCATAATGCATGGGCACAGCCTTCGTCGGTTTAACTAACTCTACTGCAAGCGCTGCACGTTCAGGTCCCATTGTAAAGTGGTCTCCAATACAGGTCAGCATGATATTAATTCTGCCGTACTGAGCAATATTGCTCATGTCGGCAAATAAATCTGTGTCACCAGTGTGGTAGATATTCGGGCCGCCTTTGACCAAGATGACGAACCCGCCTGGAGCCCCAGCAAAGTGATTTGCGTCATCGTCATTCAAACCCAGTTCCTTACTATTAACCGTAGAGCTATGTACCGCAGGGATGAAGGCAATCCTAACATCTCCATTAAAGAACGACAGTAGACCACCGAAGTTGCCCAGCGTGTCAAAACCCATCTGGTCTTTCGGATAGCCGCCGTACTTGGCAAGTGCCCCACCCAAGTCATAAGTGGCTACAAGCCGAGCCTTAGTCTTATTAGCAATTTCTGACGCTTGTCCTACATGATCAAAGTGACCGTGGCTGACGAGAATTAAATCGACTTTGTTGATTTTGGATACATCCTCTGTACCATTCTTGTTGATAGGATTGGTGATCCAAGGGTCAATCAAGACAACATGACCAGCAGGTGTGACAAGTTTGAAGGCAGACTGTCCATACCAAGTTAATTGTGTTGCTTTGACTGCTGCCAAGGCACTGCCTTGAAGGCTAAAGATGAATAGTAACAACACAGTTAGCATCATGAGTAAGCGCGTTTTCATAGCATCTCCTTGCATATCCTCAATCAGGTTAGCAGCCGCGCGTTAGCCAGGTAAAGCCTGATCATAGGTTGGATAGATGCACCGACCACTCCAAGAGTTGTCAGATAGCTTTAGCTTTTATAAGGGACAAGAATACATGAATCGGTTCAGCCGCTTCATATCCCACCAGTGTTGTTCTTGCGTCCATAAGTTGTGGCTTAGCCAGGTCAGATTTATAGAGTTAATCACGACGTTTTACTATTCGGCGTTTTGTTATCAAAATACTCACGCCATCTGTCAATTAAACCATCTTTAAAATCGATCACAATCGCGTCGTCGGCTTTGTTACGAATGCCAGTTGCCTTTTCTGTATCTTCGTAATGCCACTCTACTACGGCTTGATTCCCTTCAACGATAATCCGTTGGATATCAATCTTCACGTCAGTATACTGCTGAGTAAAACGGGCAACCTCTGCCCGAATTTTCTCTCGTCCTTGCCAGCGCTGCCCTGGCACGATCAGCTCGCCATTTGGTGCAAACATCTGAGCAATGGCATTAGCGTCGCGAACTACCCAGGCATTTCTTGCATGTTCGATCAGTGTCTGAATGTCTTGCATTCCATACTCAGCGGCAAATGCCGCGGTGCTAAAAGTTAGGCTTAAGATAAGCCCTAATCCTAGCCATTTAAGTAGCCTGCTTACAATTTTATTTAGGCTTTTGGGATGCGGGGGCAGGCTGAATGGTGCAAGGTTTAGTGTCACAATGTTGCTCATAAAGCTGATTGACGTAAGGTTCTTGCCAACTGAGGGGAATCTCCAACAAGGAGCGTGTCCTCGTCACTGCCTGTCCTAGGAATAGGAGTAGAGCAATACTGTTGAGGAAGACATGCACCTTTCGCCAGCGATTTTTCCGGTCTTGGTAAATGTCCGGCACAATTGCCAATGCGAAAATCATCAGCATCGCGGCTGTCATCCCGTAGATAAAGTGAGATATGTACCAATTATCTAGGTTTTGGTATACACCTGACTGGAAGCCGAGAACGACTAAACCCATACCTGTGAGGGTGGCATAGAGCGCTCGCCACTGGCGAGGTTTGGCTAGATAGGAATTCCCGTGTAGATTTTTAAACTTTAAGTCAACTGACTAGGCAGCGCCTGTTATGGAAAGCCAAAATTGGAATATTCTTGGGGAGGGAAAGATGAGGGACGACCACGACTTTCGACGTAACGAGGAACTCCGGCTTCGAAATGAAGAGCGCCGGATCGCTGCTGCTAACCAGAATGCTGCGATCACTCGACTAGTACAATTGATTTACTTTGCGGTTGGGGCACTAGGGATCTTATTAGCTTTACGAGTGATACTGCGTCTGTTTGGTGCTAATCCTGACAACCAATTTGCTAAAGTTATCCATGACCTTTCAAATCCGTTTGTTGCCCCGTTTGCTACTCTGTTCGGAACCCCCGAACTTGGTAAATCAGTGGTATTAGATACAAACGCACTGGTTGCTATCATGGCTTACGCCATCCTAGCATGGCTAGTAGGGCGCTTAATCTGGTTGATTGGGAGTCGAGCGAATTGAAAACTCTAGCATGGAAGAGTAAGTCCAACTAACTAGCTTTGTCTGGATTGCTGATTCAAGAGCGCTATCGTGTTGTTAAGTTGCTTGGTCAGAGGGGATTTAGCAAAACTTTTCTGGCTGTGGATGACGAGCAGAATCCGCCTCTTCCTTGCATTATCAAACAGTTCTGGTCGCAAGTTCAAACTCCCGAAGCGCTTGAGCAATCTAAAGCGCTGTTTGAACTAAAGGCAGTGCGGTTGTCAGAATTAGGGATGCATCCTCAAATCCCAGCCCTGATAGCGCACTTTGAGCAGGGACAACATTTGTACCTGATACAGGAGCTGATCGATGGTATCGACTTAGATCAGGTGATGGAGGAGGAAGGTGCTTTCAGTGAAGCTCAGATTTGGCAAATCCTCAATGATTTGTTGCCAGTTCTGAAGTTTATCCACGACCGCCAGGTCATTCATCAAGATGTTAAACCCAAAAATATCATTCGCCGTAGCTCTGATGGGTGCTTAGTTCTAGTTGACTTTGGTGTACTCAAATTGGCAAGTCAAATAGAACAGTACATAACAGGAATTAGCATTGGTAGCCCAGAGTATGCAGCACCGGAGCAAACTAGAGGCGAAGCAGTTTTTGCGAGTGACCTTTACAGTCTAGGAGTGACTTGCATTCATCTGCTGACTCAGATCTCTCCCTTCGATTTATTTGATGTTGTCAATGACTGCTGGGCTTGGCGGCAGTATTTAACAACCAGCGTGAGTGATCGCCTGGGCCAAATCTTAGATAAGCTGATTCAAAATGCTGTGAGTCGTCGCTTTCAATCAGCCGATGAAGTGATGCAAGCGATTGGGAGCCAATCCAAGTCACAGCAACGCTTGCAATTCAAAATCCAACACCCTTCGTGGCAGTGCCTTCATACCCTAACTGGACATTTTGGCAGTGTAAATTCTGTTGCCTTTAGTCCAGAGGGTATTATTCTGGCAAGTGGCAGCGATGACAAAACTATAAAATTGTGGGACCTAGATACACAGCAGGCGATCGCTACCCTAAACGGACACACCCAGGCTATAAAGTCAGTTGCCTTCAGTCCTGATGGTAAGATGCTAGCAACAGCTAGCGATGACAGAACTGTTAAATTATGGGACATTAACACCGTGCAGGAAATCTATACCCTTGCTGGACACTCGCACGCTGTTAAAGCAGTCAGTTTTAGCCAAGATGGCAAGTTCCTAGTCAGTGCCAGTTGGGATAAGACAATTAGACTGTGGAATGTAAATACTGGCGCAGAAATATGCCAGCTAACTGGACATCAGCTACAGGTGACTTCAGTTGTTTTTAGTCCTAACTTAGGAGTAGACAACGCTGCGCTCCTACTAGCTAGTGCTAGTTTTGACCGGACAGTTCGGCTGTGGGCGCTTGCAACTGAGTCATCAGACTTATGCATCTCTGGTCAATTCGAAAACCGCCCATACTGTATCCTTTCGGCTCATGCATGGGCGGTTATGACTGTTGCCTTCAACCCAGAAGGAAACATCCTAGCAACAGGTAGTGATGACAGAACTATTAAATTGTGGGAGGTAACCACTGGTCATATCATTCATACACTTTCGGGGCATTCCTGGTCAGTGGTGGCATTGGCCTTCACACCCGATGGAAAAACACTGATTAGTGGCAGTTGGGACAAGACGATCAAGCTGTGGAAGGTAAGCACAGGGCAAGAAATTGCTACCCTCTGTGGGCACCTAGACTCGGTGTCTGCGGTAGCTATTAGCCCGGTTGCTCAACTGATTGCAAGTAGCAGCAAAGATAGAACCATCAAACTCTGGCGACTCACCCAAGCAGGAACTAATTCAGTTAATGCCATCTAGGCACTACCCGTAAAGGCAACTTCTGGAAATTTTGCCTGAGCTTCGGCTATCGGACGGCGTCTACCTTCCTCTTGCCAGTAGTTGATGACTTCCGTCGCCTGGTTAAGTAGCGCGACGCGGTCTTGCTCTGCGATCCAGTGCTTGGCTTCCAACTCTAGCTTAAGTTCATCCCAAGCATCATTCCGAGGCCAGAAAAAGTAACGAGTTAAAGGGCTAGTCCCCTTACCCACTACTTGATCAACCGCAAGAGCTACGTTCTCATCTAGCCAAAGAACCTTCAATATAAACTTCGACAATCACACCTCCGCCCGTTTCTACTAAGCAAAAATCAAAAAAATTGAGCAGCATATTATTCTAGCTTAATACTCCTGGCCAATGTGATGTTGGGATAAAGCTGCTCTTCTAGTCGGATATGTACTCTAGGGGAATTTGCCGTTCAGTCTTTGATGCTGGAACTTGCTGAAGAATCTGAGCATTTGATATATTCATAAAGAAGTGCTGGTGTAGCTCAGGGGTAGAGCAGCTGATTTGTAATCAGCCGGTCGCAAGTTCAAATCTTGTCACCAGCTTTTAAGGGACAAGGGCAAAACAGCTTAGTAAAGTGTTGCTAAAACCTTAACGAACGAGTTGTTCTTGAAGAACATTTAGGAGTACTAACATGGTCGCACTCCAGCTAAGACAGCTCAGCGTCCCACCGGGACAACGACTTGTTATTAAAGATGTCACCTGGCAGGAGTTTGAAGCCATTCTAGAGGAGCTTGACGACCATCGTGCTGCTCGGATTGGTTACAGCAAAGAAATTTTGGAGATCAGGATGCCGTCGCCGGAACATGAGGTCGATAAAGAATTGATCGGCGATATGTTTAAGACTTTGTTGGAGGAACTGGAGATCGATTGT
>JAFASY010000200.1 GCA_019244235.1 Chroococcidiopsidaceae cyanobacterium CP_BM_ER_R8_30
TTCTCATCTCATTTGCCATACTGGTTCCTATACTCAACGCAGGCATCGGATTAGTGATTGCTAAATTTATTGGTATGCCTCAAGGAAATGCGCTTTTGTTCGCAGTGCTTTGTGCCAGTGCCTCTTACATCGCTGTTCCAGCAGCAATGCGGTTGACGGTTCCTGAAGCAAATCCCAGCTTATACGTTTCGACAGCTTTGGCAGTCACATTCCCGTTCAATATTATTGTCGGGATTCCGCTCTACCTGTATGGAATTGGGTTGTTGTGGAGATGATAGTATGCACTCTGTTAAAAGAATCGAAATCATTGCCAATTCATTCGAGCTTGGCAAAATTTTAGATGGTTTAGATAAGGCAGGCGTTCATGGTCATGCAGTGATTCGTAATGTTGTCGGAAAGGGTTTGCGAGACGGAAACGAAGACCTCGACATGACGATGCTGGACAATGTTTACATCATCGCGTTTTGCATGCCAGAGCTAATCAAGCCTGTTGTGGAACATATCAGACCCCTACTCAATAAGTTTGGGGGCACCTGTTACATCTCAGATGTGATGGAAATTCGCTCTGTCAAGTGCGTCGCGTCGTTGTAGGAAAGGTATAAATTCAATGAAACGCTTCATAGAACGTCGTGACTTCTTAAAATTAGGAGCTACCGGAGCAGCTAGTTTACTAGCCATGGGGAGCGAACTACTCTGGCATGCCAAACAGGCTCAAGCTGCTGAGTTGTCCCCAACCAATTCTCAATCACTTGATCCTGATACAGCACTCCAAAAACTCATGGAGGGGAATCAGCGGTTCATCCAGCACCGTCCCCAATATCCTGATCAATCTCAAGCACGATTGCTGGAGGTTGCTCAAGCTCAACACCCATTTGCCACCATCCTGAGTTGTGCAGATTCTCGGGTACCTGCCGAGATTATCTTTGACCAGGGTATCGGAAATATCTTCGATGTCCGAATTGCTGGAAACATTGCGACACCCGCAGCAGTTGGCAGTATTGAATATGCTGTTGCCCTGCTGGGCACGCCTGTACTGATGGTATTAGGTCATGAGCGGTGCGGAGCGGTGACTGCTGCTGTCAAAAACGAAGCGTTACCTGGTGAGATTAGTAGCTTTGTGAAGGCAATTCTGCCAGCAGTAGACAAAGTTAAGGGGCTCTCAGGTGATGCTGTTGATAACGCTGTGATTGCAAATGTGTTCTATCAGATCGACCAATTGCAGCGATCGCCTCTTCTGACAGAACAACTACAATCTGGCAAATTAAAAATTGTGGGAGGTCGTTATGACTTGGATACGGGAAGTGTGATGATTATCACGTGACATACTCCCACACTGCCGCTTACGCGGTCAGTCTGGGCTTCTCAACAACTCCAGCTACTGCTTCGGATACTCGTTGAGCTTTACTCACCCAATGCCCCAGGGCGAGGTTTTTAATGTTAATGGCTGCGTTCAAGTCCCGATCCAACTCTGCCCCACAGTGAGAGCAACTATGCCATCTATCGGCAAGAGTTTTGGGAACTTTGATGCCACAACCAGAACAGTTTTGTGTTGTACCAGATGGATTTACTGCCACGGTGAGCCGCCCAGCTCTCTCAGCCTTGGCGGTAACTATGTCAATAAATTCGCCCCATCCAGCATCCAGAATCGACTTAGCCAATCTCGTTTTGGCAAGCCCTTTGATATTCAACGCCTCATGAGCAATCACGTCGTATTGCTTGAGAAGTTGACCTGCCACCTTGAAATGAAAATCTTTGCGTTGTCGCGCCACTTTTTGATAGTGCTTAGACAATTGCTTGCCCGCTTTCTGCCTACGTCTTGTACCCTTTTTCCGCTTACGACCCAAAGCTTTATTAAGAAGCCTACGACGCTTTTCAGACTTCCTTGCAAACTGGGGAATTGGGACAACTTCACCTTCACTCGTGACCAAAAAATCTTTCAATCCCACATCAATACCAACTGTTTTCTCCAAGTTGATGTCAGGAGAGACGGCAGGGACAGTATCGTCAGACAACGAAAGTGTTACATACCAACCATCGGCTTTGTGAACGACTGTGCAAGTCTTGATGACAAAGCCATCAGGGATTGGTCGGTGCAGAATCACTTTGACATCCCCAATCTTAGGAAGGGTAATATATTACCCTTCGATGCAGTTAGGCTTCATCCTGGGATAGGTGAAAGACCGATACCGACTTATTCCTTTAAACCTTGGCTTGCCAGAACGCCTGCCATTGCTATCCCCAGGGATAAAGCGCTCACAAGTTTTCTTCACCCTGCCTACCACATCTTGCAGCACATCCGAGTACACATCCTTATACTCTGGGTACTTAACTTTTGTCTCTACCAAATCGCGCTTTTGACCATAGTATTCAGGCATGTCAGCAGGTGGGGCAATACTACACAACAACGGACAAGCGTTGATGGAACAACGGTTGGAGTCCCACCAGTTAAAGCGTTCCCAAAGCCGATAGTTGTACTGCCTCCGACACGACTCAAGCCATGTCTCCATCTGGTCAGACTGGGTTTTGGTTGGACGCAATCGGTACTGGTAGGCAGTTTTCATGTATTAATTTTAGCACCTAACCAGGAGAAGATAAATGTCAGTAGCAGATTCCTTGTCCGCGATTCCTGAGCGGGTCGCCAGAGCCGGGTTTCCCGGCGTTAAGCGTTCCCGCGTCCCCACGCTCCCCCTACAGGCTGAGACGTGGGAGGAATCGCGGTTGAATGCTGACCTTTTTGGGCTGCTACTTGCCAGCCTTCCAATATGAGTGGAAGTCCCAGTTGTCCCGCGAAGTTTTAATTTCGGCTTTAATTGACTCTAATCCCAGTTCAGGAGCCGCCGTATTGAGAATATTCCAAAAGTGTCGGGATTAGTGCGCGAACGCTTTGTTAGTTACCCGAACTCATTATTCCCCAAAGCTTGCAGACCCTATCGCTGTTGGTCGAGTCTGAAGCTACCTGGGGTCTACTCAATCATGCAGCCAGTGAGCGGACCTGTTATGCTGGAAAAATTACCAAGTGGTCATGCCTCACTTGTAAGCCGCATGCAGTCAGAGTAGGAGTGAGCCGTGGAATCAACATTCTTGCTTCACAAGCCAGTCAGTTACGGAAGCGCGTTGGCAAACGATGTCTTCTTGACGATGCTGCTATTCCACATCCTCGCGGGGGCGCTCGCACCAATCGCGGCGATTGTCGCCATCACAGCACGAGGGGGCAGCAGATCGCACGTGCGCTCTGGACGCTGGTTCGCTTGGTCGATGGTCATCGTGGCGCTCACTGGTATCGTCCTCGACGTGGCGCGGCTCTGCTGGTTCGTGACCGAAAACCATACGAAATATGCGGGTTACACCATGCCCAGCACCTATCCGGCACGCCTGGGCTTTCTGTTCGTGGGTCTGTGTATCCTCTACATCTTGCGAGAGGTCATGCCACCGCGTGTATTCCGTGGGCAGTCGAATGGGGCGGCTGATACGGTGATGCCCGGACTGCTCGTTGCGACCGGGTTAGTCCTCACGCTCATCATCACGTTGCGCCTCAATCCGTGGACGGGTGCGCTGTGGATGATCTGGACTTTCATCCTCATTGTGATCGTTATGGCGCGAACCATCACGTCCCCAGCTCAGAATCGTGCAACGGATGTGGCGCGACATCGCTTTGGCATGAGCTGCTTGGCAGCATTCAGTTGGTGGGGAGCGCTGCAGGGGTTTGGTCCGGCGATCCCGATTGCGATCAAGGGCGACGATCCATCTACCAATGCCTACCTGGGCAACCAGCCGGGTCCGTTTTCGCTAGCGTTTTTTCTTTTCCTTGTTGGCTGGGCACCGTTCTTCTTTCTCGCCGCCTATCTGATCCGCCGCTTCACCAAGTTGCGTCACACCTAACTTGGTCGGCGACCGCCCTTTTGTTTCTTGCAAAACCGGGTTCTGTCGCAAATATCTTTTAGCGACAAATGAACTGTGTCGTTTGCATGTACCTTAATTGCTCAGGCAACTCGACCGATGGCGGGATGAGGCTCATAAGCTCTGTATTCCTATCCCTAAGTTGAGGTGAAAGATTTCGGCTAGAGGAACTTTCTCATATTTCAATTCATTTTGGTTAAGTTGCACATCAGACTAGATTTAGCTCCTTGCTAGTATTGGTTGCCAGTGCTGCAATCATAAGAGTATTTGGCTCTCTAAGAGAGATATGTCAATTGGTAAAGATTTTTCAATTTCTTTAAGAAATGTTGCAACAGCTTGCTCTAGCTGTTAGCGTATGCACAGAGCTAAGCAATCAGCATTTGTACTCGAAGGAGGTTATATGTTGACAGTTGCTACCGTTCTTTTACTTGGTTGGCTCCTAGCTTCTACTATCGGTGCCTGGGCTTACTTTGCTGGAAAGCCTAATGACGATCCAAATTTCCGATTGCCTCGATTTGTATCAAAGCAATAGACTTCAAACGCTAATGAGAGTAAGGGTTTACTTCTAGAGGTAACGACGGTTGGAGAAGGTTTTGTAGGAATTGCAGGTCATTAAGTTTCGCTTCTTAGAAGAGTCTTTGTGAAGTAGAAGTCCTAGGCTCTATTTAGCCAATCGACTCTTCTAATTTTTAGCCAAAGAAGCTTAAGATCGAAGAAAAGTACTAAATCCTACATGGGACTAAGACCGCGAAAGCAATTTGCTCAACACTGGCTGAAAAGTGATAGAGCGCTCAATCAAATCATTCAAGCGGCAGAAATTACTAAGTGCGATCGCATTCTAGAAATTGGTCCTGGAACTGGGGTACTAACTCGCCGTTTATTGCCCCTTGCCCAGGCAGTTGTGGCTGTCGAAATTGACCAGAATTTATGCCAGTCACTAGCTCAGCAACTGGGACAGAGTGAGAATTTTTTACTACTGCAAGGCGATATCCTGGCGCTGGATTTACCTACCCACCTGGCTGCATTTCCCTCATTCCAAAAACTTAATAAAGTTGTAGCAAATATTCCCTACAACATAACAGGGCCAATCTTAGAAAAGTTGCTTGGCACAATTGCTAACCCAGTAACTAAACCTTTTGACTTAATTGTCCTGCTGGTACAAAAAGAAGTAGCGGAACGGCTATATGCTAAACCAGGGTCGAAAGCTTTTGGAGCACTATCAGTACGAGTACAGTATTTGGCAGAGTGTGAACTCATTTGCCCAGTACCAGCTAGTTCTTTCTACCCACCACCCAAAGTAGACTCAGCTGTGGTACGGTTGCGCCCCCGACCGATGGAACCAGCAGCACTAGAGCCTCGATGCCTGGAAAAGCTCGTCAAACAAGGTTTTGCTGCCAAGCGTAAGATGTTACGCAATAATTTAAGAGGGATAGTAGAGCGCGAACAACTTAACCATTTGCTGGAACAATTAGAGGTAAACCCTCAAGTTCGTGCCGAAGACCTCAGCCTGACTCAGTGGGTATCCCTGAGTAATAGATTATGCGTTCCTACTCCTTGATTGCTCCAGCCAAAATCAATTTGTATTTAGAAATTCTTGGTGATCGTACAGATGGCTATCACGAGCTAGTCATGGTGCTGCAAAGCATCGATTTAGCAGATCAAATCGATTTGCATCCGCTAAGCACTGATAAAATTCGCGTTCGCTGTACTCACCCTCAGGTGCCGCAAGACAAAAGTAACCTAGCTGTACGAGCAGCGGAATTAATGGCAGCACAATTCCCTGATGCTTTTGCCCAGTATGGTGGGATAGAAATTACCATCCACAAGCGCATTCCTGTAGCAGCTGGGCTAGCTGGGGGGTCTACAAATGCAGCAGCAGTTTTAGTGGGACTGAATTTGCTGTGGGATTTGGGATTAACCCAGTCAGAACTACAAGAACTTGGAGCTAGACTGGGTTCGGATGTACCTTTTTGTGTCGTAGGGGGAACAGCGATCGCCACTGGGCGAGGCGACCAACTCTCTCCTCTCCTCAGTTTGGATCATCTCCATGTTGTACTGGGGAAATACCAGAGTTTGACAGTCTCTACACCATGGGCTTATCAAACCTATCGGCAGCAGTTTGGCAGTACTTATATTAGAAAACCGCAGGATCTGGCATCTCGTGCTGCTAGTGTCCATTCTGGGCCAATGGTGAAAGCTATCATCCATCAGAATGGTGTGGAAATTGGTCAACTACTGCACAATGACTTAGAGAAAATAGTGTTACCAGCTTATCCGCAAGTTTTGCAACTACGAGAGACAATTCATCAATCCGGAGTCTTGGGAGCAATGATGTCTGGCTCTGGTCCTACAGTGTTTGCATTGTGTGAGTCTCTTAACCAGGCACAACAGGTTAAAGCAGCAGTCAGAAGTGCCCTACCCGATCCTGATTTAGAGCTTTGGCTAGCAAAGTTTTCCTCTACAGGGATTCAGGTTGCCTCGTCAGTCTAACCAGGACTACTCCTCCAGCTCCATCGGCTCATCAAAAATCTCAACTTCGGAGAAAGGACAGGATTGGGGGAGCTGCTTGAGGTTAAGGGAAGTTTCTCTCTCCATCAGGTCCAGACCATCCTGATAGCCTCGCTCGATGGCTTCAGGGAGATAAGGCTTGAGACTGGGGTTATCTGCCAGATGTTCTTTAATTCGCCGTCGCTGCTCTCGGATTGTCCCTGTCCAGGAACGGGATCGTTCCTCAGGTTGATAGCGCCACTTGAGGAGATGCCCAAGGAGCACTCCCAGGCGGTTGCGCAACTCTTGGCGCTGTTGCTTGCCCAACGAATCCAACTCCTCGATCAAGTTTTCAATATCCACTTGGTCCCACTGCTGTGCTTGTAGCAGCTCCATTTGTTGCTGAGTCCATGCGTAGAAGTCATGGTCATAAAGTGTCGTGGTTTGCATTGTCTACTCCCTAAAGGGTGCGATCACATAGAGGAGAACTGATTCCATTCTCCACCATGAAGCAGTCCAAGGAGTTTCAAGGGACAGTGTTACAGTTAAGGTGGTGATTCCTTCCCAAAGAGTTAAAACCGATCAAAAATTTTTCAAGCTAATCGTCTAAAGCGCTATGAGTCAGCCAATCTCCAATCCAAAAAGTCAGTTAGCTGAAATGACAGAAACGCTTCCTGGTCCTTGGCGCTGTTTGAGTGGAGCGCTGATTGCAGGCGGAATAGCGACTGCACTCTACTTCCTAACGGCATCGATTGCTCAGACTTTTGCTGCCAAGCCAGTTCATTCAACCAATCCGGCTGTTGTGAACATTGCCTCTGCTGTTCGTACTCTCGTTGTCGGGATGAGTGCGCTAGGAACTGGGATATTCGGCTTAGTGGCATTTGGATTGGTAGCACTGGCTATTCAAATCTTTGTGCAGCGGCTGATTAAAAAACCTGTCTCCTCAAGAGCTAAGTGAGGATACTCGATCAAGCAACAAAGTGCTTTAGAACTTGACTGAGAAGTGAGGTCATAAACAGGTAATGAAGGTCGCTATCATCGGTTGTGGTTACATTGGTACAGCTGTTGCCCGCTATTGGCAGCAGTTGGGACTGGTCGTTACGGCAACAACAATGACTTCTGAACGTGCTACTGCCCTATCTGCGATCGCGTCACATGTCGTAGTTGTCAAAGGGAACGATCCAGTTAACTTACAACTAGTGATGCAAGAGCAAGATGTTGTACTTTTAAGTGTTGGCGCTGCTAGCCCAAACGTATATGAAGAAACCTATCTGCAAACTGCTAAGACCCTAGTCTCAGTATTAGAAACCTCTTCTGTCAAGCAACTGATTTATACAGGTAGTTATGCCGTCTACGGTGATAGAAATGGAGAGTGGGTTGATGAAACATCACCTGTGGCACCTGCTAACTCAAATGGTCAGATTTTGAGGGACACAGAGCAAGTGTTACTATCAGCATCCAGCCCTGACCGCAACGTTTGTATTCTCCGTTTAGGAGGAATTTACGGACCAGGGCGAGAACTGGAGAAAATCTTTGGGCGAGCCGCTGGTACAACCCGTCCTGGGAAGGGAAATGATGCCACGAATTGGATTCATAAGGATGACATTGTTGCGGCTATTGAATTTGCTAGAACTCACAGGTTGCAAGGAATTTACAACTTAGTCAATGATGCCTATTTAACTAGTCGAGAACTGTTAGATAAAGTGTGCGAACAACATCACCTACCTAAAGTTGTGTGGGATGAGTCTCTTCAAAGCAATCGACCTTACAATGCACGGGTATCGAATCGAAAGCTCAAAGATGTGGGGTTTCAGCTGATTCATACTGATTTTGGATTTTAGACCTTAGGCAGACTATATCTACTGTTTCTTACGATGTTGCCTTTTGGACTATTACACGTTGCATGTCATGTAAATTGAGGTGAAAACGAATCCGATCAAGTCTCAACCAGTAAGTCATTCGTCTTACTATCTCCTGCAAGCTTTCATTCTTAGTCATGACAGCAATGTTCCAACAAAAACGTGAGAGGTTGAGAGATCGCCCATTATACTCTCGTCTAATTGTTTGGAAGCCTACCCTTTCATATAAGCTTTGAAGGCTGTCGGTTGTGAAGAAATAAACGTGTCCGTCACAGCTCACACTACGCTCGCGTCGACCAAAAATCTTAAACATTAGGGTGTCATACCGTGGTGTTTCTAACACTAAGTAACCTCCTGGCTTAAGTACCCGGAAAACCTCCTGGAGAGTACCCAAGGGATTATCAACATGCTCAATTACATGAAGCATTAAAACCACGTCAAACAAATTGTTTTCAAACGCTGCACCTTCTAGAGTTGTGGGCGAGCACGCAATATTCATTTTCTGAGACGTAAACAGCGCAGCCTCCTTCCAAGGGTCTACTCCTTGAACATCCCAGCCATCTTGGCGAAACAGATCGAGAAGTTGTCCCATACTACAGCCTACCTCCAAGAGGCGGCCACGTTGAGGTTTAAGAGTATTTAGGAAATTCTTGAGTTCTTTATAGTCTTGACACTGAAACTGTTCTTTGTCATACCGCCATCGGTATGGATGGTCTTGATATTCCTCTACTCCAAAGAGTAACCCCTCAGGCTCATAAAGCTCATAGTTCTTGGAATCCACAAGCTTGTAGCGTGGCGATGCGTACATTAGTCCGCAGTAGTTGCAGCGTACAATCTGATTTCGTTGAGCTACACCATCTGGAAATATCACTACGTAGTCATCACAACCACAAGCATTGCAAACAACAGGTTGAACCAAATACTCAGAAGGATTTGGAGAAGTTAAACTGCTCATGAACTCTACTTATTGCTCTACTCAATTTTTATTTGGGAACACCCCACCGTCTTTTACGGTGTCAACGGGAGAGTTGGGGTTTGAATCCCCATTTACCTACCACTACACCATACACCCACCCTACACCCTGTTCAAGAAATCTAACCTGAAGGTATACTTTACTTTAAAAATTTTCAATGCGATGTTTTTCATAAACAAATGGTTCAGATTGAAATTCTAACCGCTGCCGTGCGGCACGCCGACATACCCGATCGCGCCACCTGGACGCGCAATCCCGATCGCCGAAGACAATTGCAGACTGATTGCCAACACACTCCAGTACCGACTCTGCGCCAATCTCTTGCACGGCTCTGATCGCACTCAGCCTAACCACCAGCACTATCCTTACCAAGGCTGCGTAGTTGGGCCAATAGTAAATTCGTTCTCCCCTACGCCCTGTTCTTGACTAATTCTTGCAAAATCTGCTTATATACCTTTAAACCGGAGGAATTAAGATGAACCCCATCGTTAGTAAAATTTGCTTTCATTGCCTTGTTCTCAAATAAAACCTGTACTTCTTTATCAGCAAAATATAGGTTTTCTGTGACTACTACTTGATGCAATAGAGTATTCACCTCTTCAACTCTAGCTAAAGTTCCAGCTCGAAACGGATTCTTTGAAGCCGCAACAGAGGAGTAAAAAGCTGGGAGAATCACTATCCGTGTTGCTCCCATTTGTCGTAGTAAGTAGACCGCTTCTTTCATTAATTGAGTAAAAGTTGCATCGTCAATGTCATACCAAGCATCATTAGTGCCAATAGCAACAATAGCAGTTATACACTTGACTTGAGAATCTACAAGGACTTTTAACTGCTCTACCAAAGACCTTGTACTCATCGCTGTTATGGCAAAGTTGAAAACATGTTTTCCTAAACTATCTTTTAAAGGGGAAGTTATTGAATCACCAAATAAACCAGCCTCGTACTGCTGATTTCGAACCAGTTTTCTCTGGCGATGCACTAATAATTTCCACCAAACTGTAGAACCAAGTCGGTCTTTAGGTGGAGTTTTTAGCGATCCTGTGTAGAGGAAGACAACAAATTTAGAGACGATGACAATCGGGTTCAAGAAATTCATTAACACAAACAATTTTGAATTTTAGCTTTCAGATTGGGCTTCTTACTATCTTAAATCGGCTTTCTCGATCCACTCGTCACGCCAGTCAAGTTAAAGTATAGGTAAGCAGCAGATTGAAATCGCATGACTCAAACCTTAACCAAACTCGATGAACCCATCCTAATCGACGGCTTGACTTGGCGGGAATTCAAAGCAGCAGAACAACTGATTGATCGTCCAGGAGTGCGATTGTCATTTTTGGATGGAACGTTGGAGATTCGACGGATGCCTGGAGAACAGCACGGAACCGTGAAAGAGTGGATTGGCACCCTGTTAGATCTCTATTTGCTGCAGATCAAGACTGACTACACCCCCACAGGTTCAATGACGCATCAATATGACTAACCATGTAGAAGCGGTGAAGACCTTTCGACAAGCAATTCTGTTGAGTAGTAAGCTTATGCAAAAAGTCTTTGCGGGCATCAGAAATAGATGCCTGAATTCGGGCAACTTCAAGACGGGCTTTCTCTCTATTTTGAGAGCCTTTGACTCTACGAGAAAGAGTCTTTTGAGCTTGTCTCAATCGCTTGTATTTGCGATTGAAATGCTTAGGGTTGACCATCTTTTCCCCATCACTCGTTGCTATCAAGCTAGTAATACCAGCGTCAATTCTAACGGCTTTGGAGAGTTGAGACAATGGCTTAATACCTGGACTGTCTACCAACACTGTAAACCGAGATATGATGAATCAAGCTCTCATTACAATCGAGTTCGAGCGCTCTACATCCTCCCGACTAACGGGTTCTGTTGCAAAAACTAGAGAAGGGACGAAACTTGCGCTTGTGAGCAGAAGTTGTTATGCAGCTACTCCCAAAATTTGAGCCAAGAATTTCAGTTGGGCTTGAACATCCCCTTTTGGCACTCCCAGTACTTGTCCTTTCCTCAGCATGTTCATCATCTCGTAGCCCTTCAAGGTTCTCCTAGCATTGAGCCACACCATGCATTTCTAATGCGTGGATTCAGGAGCTTAAGTTAGGTATTCCAATTCTGTTTGCGCCCAATGTCCCAGATTTGCAGCAGCTTCATAGGCGCTTTGGAAAAAGGTAAGCAATGTTGCATCCGGGTTATCTGCTTGTCTGACAGCTTCATACGGAAGGATGAACTCCTGCATCTGGGCACTATAAAATGCCGCTTCAGGCTGAATGGGATAATCTTGAAAACCTGTAGGGATCGGGTAAGCATAAGCATAGAAAACAGGATCTGTAATGGAACCACCTCCCGTCCAAAAACCACAACTGCTGACTTCATGGGAGTACGCTTCTCGTGTAACCCAATCCGCCATGTTTGGAACTCCGCCCGGATGTTCTGGGGCGCGAGCACCAGAGAACCGTGTCACAGCTAAGTCAAAACTACCCCAGAAAAAATGGACAGGGCTGGATTTTCCCAGAAACCGCGATCGAAAAATGGTCATGACTCGGTTTGCCTGGAGCAGAATTCGCCAGAATCGCTGTGCATAATTGGGGTCGTAAGTTGCATGTTTCTTGTCTTGGTCAAAGGGGATAGGATCTTCTATCTCTTGGGGCATTGTCCAAATTCGGACTCGAATGCCGATATCTTCTAGGGTGCTCATCACCATTTGATAGAAATCTGCAACGGAGCAAGAAGTTAGAGCAATGATGCGAGTGATGCCGTCGCTCGTCTCAATCTGCAATTGATGAGCGATAAAATCGAAGTGAATTTGAAAAGCTCGAATTCCGTCATACATTGGACCTGTTGTGAGTCTACACGGCGTGACGTAGAGCGTGGAATGCCACCAATGGTTTAGCTTGGGAGCCTTTTATGATTGAAAGGCGCAGAAGAGCAATGTTTCAACCCTGCCAGAACTTTGAAATTAAGCAAGATCAAAGAGTAGAATCTCTGCTCTGGTCTCTGCTTGAATCATGAGATCTTCTGCACCGCTAATTTGCACCCCATCTCCTGCCTTTAGACTTTCATCATTCAAAGCAATATTGCCTTGTGCGACTTGCACCCAGGCATATCGTTCCGGTTTCACTGAATAGTGGATTCCTTGAGTGGGGTCGAGTGTGGCAACATGAAGTTCTACATCCTGATAAATGGTCACTGACCCATCCCGCCCATCGGGAGATGCTATGAGTCGTAATTTGCCCTGTTTCTCTTCTGAGGGGAAACTGCGCTGCTCATATCGAGGTACAATCCCTTTCCGGTTGGGCAGAATCCAAATCTGCAAGAAATGGACTGGATTGGTATCAGACGGATTGAATTCACTATGAGTAATTCCTGTTCCTGCACTCATGATTTGAGCATCACCCGGTTTGATCGCTTCCCCATTGCCCAAACTATCTTTGTGTTCGAGTTCACCACTGAGAACATAGGTAATGATTTCCATATCTTGATGGCTGTGAGTTCCAAATCCAGCACCTGGGATCACGCGATCGTCATTGATCACTCGAAGAGACCGAAATCCCATGCGATTCGGATCGTAAAATCTGCCAAATGAAAAGGTATGACGGCTGTCTAGCCATCCAGTCTGGGTTCTACCTCGTGCATCTCGCTCGTGAATCAGATGAATTTTATGCTCTGTGTTCATAGCTTACTCCTGGTTCTTTAAGATTTTCTGAGCAAAACTAGCAATTTCATGGAATAAGTCGCGCCGCTCTGATGAACAGCGCGGCGCAATTTCAGTGAGCAACCTGGACGAAACGGGTTTTTCATATCCGTATCTCCCAGCGCAAGAGGAAGAATCCTCTTGCGAAGCGCCTTCATTTTTGTCCATAAGATACTATATGATGATACAAATCTTGTTGCAAGTACGGTTTTTTAGGATACTGTCATGACCAAGAACGTCAGCTGCCCGACCGAGATCACTCTTGAGGTAATCTCGGGCCGCTGGAAGGCGATGGTGATCTACTGGCTGCTCAAAGGTGAGCGCCGATTCAATCAGCTCCAGCGTGATCTTTCCGGAATCACACACCGCACACTGGCCAAGCAACTCAAAGAGATGGAGGCGAACGGCCTCGTAGTTCGCGAAGATTTTGGCGAAATTCCACCGCGCGTGGAGTATCGCCTGACGCCGCTGGGACGGTCGCTGGAGCCTGTTCTTCTGACCATGCACGATTGGGCAGTTGTGCATGGCTCCGAAGTTCGTGGGTCTGAGAACAACACGCCAGATGCGGAATAACAGGACGGGGTACTGTCAACTTAAACGGCCCAATAGTAGCGTAGCTGTCATGAGCCGCCACCTAAGCCTTGAAACCAGCTTTGGATAAAGCTTCTAGAAAATTTTCAATTGCCTTGATTTGAAAATTTAAAGCATTTGGAATTTTTTTTTGGAAATCCTTGTCCTGAAAAGGCTCTAGCTCTTGC
>JAFASY010000067.1 GCA_019244235.1 Chroococcidiopsidaceae cyanobacterium CP_BM_ER_R8_30
TTTCCCATGGTGATTTGGTGGGGCGAGGATCTGACGCTGCTCTATAACGATGCTTGGCTACCGATTCTTGGTTCTAAACATCCGCAGGCACTAGGGCGACCCGGACAAGCAGTGTGGTCAGAAATTTGGGACATTATTGGTACACAGCTGGGAAGTGTCCTCACGACCGGAGAAGCCACCTGGTCAGATGATATGCTGTTGCTCGTCGACCGCTCTGGCTATGTTGAAGAAGCCTACTTCACATATTCCTATAGTCCAATTCTCGTTGAAACTGGGGAGGTGGGCGGTGCATTTACTGCCGTGACCGAGACAACGGCGCGAGTTTTGGGCGAGCGTCGATTAGCGACGCTGCGAGATCTAGCGGCTCAGGCAGGATTAGCCAAGTCGGTTGAGCAAGCCTATAAGGGCGCTTTACAAACCTTGAGCGAAAACCCATGGGATATACCGTTTGCGCTCCTGTACCAAGTGCAAGCAGGCAGCGAAGCAGTTTTGTATGGCAGTACTCCAGTCACTGACTCATCTACGATTGCATATCAGCAGTTTCAGCAACAGGTAAAAACGGACTTGCCAGACTTGTTGCTAAATCTGCAATTCATCCAGAGCATTGACCTAGAAGATTTAGAGCAACGCTTTGGCAAACTGCCTTCAGGACCATGGGCTGTGCCAACTACCGACGCGATCGCGCTGCCTCTGCAAGCGGCGGGACAAGAACAGATTGTGGGACTGCTGGTTTTGGGAGTTAATCCTTGTCGGGAACTTGATAATGACTACCGAAACTTTTTCCATATGATTGCAGGGCATATTGAAACAGCGATCGCCAATGCAACAGCCTACGAAGAAGAACGCAAACGGGCTGAAGCCCTCGCAGAATTAGATCGCGCCAAAACAATTTTCTTTAGCAACGTTTCTCACGAATTTCGCACCCCGCTCACGCTGATGCTGGGTCCACTAGAAGAGATCTTAGTAACTGCCTCAACCCGGCTTGAACCTGAGGAGCGCGAACAGCTAGAAATGTTGCAGCGTAACGGATTGCGCCTGCAAAAGCTGGTTAACACGCTGCTTGATTTCTCGCGAATTGAAGCGGGACGAGTGCAAGCCGTTTACGACCCGACTGATTTAGCCAAGTTTACCGCAGAACTAGCATCGGTGTTTCGGTCTGCGATCGAACGGGCAGGCATGACCTTACAAGTGAATTGCCCCCCGTTGCCGGAAGCAATTTATGTCGATCGCCAGATGTGGGAGAAGATTGTATTAAATCTACTTTCAAACGCATTTAAGTTTACGTTTGCAGGGTCGATCGCAGTCACGCTACAAGCCGTCAACAATCATGTTGAATTAAGCGTTGAAGATACTGGGACGGGAATTCCTGCGCAGGAATTGCCCCATTTGTTCGAGCGGTTTCGCCGCGTAGAAGGGGCCAAAGGACGCAGCTATGAAGGGTCGGGAATTGGATTATCGTTGGTGCAAGAGTTAGTTAAACTGCATAGCGGCACAATCGAGGTTACAAGCGCGCTCGAGCGAGGCTCTTGCTTCGTGGTGCGAATTCCCACTGGGACGGCGCATCTTCCCAGCGACCGAATCGGGGCGACTCGTTCTTTAGCCTCGACTTCGGTTAGCGCAACCCCTTATGTTGAAGAGGCACTAAGCTGGCTCAAGCGTGATCGCGCTTTTTCGGAGACACAGATTTCAACCAGTCCTGATTTGGGCAATCTGACTTCACCCTTAGCATTTTCCCATAAAGACAGAAATGCTGAAGATAGCCCTGCTCGAATTCTGTTAGTCGATGACAACGCCGACATGCGCGACTATGTGCAGCGATTGCTGAGTCAGCACTACAAAGTTGAGTCCGTTGCCGATGGCGAAACTGCGCTCTCTATCATAACCGCACGTAACGATGACGGAACCACGCTTAAACAGCCATTTGATCTAATTCTCAGCGATGTGATGATGCCCAGACTCGATGGGTTTGGGTTGCTGCATGAGTTACGAGCAGATCCTTTAACTAGAGATGTACCAGTGATTGTGCTATCTGCCCGCGCCGGAGAAGAATCGCGCGTTGAAGGACTCGAAGCTGGAGCTGACGAATATTTGATTAAGCCTTTCTCGGCAAGGGAGCTGTTTGCGCGAGTAGAAGGCACCTTGAAACTGGCTCAGATGCGACAAGATTCTCTCAAGAAGCTAGAAGCAGAGCGCAATCATTTACAGTTAGAAATTGCTGAGCGGCAACGGGCAGAAGCCGCACGGAGTGAAAGTAACGACCGTCTGAGCATTGCCCTTGATGCCGCTGCTCTCGGTTTATGGGACTGGAATCTGCTCACCAAAGAAGTCACTTGGACAGAGCATCACGCTCGACTGTGGGGGATTCTTCCCGAAAGCTTTGACGGCACCTACGCCACCTTCGAGCAACGGGTGCATCCTGACGATCGCGCCATGATCTCTCAAACGGTGAAAGACGCGATCGCCCAAAATGGCAATTACGAAGCAGAATACCGTGTCATTTGGCAAGACAACAGCATTCATTGGATCGCAGCAAAGGGACGAGTGTTTTATGACGATCGGGAGCAAGCGGTGCGGATGGTGGGGATTGTCCGAGACATTACGGCTCAAAAGCAAGCGGCCCGGGAGCGAGAAACGCTGTTATTCGAGTTAGCAACAGCACTGCAAAAGCTCTATCTTCACTTTGAGAACTCGCCGCTTGGTGTTATTGAGTGGGACGCTGAGTTTCGCGTCAGTCGCTGGTCAAAACAAGCGGAACGAATATTCGGATGGCAAACCGAAGAAGTCATTGGGAAACATTGGAGCGATTGGCAGTTTGTTTATGCAGAAGACGTAGAACGAGTCACTAAGGAAATTGCTCTGCTAGAAAGCTCTGTGTCTCAACTTACGCTGTACAACCGCAATTATGCTAAAGATGGCTCAATTATTCACTGTGAATGGTATAACTCAGCGTTACGGGATGAATCGGGTAACCTAGTTTCGATTCTATCGTTGGCGCTCAACGTTGGTGACCGGATTCGCTTAGAGCAAGAGAGAGAACGCCTCCTCGAACGAGAGCAAACCGCACGCGCTGAAGCAGAGCGAGCCAACCGTGTAAAAGATGAATTTCTTGCTGTACTGTCTCACGAACTCCGTACCCCGCTCAACCCGATTCTCGGTTGGTCGAAATTATTGAAAAGTGGACGGTTAAATGCTGCTAAAACGGCTGAAGCGCTTTCTGTGATCGAGCGCAATGCCCAAATACAAACCCAACTGATCGAAGATCTACTCGATGTGTCTCGCATCCTCCAAGGGAAGTTAACACTAGCGATCCATCCGGTCAATTTGGAGTTTGTCATCACTACAGCTCAAGAAACGGTGCGCCTTGCTGCTGAAGCTAAGAGCATTGAGGTTGAAACAATCTTCGAGCCAAGTGTGGGAACGGTTTTGGGTGATGCTGCTCGACTTCAGCAAGTGGTTTGGAATTTAATTTCTAATGCCGTAAAATTTACGCCTCAAGGTGGATGGGTAATTGTTCGGTTAGCACAGGTGAACAATCACGCTCAAATTCAAGTGATAGATAATGGAAAGGGCATTAGCGCTGAATTCCTACCGTATGTATTTGACTATTTTCGTCAGGCAGATAGTGCTACAACTCGTAGATTTAGCGGTTTGGGACTAGGGCTTGCAATCGTACGCCAAATCGTCGAGCTACACGGTGGTACTGTCAAGGCAGACAGTCCTGGTGAAGGACAAGGCGCAACGTTTACGGTGATGCTACCGTTAGCCCTCACGACTCCACAAGCAAGTTTAAGACGTGAATCGACCAAGGGTGATACAGATCTTGGTGGCATTCAGATCTTAGTGGTGGATGATGAGATTGATTCACGCGAGTTTGTGGCGTTTGTTCTCGAAAACGCGGGCGCGACCGTTATGGGTGTTGGCTCCGCGCTCGAAGCGCTGCAAACTGTACGGCGACAGAAACCAGACATTCTTATAAGCGATATTGGCATGCCAGACATGGATGGTTACATGCTGATGCGGGAAATTCAAGCGATGTCAGAAGGAGAGAAAATCCCAGCGATCGCCCTAACCGCTTATGCTGGAGAAGTGAATCAACAGCAAGCAATTTCAGCTGGGTTTGCCCTACATTTGCCAAAGCCCATTGACCCTGAGCCGTTAGTTCAAGCAGTCGTTGCTCTAACCCGTCAAGCGGGACACGGTAGATTTAACTAGGAGAATTTAAAAGTGAAGATTGGTGCTGTATACAACGGTTCGGGCAATTGTGAGTTCTCTGTGTGGGCACCTCTGCTTAAAGAAGTAGCTCTACAAATCGTGTCTCCTCAACAGCGTCTTATTCCTATGACAAAAGATGAGGCAGGTTATTGGAGAGTAACAGCAGATGTTGAACCGGGTACACTATACTTCTACAAACTTGACAAAAATATTGACCGACCAGATCCAGCATCAAAATTTCAACCTCAAGGAGTTCACGGACCATCTCAAGTCATCGATCCTAGTCTATTTACCTGGACTGACACAAATTGGACTGGCATTCCCTTGGAGGAAATGATCATTTATGAACTGCATGTCGGCACCTTCACAAATGAAGGAACTTTTGCTGCAATCATACCTCGGCTCAGCGAGCTAAGAGAACTAGGAATTAATGCAATTGAGATTATGCCAGTTGCACAATTTCCGGGAGAGCGTAACTGGGGATATGACGGTGTGTATCCTTATGCTGTACAAAGTTCCTACGGAGGTCCAGAGGAATTCAAACATCTCAGTAATGCCTGTCACCATCATGGTGTATCAGTCATTCTTGATGTTGTCTACAACCATCTTGGTCCTGAAGGAAACTATTTTTATGACTTTGGTCCATATTTTACAAAGAAATACCAGTCTGTTTGGGGAGAGGCTATCAATTATGATGATGCCTACAGTGATGCAGTTCGTAACTTTTGGCTAGAAAATGCTTGTTTCTGGTATGAGGAATATCATATAGATGCTTTACGATTAGATGCTATTCAAGGAATTTATGACTTGAGTGCAAAACACTTTTTACAGGAACTAGTAGAAGTCACTGCTCACTGCTCCCAAAAGCAAGGGCGTAAGTTCTATCTAACAGCGGAAAGTGATCTAAACGATGTTAAAATAATTCGACCAAGAACAGTAGGAGGTTATGAAATAGATGCTCAATGGAATGACGATTTCCATCATGCACTTCATACTCTACTCACAGGTGAGCAGGACCGATATTATCAAGATTTTGGTAAGTGCGAACAGCTAGCGAAAACTTTTAGAGAAGGATTTGTTTACTCTGGTCAATATGCTCCCCATCGAAAGCGTCGTCATGGTAACTCGTCAAAAGAAGAACCAGCGACACAATTTATCGTATATTCTCAAACTCACGATCAAATAGGTAATCGCATCTTAGGGGACAGACTATCAAAGCTTATCTCCTTTGAGGGGCTAAAGTTAACTGCTGGTGCAGTCTTACTTTCTCCTTTTATACCATTTTTATTTATGGGAGAAGAATATGGTGAGGAAGCACCCTTCTACTACTTCGTTAGCCACTCAGACAAAGATGTTATTCAAATGGTTCAACAGGGTAAGAAAGAAGAATTTGCTGCTTTTGTCGATCGAGGAGAAGTGCAAGATCCACAAGATTCTAACACTTTCCAAAAGTGTAAATTGAATTGGGAAAAGCGAGAGACAGGTCATCACCAAGTTCTCTGGAAATTTTATCAACAGTTAATTCAACTGCGCCGTTCAATTCCCGCTTTAAAGAATCTGGATAAAAAAAGTCTCAAGGTGATTTGCACCGAAACAGATAGATTATTGCAACTCCATCGACAAAGTCATGACAGTCAGATATTCTGCGTTATGAATTTCAATAAAAGCAGTAATACTTTTACGCCTAGTCTAACAAGCTACAACTGGCAGAAGATACTGGACTCAGCTGATACTAAATGGATGGGACCTGGAGCGAGAATGCCTGAAACGCTTGTTCCTGAAAATTCGCTGAAAATTCCTTCACAAAGTTTTGCTCTTTATAAAGTATAAAATCATTTTTACCGCTAGCAAGATTCTTGATAATGCCTTGCAACACGGTTGCAGAGGCTGAAGTTGTTTGCGGTCCGCCTATAAAGGGATTGAGGACTTCGGCTTTCTTGTAGCAGAGCATCAGAATTATCTGCAACTAGTCTTAATGCCTTACCAAGACTAAACTGACAAAGCGCGTCTAAAAAGCGGTGCAAGAAACGGTGGAAGGCATTTATGATACCCATTCAAGAGCAGATAGTTCTGGTGACGGGAGCAACAGACGGAATTGGGAAGCAAACAGCTCGCGATTTGGCGGCGTTGGGAGCCACTGTCCTAGTGCACGGACGCCATCTCAAGCGAGCAGAAGCAACCCTTCAAGAGATTTATGAGTTAACTGGGAACGAGCGTCTAGAATACTATCTAGCAGATTTCTCATCGCTTGCCTCCGTGCAACAGTTAGCTGAAGCAGTGCAAGCTAAACATTGCCATCTGAATATCCTGATCAACAACGCAGGTATTGGTGCAGGCGACCCTACACAAAGGCAGCGGAGTTTGAGCCAGGATGGGTGTGAGTTACGGTTTGCAGTTAATTACCTTGCTCCCTTTTTGCTCACCCATCTACTGCAACCTTGTTTACTCCGGGCAAACCTCTCACGAATTGTCAATGTTGCTTCTAAGGGACAGTTGCCAATTGATTTTGAGAATGTCATGCTTGAGCGACATTATGACCCCATGCAAGCTTACTGTCAGAGTAAACTAGCGATGGTGATGTTTACCTTTGATTTAGCTGTTGCACTCAAACCCGAAGGAGTTCTAGTCAACTGCTTACATCCAGGCTCGCGCTTGAATACGAAAATGGTGCGCGAGATGTTTGGAGAATCTTGGGGCAGTGTCCAGTCAGGAGCAGACGCTATCATCTACGTTGCTACGTCTAGCAAATTAGCAGGGGTAACTGGTCAGTATTTCGAGGTGACGCAACCAACTCAAGCTTCTGCACAGGCATACGATGAGCAAGCTCGGCGAAAACTGTGGCAGTTGAGTGAATGGCTCTGTCATCTGTAGCTGTCTTTGGTACAGCTCAGAAATCTATTCCAACTCTTGCTCTAAGACGATGCTCCGCTCTTAATGACTGGCATCTGGAGAAGGGGTAAAAGATTAACGCAAGGCAGGTAATGGCATAATGATTGTGGAGATTAGAAGGAAAATTGCCCTTGCCTTTTAGAAGTAGAACATGTGGACAGAGGCACCTTGAAAAGGCGAAACTGGAGAAAAAAATTGTTTAAAATACCGTCAACTATAGAGCTGACGGTATAGGAGTTAAATATAAGCTTTAAGTGTTGTCTCAATCTTAGTAGTCGGACTTTAGAGTTAGCACCCGTAAAATCACTAATTTATTATGCCCTTGAAAGCTTTTGTTTAAGGATTTTCCCAGAAATAGACCCATATCTGAGAGAGGGAAGCTTCTAAATCGCTCTTTCTGTACTGAGTAAGTTTATCTGCATATTGATATCTCTTTTCTTTAAAAGCTATATTATTATCCTTGTCAAAAGCTAGTAAAGCCTCCAAAACTTTACTTTTATCATCGTTGTTGCAAAAAAATAATTTCTCTCGTGAGCATTGATTGCCTAACCACGGCAGTCTTTCCCAGATTAGTTTTGCTCTTAGATGGGTAACACAAACTTGTTAAGGTCAACGATTATTCTTGCTAGATGGGCAATGAGTAGATGAGCCACCTACAATCATGAAGCTGCCCCTATCAGCCATTCGCGCTTTTCCCAGGGCTTGTCGTCAGGCAACTCCTCTTGGCATTGCCAATCATATTGCCGTTTTACCTCAAGAGGGTGGTAATTTGACGAAGCAAAGATCGTTGCTCCCGGAGGTTCCCTCCGGGAGAACATTGACAATTTTTTTGCTGCATATGAATCATCTATTAGACATGTTACTAAGTAAAATGCCGGGTCGGGAGCGGTGAATGGCTGTCCAAATTGTGGCACGATCTTAAGAAGAGCCCAGGCAAAACTAAATCCACTAGGAGGTCACACCTGTGGAACCAGCAATTATCCATAGCGATCCCGAAATTCTGTCAGGTATTCCTGTCTTCATTGGCACCCGTGTTCCTGCCAAAACATTGATTGACTATCTAGAAGGGGGGCACAAGATTGATGATTTTCTGGACGATTTTCCCACGGTTAGCCGGGAACAAGCGACTGTATTCCTCAAACAAGCCTTTGATTCGTTGCTAACCCAAATTCATGCGAGTACTGCTTGACGAGTGCCTCCCTAAAAAGCTGAAGCGTGAACTACCAGAACATAGCGTCGTTACGGTGCCTGAACAAGGTTGGGCAGGTCAGAAGAATGGTGCGTTATTACGGTTAGCGCAAGCTGAGTTTGATGTCTTTCTGACCATCGACCAGAACCTCATCCGTCAGCAGAATCTGAATCAGATCGCTCTAGCAATCGTGGTGCTGACCGCCCAAGATAATCAGCTAGAAACCCTTCAACCGCTGATGCCAAAGGTTTTAGAAGTCCTTGAAACTATTCAGCCCGGTCAGATTGCTCAGGTTAACTAGGTTGATTTGCTGAACCCAGGAAAATTCCATTGAGTCTACACTGTAACTTTCTCAGTACAGGACAAAAGTTTGCGAGATTGAAGAAGAAAGGGTTTCAGGTTATGTTGCAAAAATCGGGGTGTGGGTTGGGAAAGTTAGAAGAATTCTGAACTCCTTTAGAGGCTGTTTCTAAAGAATGATAAAGAAGATGGAATAGTTGCCGAGGATTGCGCAACGCTCAATTCTAGCTGTGCTGTTGAATCTGATGCAATTATGAATCGCCAACCCTATCCGAGTGACCTCAAAGACGCTGAATGGGAAAAGCTGAAACCACTTCTGCCAGAGGAGCGCAACCGAATCGGGAGTCCACGGGAGGTTGAGTTGCGAGAGGTCGTAAATGCGCTCTCTGTATGTAGCAGATAATGGCATCAAGTGGCGGGCAATGCCGCATGGCTTTCCTGCGTGGCAGACGGTCTATGGTTACTTTCAACGTTGGAGCCAAAGTGGAGTTGGGGAACAAGTCAATCAGGCGTTGCGAAAGGATGTCCGCATTGCGGCGGGAAGGGAAGCAGAACCAAGTCTGGGACTGATGGATAGTCAATCAGTAGAAATGGCACAAAAGGGGGCTTTGAACAGGGAGTCGATGGCAATAAAAAGGTCAAAGGGCGCAAACGACATCTAGTTGTCGATGTGTTGGGATTGGTGCTATCGTGCTTTGTCAGTGCTGCCAACGTTGCTGATGTCAAAGCTTCCCCTGTGGTGTTAGTCCCGGCGCTAGAGAACAATGCACGATTGGTGAAGATTCTGGCAGACCAGAGCTATCGGGGAGCTATCCGCGTCTTATTGCAGCAAGCGTTTGATTGTACTTTGGAGTTGACCGAAAAACTTGCTCAAGGGTTTGTGGTCGAGCCTTGGCGGTGGGTGGTGGAGCGCACCTTTGCTTGGTTAGAAAATGCGCGGCGATTGTGTCGAGACTACGAGGCATTTCCTGAACACCACGAAAGCTTTATCTACATCTCCATGATTCGATTAATGCTCCGCAAGCTCACCAATAATCAACGGTCTCGTTGTTGACTTACACTACTTTAGAAACAGCTTCTAAGCGCCCCTACGTATGTACTTCCAGGAGATTCTGCTTGCCTCTGATGAGCTTGAGCAAGCAAATCTCTAACAACTGCTTGTAAGGACTTTGAGGGATCAAGGCGAATTGTGAAAGGCTTAGAGGCAAAATAGTCAAGGACTTTCGTAATCCAAAACTGCTCAATCTCCTGAAAATCGATCATGTTCCGCTCGTTTAGGCGATTGAGAAAAGCTACATAAGCCAACATGTTACCCATACTGCCACGGCTTGTTCTACCACCTTCCTCTGCCAGTACCCGTGTAATACCGTAATCCTTGAGAATTGCTTGCACCGCTGACTTGCCGAGACCAAGCACTTGACCCTGTTTTTGTGTAACAAACTGCCTTGCATCAATAGGAAACGTTTTGTTTTTTACCTGGCGAGTAATCACAAGCATAACGGACAGAGGTCCCTTACTTTGTGTCTTATGTAGGCGTGTGAATTCTTGAAGCGCAAGATGAAGGGTTGGAGCTTCTGCGGGTATGGGTGACTCACCATCTACACTCTGTTTTCTTCTTGGCATTAAGCTGCCTCTGACAGCAGTGGTGCTGTAGCTAATGACCATAGAAGATGTGTCTCTAGCCAAGATACGACAGGTACTACCAAGCCATCCCCTGAAATGTAGTAGGCATCGTTATACTTTGTCGGAAGTTGATATGTCTCTGGTAAACCCATTAAACGAGCAGCTTCTCGTGGAGATAGGAGACGTGAGCGGATATGCGTTCCTTCAATGATTAAGAGTGTTTGACGGCTTGAGCCTCCTACTGGTGTTCTTAGGCAACCACTCACACCATCAAGACGTAGCTCTGCCCGCTGCCGTTTGCTGCCATTCTTGTCGGTACGCATCCTACGATAGACAGTTCCAACAATTCGCCTATTTAGAGATTGTGCGTTACGTAACTGATGCAGGTGCCGCTCGGACATCAGAGAGAGTAAATAAGCTGTTTCTTCTGAACTATGCCATTCAACGCCTGTTGGCTCATTCTCTATGATGTCGGTCAGGGATTCTACCCTTTTTGGAGGAAGAGGTAGGTGCCACCAAATCCATTCAGCTTTCAGCACTTGGGGAAGAGTCTTAAAAGCTTCCTCTAACGGTCGGTGCCAGAGCTTACAAGGAACAGTAGCAACTAGGGAATGAGAAATGGCAACGTTCGTCTTAACACAAATAATGAAAAGTCTAGGTCTCGATTGGGGTTTGAAATAAACTCCATCGATAACTAGTGCTCCTACTTTATATCCTTCGGTAATACAAGCTTGCAAAATTGTTTGAAAGTCATGACCGTCGTTGGACTTAATAGCACCAACTACGTTCTCAAGAACAATAATCTTGGGTGCACGGTGTTCTATGTTAAGTTGTTGAATGAGTTTCCAGAAAGACCAAAAGGTACTACTACGCTTACCCTCCAAGCCAGAACCAGAACCCGCCAGGGACAAGTCTTGGCAGGGGAATGATGCCCATGCGAGATCTGCATGTCCAGGCAGTTGCTCTATTGTCAAGGACCCTACGTCCCCAACCACCAATTCATTGCCTGGAACAAAATTCCGACGATAGGTATTAGCTTTCTTCTCACAGAAGTCATTGGCGAATGTACAATTCCACCGATTGCCCAGTCCTAATCGGGCCATACCGCCTCCTGAGAAGAACTCGTAGAAATCCATTCTGACCACCAAAGAAGTTCAGAGTTAATAGAACTTAGGCACAAGCCTATACCAGTGCTAGTACCTATGCTAACCTGTTGAGCAACAAGCTGATACACTTGTACTTTAAAGCCCAAACCAGCGCCTATGGTGCATATCAAGCGCCTGGAACTATCGAACTTCAAATCTTTTGGTGGCACTACTCAGATTCCGCTGCTGCCTGGGTTTACTGTGGTTTCAGGACCAAATGGTTCGGGTAAGTCAAATATCCTAGATGCCCTACTCTTTGCGCTGGGGCTTGCCAGTTCTAGGGGGATGCGGGCAGAACGTTTACCAGATTTAGTCAACCACAATCAATCTAGTCGCAGCCGCTCCACTGTTGAAGCTAGTGTCACTGTCACATTCGATTTAGGCCAGGATGCAGGAGCAGATCAGACTTCTGAAGAATGGAGTGTCACCCGTAAGCTCCGAGTCACTCATCAAGGCACATATACGTCAACGTACTACATTAACGGTACAACTTGCAACCTCACAGAACTTCACGAGCAACTGCATCAGGTACGGATTTATCCAGAAGGATATAACGTGGTGCTGCAAGGGGATGTCACTAGTATTATCTCAATGAACGCGCGAGAGCGCCGGGAAATTATTGATGAGTTAGCTGGGGTAGCAACGTTTGACCGCAAGATTGCTCAAGCAAAAGAAACATTAAATGAAGTCAAGGAACGGGAAGATCGCTGCCACATTGTTGAAAAAGAACTCATTGTCCAGCGTGATCGCCTCTCCCAAGACCGAATTAAAGCCGAAAAATACCAAAAGCTGCGGACAGAACTGCAACAGAAAACCCAGTGGGAAGCTGTGCTGGTGTGGCGATCGCTCCAACAACAACAAGAACAGCTCATTGCTCAGCTCCAAGCAGATGAGCACACACAAGCAGAATTAACCACTCAAAAGAGTGACCTGGCTAGCAAAATTCAGCAAGCTACCGCTGAACTTGACCAGCTGAACCGCAAAGTCAAAGCCCTAGGAGAAGAAGAACAGCTAGCGCTGCAATCTACCATTGCCAACCAACAAGCTGAACTGCGCCAACTTCAGCGTCAAGAACGCGAGCTAAGCGGTAGCGCCTACGGCAGCAAACTCAACATCGAACAAACTGAACAAGAAATTCAGCAACACCAGCAGACTCTAGCACAACTGGCTCAAGAACAACAAACCTTAGCATCGCATCTGGTGGACTTAAGTCAGCAACGAGATACAGCAAAACAAAACCTAGATACTGCCCGTGAAGCCGCAAGTGAGATCGCTGCTCTTTCAGCTGCCTGGGTGGAGCAACAAACCGCCCTTAATCGGCAAATCGCCACCCTGTCGCAAACTGTCGAACCCCAACGTACAGAGAAAGCACTCCTCTGGGAACGTACTCGTCAATTGAGCGAGCAAATAGAAGCGCAAACTCAGCTGATGCAAACTCTAGAGCCGGAAATTACTGACAAACAGACTCAAAAAACTGCTATAGAAACGCAACTTTTCGCGTCTTCAGCTCAATTTGAATCCTTATCCCAGAAGCTAAAAGCGGCAGAACAAGAGCTTTCTCTGCAACAGGAAACCCAAAAGCGTTTACTACAAGAGCAGCGAGAAAAACAGCGACAGCTAGACAAAATAGAGGCTCAAGCCCAAGCCATACAAGAAACGCAAGGCACTTATGCCACCAAAGTCATTTTACAATCTGGGCTCCATGGCGTCTGTGGGCTAGTGGCTCAACTTGGTCGCGTGGAACCCCGCTACCAATTAGCTCTAGAAATTGCCGCAGGTGCCCGTTTGGGGCAAATGGTCGTAGAAGATGATGCAGTAGCGGCAACTGGAATTGAACTGTTGAAACAAAAGCGGGCTGGACGAGCGACTTTTCTTCCCTTGAACAAGATCTCACCGCCGCGATTCTCCCCAATGACGGCTCTACGTTATGCCAATGGATTTGTTGACTATGCCATGAACCTCATTGAGTGTGATCGCCGCTACCACGATGTATTTGCCTACGTTTTTGGTAACACCGTTGTTTTTGAGACACTCAGTGCTGCCCGTCCCTTTCTGGGGCAAAACCGCATCGTTACCCTTGAAGGGGAAGTGCTAGAAACCAGTGGAGCAATGACTGGTGGTAGTAGTAACCACCGCTCTGAGCTACATTTTGGCAGCAATGACACGACAGAATCTGAGGAGGCAGCTGGATTAAGGAAACGGCTGCAAGACATTGAGCGAATTCTAGAGCGCTGTAGTGAAGTGATGACTGGACTCTCACAGCAAACCAAGCACCTTTCTCAAGCAGTGTTAGAGGCTCATCAGCAGCAACGAGAAAGCCAGATCAACAGCGAACAGTTACAAAAAGAAATCAAAAGCTTAACTTTGCAACTGGAACAGACAAGGCAGCAAGTCTCTCAAAACACACAACAATTAGCCCTAGCTCAATCCCAAAAGCAAACCCTGGAACAGGAATTACCAGCACAGGAAGCCCAGCTCCAACAGCTACGGCAAGCCTTAGTGGAATTAGAACAATCGCACCAAAACCACGAATGGCAACAGATCCAGGCAACGATTAAAAGTTACGAGCAACAGGTGCAAGAGCGAGTACAGACTCTGGATACAGCAGTCCAAAGGTTAAAAGATCTAGAAAATCAGCAAGAGCGATTGCAGGAGAAAATTCAGCAACTGTTAGGACGCAAACAGGAGTATCAAGCTCTCAATGTAGTTCAACAACAGCAACTCGCAACCATAAGCAGTGAACTCAGGAATTTAAATCAGCAGATAGCTGAGACACAGGCAGAGTTGAGCCAATTAGACGAGCAACTACAGGCAGAGAGACAGAAACGCGATCGCGCCGAACAACAACTTCGTGACCGTCATCTAGCGCAACAACAGCTAGAATGGCAACTGCAAAAACTCCAGGAAACACAACTAGCTCGGCGTCAGAAGCTAGAAAGTCTAAAAAGCCAATTGCAGGCTCAGCGACTGGAGCTAGCCTCTGAGCCTCTAGGGGAGGTGCCTGATGGACTGAACCTAGAACAATTGCAACGAGAAATGAAATCGCTTGCCAGTAGACTCCAAGCGTTAGAACCTGTAAATATGCTGGCACTGGAGGAATATGAACACACACAAGGTCGCCTAGAGGAACTGAGCCAAAAATTGTTAACTTTAGAAGCAGAGCGCACTGAATTACTGTTGCGGATTGAGAACTTTACCACCCTGCGGCAAACTGCTTTCAAAGAAGCCTTTGATGCTGTCAACCAAAACTTTCAAACCATCTTTGCTACCCTCTCCGAGGGAGATGGCTACCTGCAACTAGATACCCCGGAAGATCCATTTGATAGTGGTCTTAACTTGGTGGCTCACCCCAAAGGCAAACCCGTACAGCGGCTGGCTTCTATGTCTGGCGGGGAGAAATCGCTCACGGCTCTTAGCTTTATCTTTGCCCTACAGCGCTACCGCCCCTCACCTTTCTATGCCTTTGATGAGGTTGATATGTTCCTAGACGGGGCAAACGTGGAGCGATTAGCTAGAATGATTGAACAACAGGCAAAACAAGCACAGTTCATAGTCGTAAGTCTACGCCGACCAATGATAGAATCAGCCGAACGTACTATAGGAGTTACTCAAGCGCGAGGAGCATACACTCAAGTCATAGGACTTAAACTATAATCTTTTGAATGCATCTAACGTGAGGTTTTTTAAACATAATAGGATTGATAAATAAACGGATTCGAGAGCAGGACTCGCTATAGAATGGCCTCTGAACAAATTATTAAACGCTCCGACATCTTGAACACCCAGGTAATTGCCCGCAACAACGGTAAACGATTAGGGGTGGTCAATCAGCTATGGGTGGATATTGACCAGCGGGAGGTTGTAGCTCTGAGTTTGCGAGACAACCTGCTCGCTATCGGTAGTGTGCCACGCTACATGTTTCTGAGTAGCATTCGCGAGATTGGGGACGTTATCCTCGTAGATAACGAAGATGTGATAGAAGATATCGACGTTGAAGCCTACAGTAGCTTGGTTAATAGCGAAGTCATCACAGAGACAGGTGACCTCTTGGGACGGGTGCGGGGCTTCCAGTTCAGCGAAGAGAACGGTAAGGTTTCATCCTTAATCATTGCGACTTTTGGTTTGCCACAAATTCCCCAGCAACTTCTAAGTACCTACGAGCTACCTGTAGAAGAAATTGTGAGTAGCGGTCCAAATCGGTTGATTGTGTTTGAGGGAGCAGAACAACGACTCAACCAATTAACGATGGGTATTCTGGAGCGTATCGGTATTGGTAAAGCGCCTTGGGAGCGCGATGAAGAAGAACTGTACTCTCCTCCTATTGCTAGACCAGCAAACCAGTTACCTAGTGGTGTGCCTTTACAAGCACCAAGACAACCCTTGCGGAACACTCAACCCGCAGTCCAGGAAACTTGGGAGGAGGAAGAAGAATTTGAAGAACTACAGCCTCCACCTAGACAGATGCGTCAGCCCAGAGCAATGCAGTACGAAGAAGATGAAGCAGAATGGAGTGAGGAGCCGATGCGCCCTCGGTATCAAGAGCCACCAAGGTATACTGAGATTGAACCGGAAGTTGAGCAGAGGTACGACGACGAGCTAGAGGGCGACGCATGGGATGACCCGAAACCAGTCAATATTCCTAAGAAAACCAAGGCTCCTGAGTACGAGGAGGAAGATCATTATTAGAGATTAGCCAGAAGCTGTTCATTCCCACCCCCGTCGGACTTGGTGAGTTCAGCGGGGGAGAATGCTACAAAAAAGCTTCAAATATTGTCACCTGTCGCTTCAATTTCTTCCGCAATGTCCATGAGTTTGTGGGCTTCAGCCTTCAGCTTGGCAGCAATTTCGCTAGAATAATTTACATTGCCTTTGAGAAAATCGATAACCTCTACCTGAGTGTGAAAGTACCTGGGAACTCCATCGCTGGCTGTTGTATACCAATTACCCGCTGATGGGTCACGTTCCCCGTTCCAAGAAATCACACCCAAAGTCTGGTCGTTACTTAAAACTTCGTATTCTTTATATTCAGCACCATCCAAAGTGCAGACTAAGCTAATTTCTTGCATTTCTTTCCCCTGCTAATACTTGTTTCTAGTCTAGCCAGTGCCGCTTAATTAGAAATTATGACTAACAATGATGCAACTTGGTCAACAAAAATACAATTTCATCGAGTGCCTGTCTGAGAGTGGCGGCAGATTGATCGGATTGATTGACTATCATACTAAATACAAGTGGTTCATAGTTGGGAGTATTAAGATACCCCGATATGGCAGCAACCCCGCTCATCGAGCCCGTCTTAGCTTGGAGAATACCTTGAGCAGCTGTGTCGCGGAAACGACTTTTGAGGGTACCGCTCATGCCAGCTACTGGTAAAGAAGCTCGATAGAATGCTGCCTCTGGAGATTGCGCCATTGCCCTCAGAGTTTGTACAAGCGCTTCAGGGCTGACTAAGTTATGACGAGATAGTCCTGATCCATCTGTAAGCACATAGCTAGTTGGGTCAACTCCCAACTCGGTCAATGTTGCACCGACTACGCGCAAACCGACTTCCTCTGTTGACTCTATAGTAGATGTGCTGCCGACTTGAGCCCCAAGTGTTCGCAGCAAAGCCTCAGCATAAAGATTATTGCTGTTCTGATTTGTCTCTACCAACAGCTGAGACAATCGCGGTGATTCAACAGATGCTAATTCTCGCCCAGTAGATGAGCGGAGTGAAGAGGGGCTAGCAACCATTGCCTGTTTTGTCACAATCTGCTGCGCTGCTAGGGCAGCACGGAAGTGTTGCAAAAAGTGCTCTGCGGGGTCAAGGACAGCTAAACTCACAACTTCAGGATCAGAATGAATACTTAGCTGTCCTTCTAGGAACAACGTTGGCTTTCCTAGGTTGCGGTCAACATTGATGAATGTTGGTACATCTGGCTTAACTGCGATCGCTTGCTCTTCAATCTGCCATTGCCTTGCTTCAGTCGGATCGTCCCAGACGGTTCGCAGTGGTTGCCCCAGGGTTTGAGGGAATAACGTCAATGTCACTGCATTTTGATTCAAAATCAAACTATTGACTGGTGCTCCATAATCTGCTAGGGCATCTTCCAATTCCCAACTGGGGTCAATAGCTGTACCTCGAAAATAATTATCCTCGGCGATGAGTTGGCTTACCTGATGGATACCTTGATGGCTGAGCTGCTGCGCCAATTCCGTCAGTTCGGTATCTGTCAAGCTGGGATCTCCCCGTCCCACAACTCGTAAAGAACTGCCACCATTGTCATAAACAGAAGTACGAATCCGAAACTGGGGACCTAGATGATGTAAGGCAGCAGCTGTCGTAAGTAGCTTGGCATTGGAAGCCGGGACAAAGTACTGTTGGGCATCATGGCTGTAGATAGTTAAAGCGGGAGATAACGTCTGGATTAAAATGCCCCAACGCGATCGACGTAGCTGCGGACGAGCTACGATGGCTTCAATTCCCGCACTTATTTGAGCTGGGCAGACAACTTCAGACGCTTTGGCTGCTCTAATGGTCAAGCAGAAGCAGAGGCTAGATGAGTAGGTTAGTAGCAGAACTGCCCTCAAGGAGAGATGTCTCGAAAACCTCATTAGTCAAGATTTCGCTCTTGGACTACTAACACTGCCAATGGTGCCAAAAACCTGCTGAAATCGTTCAATGTTCTGACCCAGATAAAAGATGGCATTACCCTGCTTAGGTCGAGGCTGTGGTTGACCTTGGGCATCAAGAAACGCAATCGGCTCATCAGGGAAACACACTGGAAATGAGCGAGTGAGCTTTTGAAACCACTTACTACCAACTGCTGGTCTTACTAGTATCATGGCTTCTAAGACTCGCCCAGATTCATACTCAGTTAGAGCCTTGTCGATCCACTTAACTACCTTACCATGAGTTGGTGGGTGTAACCAAACTTGTCCGAACCAGGGCTCTCTAAGCCCATCCTGCGCTTGATAGTAGTTGGTTGCTTGAACCCACTGTTGAGTAAATGCGTTGCTAACTGGGTCAAGGTCAATTTTCATAACCTGACGCACCAAGACAATGATTTCTGGAGGTGTGTACCAATCTTGAACCTTTTTCTGGGTTAGTGTTTTTGAACTTTTAGCATTGCGCTGGAGTAAATCAATCTGCTTATTGATAGTTTTGATGCGTTTGTGCAATTGCTTGACGATTTTTCCTCGGGCGATCGCCGCCTCGGCATCGGCTAGTGCTGAGCCATGAACACTTAGGTACTCTGTCTTCTTACCATTGAACATTGGCTTTCTAGATTTGAGCCGGGGATACTTATGCTTCTTACTACCAGGTTTTGCCTTGGCGATCCAACAGTCGGTTAAGATTCTGCCCTCACTCTGGACGCTGGCTAACTTTGACTGGAGAGACAACAACTCAGCTTTTAAGTCCTCTAGCTTTGGCATGTTCGTATAGCAATCTCAGGAATATTCTACTATAATTTGCTATACGAACGAGTGAAAGTAGTTCCCAAGTCCGTAAAGTCAACGTCCTCCTGGCGTGCTACATGCTTGTGGTGCGTTAACTACATTATGCAACTGCTGTCATTCCTTCAACCACATCTAAGGGGGTTGACAATGACTGATAAGCAAAACTTTCTCTATCCTCGCTCGCGCTACTACGGGCAGGTGAAGCCAGAAAACCTGGTCTTTAATGCAAATTTGCAAGAGTTCTCGCAGCGCGTCAGCTATATTGTCAACCTGCAAACAGGCGGCAAGCTGTCCTCAGAGGAATCGTACCAACAAATCGAAGCATCCTGGAAACAGCTTAAGAGAAGCAAAAGGCAGTTAGGAATTGGTCAACCACTAGGCTTAAGTCAGGAATGAGGTTTTATTTGCCCCATGGTACAACTTAAACAGATAAAAACAGGATTAAAAGATTTAGATATTAAACCAGGTAACGTTGTTCGTCTCCTACAGCCTTTCAAACCAGAGCGGTTTAGCTCTAGAGAGTATACTTTTGCCATAGTGGCTGGAATAGTTGAAGATAACTCTAAAAGCAGCTCAAAGCAGCAATCTTGTTCAGGCTCCCAAATATCAACCCAAGAGCAGCCAAGCTGGCATGAGCTAGTTGTCTACCTATATGAACCCCATAGTTCAACCGTCTATACAGACGAATATAGCTCCGTAGCTTTATTTAGTTTCGACTTAAATGAAGTGGAGATATTACAAAGAGGATAAGGCTCCTCAATGGGCAGCTGCACCAGCACCAGCCCTGACCTTTTTACAGAACAAGAGGGAAATAGCGCACACAAGCAGCCCAATGGCGATGAAGTAAAAGCAATCATTGTATGCCATTACATAGGCTTCACGTCGGACAATATTAGCAATTTGTTGCAGTGCTTGATTGTGGGCAGTACTAGGATCGCTACCCTGACTTTCAAAGAACTGAGTTAGCTGATTGATCCGCTGTTGAGTTTCGGGTCTATACAATGTGACAAAATCTCCGATGCGCACAGAGTGAAATTGCTCTCGTATCGTCAGCAGTGTGTCTAAAGCAGCAATCCCGAATGAACCACCTAAGTTGCGCATCATGTTAAATAAACTGGAGGCTGAGCCCGCCTGTTCTTTTTCAATATTTGCTGTAGCGATAGACGAGAGCGGCAAGATCATCAGGGGTTGCCCCAGAGCCCGAACTAGCTGTGACCACTTAAGTTCCTGTATTCCTGTAAGGTGCGTCATATTCGAGTTCATAAAACAACTTATTGCAAAAACGCTAAACCCTACAGCAGCTAGAAAGCGCACATCAAATCGTTGCATGAGTTTAGGCACGAATGGGATGAGGAATAGCTGCGGCACTCCTGACCACATGATCGTTATACCGATTTCTTGAGGAGTGTAACCCTGGATCTGACCAAGATACAGAGGCAGAATGTATACCGTACCGTACAAGCCTAGTCCCAGTCCTAAACCAGATAGGCTGCCGATGGCAAAGTTGCGGCGAACTAACAAGCGTAGATTGATAAAAGGTCTCTTACGTGTCAGCTCAATCCAAAGGAAAAGAGCAATAAAAATAGCAGCAATAACTGACAGTTGCCTAATGGCTTGAGAACCAAACCAGTCCCAGCGCTCCCCTTGTTCTAATACAACTTCCAAAGACCCCAGACCAAGCGCCATAGAGAGGATGCCTAACCAGTCGCCTCCCTTTAATCGGTCTAGATGCATTGGCTGTGGATCGATGGCATATAAGACTATGGCTATGAGTATAATTCCTGGAATGATATTTAAGTAAAAGTTGTACTGCCAGCCATAGTTATCTGTCAGCCAACCCCCAATTGTCGGACCAATCGAGGGTGCAAAGGTTGCTGTGACCGAAAACATTGCCAGTCCAATCGGCTGTTTAGCTGGTGGTAAGGTGGTGAGTACAATGGTAAAGGCCATGGGAATGAGTACGCCCCCAGTAAAGCCTTGCCCAGCGCGGAAGACAATAATCTCACCTAGGCTCGAAGAAAAAGCGCAGCAAATAGAAAATAATATAAATAGGATGGAATTGCCGACCAAATACCACCGCACAGAAAACACCTGTGACAACCATCCGGTTAGCGGAATGGTAATAATCTCAGCTACTAGATAAGCAGTGGAGATCCAAGAACCTTCATCTGTCGTTGCACCTATTGCCCCAGAAATCTGTTGCAGAGAAGAGTTGGTGATCTGAATATCCAAAACCGCCATGAATGCGCCTAGCATAGCGCCCATCAAACCAATCCAGGTTTTTAGGGGGACCCGATCGTCAGAGGGAGGGGATTGACTAGGAGGTTTACGAGATTGTTGATTATTGACATTTGTTGTAGCCATAGGATGACTCCAAGTTCAAATATTAGAGGGTTGAGAAGGGAGGACATATCTTGTCTGCAAGACTGGGATAACTATGAGAAATATTATCTTGGCAGGATGCCAGCTTTTGTATAGATTGGTTTAACTAGGATTCTGATCTGAGGTAGCTGTGTCCTGAAAAGCAAGGACCCAAGAATGCAGAAGCCACCACCAATGATAAATGTGCTTGGAGCACCAATTTTACTTGCCAAGCTACCAGCGAATAAGTTACCGAAAGGCACCATACCAAGGAAAGACATGGTAAATAAGCTCATGACCCTTCCACGTTTATCATCCTCGACGATCGTTTGAATTACTGTGTTGCTAGAAGCAATTGCCAGAATTGAACCTAAGCCAATTAGCAGCGACGTCAGTAAAGATAGCCACAAGAAATGGGACAAAGCAAAAATAATCATCCCAACTCCACAAATTGCTGGGGCAGAGGCGATGACTTTACCTAAACCGAGTACAGTTTTTCGGGTACTGAGATAAATTCCGCCGCAAAGCGCTCCGACTCCTGATGCTGCCATCAAAAAACCTAGAGTATGAGCACCACCATGCAACACTTTGGTCGCAAAAATTGGCATGAGAGTGATATAGGGCATTGCCATCAGACTGAACAATGCTAGTAATAGTAAGATGGAGCGAATAGGTGAGAAGCCAAAGGCATAGCTAAATCCCTCTTTCACTCTTTCCCAAGGATTAGCTGTTTGCACAATTTCTTGCTTAGACCTGAGCCGCATTGCAAGTAGAGCGGCAATTACAGCAATATAGCTCAGACCATCAATTAGAAAACAGTAACCACTTCCGACTCTGGCAATAACAATACCAGCAATTGCCGGACCAATTAATCGCCCCCCATTAACCAGGGAAGAATTGAGCGCGATCGCGCTTGATAGATCTTCTTTCCGGTCTACCATTTCTTTGACAAAGGTCTGCCTAGCTGGGGCATCAATGGCATTAATTAAACCTTGAAACAAGCTCAAGCCAATAATTTGCCAAATATTGATAACGTGCGTTAGGGCTAGAACTGCTAGCGCTAACGATTGGATCATTGCTAAGGTTTGAGTTGTCACTAAGATTCGATGGGTATTCCATCTATCTATAACAACACCGCCAAATGGAGCTAGAACAAAGCTGGGAATTTGACTTGTAAATCCGACTATCCCTAGCATAAATGCTGAATTTGTCAGCTGATAAACTAGCCATACAGTGGCAAGTTGCGTCATCCAAGTCCCAATGAGGGAAATTCCTTGTCCACCAAAGAATAGACGATAATTCCTTGATTTTAGTGCTGATGGAAGTGACCTTGCTCTGATGGCATTTCTCATATATTGATTCTTGGAGAAGACTTGTTAGGGTTCATAAACCTTCATATCTCTATTGTTGGAAACTTGAGTATGCTTATGAATGCACCTTAGGAAGGATTCCAATCTCGGTATAGATTGGCTGGATCAGGCTAGTTAATACTGGTAGGTATTTAGCGAATATGAAAGAACTAAAAATGCAAACCGCACCATTAATTATTAATGTATTTGGAGCCCCAATTTGATTGGCCAGCCAACCAGAAAACAAGCTGCCAAAGGGTACCATACCCATAAATGACATGCTAAAGAAGCTCATAACTCGACCCCGCTTATCGTCCTCCACTATTGTTTGAACAAACGTGTTACAGGCCGCTATTTGCAGAACAACACCGAAGCCAACCGCTACCATCACTATTAAGGAAAACCCAAGAATACGGGATAGAGAAAAGACAATAAACCCAATTCCCCAGATTCTTGGAGCCATGGCGATAACATTCTCTAAACCCACTACACTAAGTCGAGAACTCAGGTAAATACTAGCTATGAAAGCTCCTAATGCTGAAGCTGCCATTAAAAACCCTAGAGTTTCCGCACCCCCGTGAAGCACGTCGGTTGCAAAAATCGGTGCTAGAACAACATACGGTAAGCCCATAAAACCGAGTAAAGCCATCAGCAGTAGAACTGAGCGGATAGGTGGGAAGCCAAAGGCATAGGAAAATCCTGTTTTCAGCCTCTGCCATTGCGGGGAAGATTCTACTGATATCTTTACAGGAGGGAGCTTCATCGACATTAAGGCAACAAGTACAGCTATGTAGCTAATACCGTCAATCAGGAAGCACATTCCTGACCCTACTGTGGCAATTAATAAACCACCAATTGCGGGTCCAATTAACCGAGCGCTACTAATGAGAGAAGCATTGAGCGCGATCGCATTTCCTAAGTTTTCTTGCTTCTCAACAATTTCTTTAACGAAAGCCTGTAGGGCTGGTACAGAGACAGCGTTAATTAAACCTTGAAGCAGGCTCAATCCAATAATTTGCCAAATATTTATCATGCCTGTTAGTGCTAGAAAGGCTAGCGCTAAGGACTGAAACATTGCCAGAACCTGGGCGGCAACTACGATATGATAGCGAGACCATCTATCCACAAATACTCCAGCAAACGGAGCTAGACAGAAAGTTGGAATTTGACTAGCAAACCCGACTATGCCCAACCACCAAGCTGAGTGCGTTAACTGGAGCACTAACCAGTTGGTAGCAATAAGTGTCATCCAGGTTCCGATCATTGAAAGACCTTGACCAGCAAAATACAGTCGATAATTTCTAGAGCTAAAAGCTCGTCCAATCCGACTTAAATGCCTTAAATTACCGACCTTAGATGTCATAAGATTCTCTGTGCCTCTGGAAGAATGAACTTACCAGAGGCTATTATTAACAACTAACTTTACCTTACTTTACATTCACACTTGGTTCAACTGACAACCCAGGAACAATTCGCGATTCATATCCGCGAATGCTATTGGGGTCAAAGACAATTTTGACCGGGACTCGTTGCACAATTTTGGTAAAGTTACCAGTGGCGTTATCTGAAGGTAGTAGAGCAAACGTCGAGCCGGAACCTGGTGAAAAACTATCTACACGACCGAGGAAGTCGTGATTAGGGATAGCATCGACGTGGATTGTTACTGGTTGCCCGATACGCATCTTAGCAAGCTGGGTTTCTTTGAAGTTGGCAACGACCCAGGCATCGTCTTGTGTAATTTGCATCAAAGGAGTTCCAGGCTGCACTCGTTCCCCGACTTGTGCGCTTTTATTACCCACCCTACCGCTCGTGGGAGCGTAGATGTCGGTGTAGGATAGCTGCAGTTCGGCATTATGCAGATTTGCTTGGGATTGGGCGATCGCCGCTTCAGCCGCTTTGTACTGAGCCTGGTTTACCTTGGTTTGCACCCCACTGGCTTTAGCCTGTGTGAGTCCACCTTGGGACGCCGCCAACTGAGCCTCGGCTTTAGTCACATTCTCCTGAGCTTGAGCCAGGTTGGCTTGAGCTTGTGCTACTGCCTGAATCGCAGAATTTTTCTGGGCGACGTCCACATAGTAAGCAGCACGGTAAGTATCTAACTGCGAACGAGACACGACTCCTTGTTGATAAAGGGTGCTGTAACGGCGATAGTTAGCTTGATCCCGTTGCAGATTCGCATTGGCTTGAGCCACCTGTGCTTCGGCTGCAGGAACTCCAGCTTGTGCCGCCTTGACTTGGGCAACGGCAGTATTAATTGAGGCGCGGGCACTGTTAACATTACCTTGGGCATTCTGCGTATTTCCCAAGGCCGTTTGCGATGCTAGATTAATATTGGAGAGTGCAGCGTTTGCCTGACGTTGAGCTGCTTCTAGTGATGCTTCTGCTTGCTGGACTTGTACCTGATAATCGCGAGGGTCAAGCGTCACCAAAAGTTGACCTGCTTGTACATGCTGGTTGTCATTCACTAGCACAGCGTTAACTGTGCCATTAATCCGGCTACTAACCGGATGAACATCAGCTGTCGTGTAGGCATCATCTGTAGTTTCGTGGGTAGAAGCGTACTCGAACCAGCGGACACCAAACACACCCACAACTACTGCCAACACACCTAAACCTGAGAAAAGTAAACGCTTGCGTCTTTTCTTCTTAGGATTCAGTTTTTCTCCTTCCTGCTGAGCTTTATCCTCAGGCTTCGCCACTTGTCCCGTTTCACGCTCTTTCTCTGGAGCAACGGCTGTGGCTACTGCTGGAGTGGCTTTTTTATCAGTATCGGCAACTGTACTCACTTCCTGGTCTAATACTGCGGCTCCTTTGCCGTTTAGAGAATTATCGTTTGAATTTGTCACAATTATTACCTCCACTATGGGAAAGACCTATACATGTCAGAGCTTTTAATATGAAATTCACGTAACTTAAGATTCAGTTAATTCAGTACGACATTCATTATTTAGTACACTAAGCATTAGCTTAAAGAATCTCAATGATTGCAACACCACTCGTAAGGATGACTTTTCGTCTCTAGCTTTCGTAAGGCTAAGACATATTCACAATCGCCTGGTCTATTAATTGAGAAAGCCGTTCTCGCTCTGGCAACGGGATATCCTTGAGAGCTTGCTCTCGCACTTGCAGAGCAAGTGGGGGCAATACTGCTTCTAATTGCTTACCTTCCGGCGTTAGCCATATTCGCCAAATGCGACGGTCATCAACGTCCCGCTCTCGACGCACCAACCCCCGCTCCTCCATCCGGTCCAGCACACCAGTAATGGTCCCTCCCACCTGTTGGAGTTTTTCCCCGATGCTACAGGTAGGTAAACCGTCTTCTTCCCACAAACAGCACAGAACAAGCCAATGGAAGGGAGTTAGACCAAATGGCTCCATGACTTCCTGAAACCTGCGAGTCATGAGTTGAGATAGTAGTTTTATCCGGTACCCTATGCTGTAGGGTGCTAGAACTAGTTGCCGTTGCTCTACTGATAGCTGTCGCTCAACCGGGACGGAAGTTGTTTGCATTTCTACTTCGGATGCCTTAAGCACTCTTGTTTATATCCAAGTGTAACGAAAATTATTTCGTATACGTATTATCTTAGCTTAGTTTATAGATTTTTCGCAAGTGGGAAGGCATACCGTGCTTGGGGAGTCGAGAGCAACTTTATTCTTAAACTAAGAAGAGCAAACCTATTATGACTCGCACTCATGCCGCTCCGACCGAATCAACGGACTAAGTTAGATACTTCTGAAGATCAACTTTTCTATAGCTATCCACGTTTTGTGACCCATGTGGACGAAGGGTTTATTCAACAGTTGACGGATTTGTACCGTGAGCGACTCCAGCCTCACACACGCATCTTTGATATGATGAGCAGCTGGGTTTCGCATCTACCAGAGATAGAATTCGCGCATGTTGAGGGACATGGTCTCAACGCTGAGGAACTAGCACGCAATCCTCAACTAGATCATTACTTTGTGCAAGATTTCAACAAAGATCCTCATATCCCCTTGTCAGATCAAGATTTTGATGCTGTCCTCAACGCTGTATCAGTTCAGTACTTGCAGTATCCAGAAGCTATATTCGCTGAGATCTACCGCATCCTCAAACCAGGCGGTGTAGCAATTATCAGTTTTTCTAACCGGATGTTTTATCAAAAAGCCATTCAGGCATGGCGAGAGGGTTCTGAAGCCAGTCGAGTTGAGTTGGTTAAAAGTTACTTCGAGCTAGTGCCAGGGTTTAGCGCCCCGGAAGTCATTACTCGTCCATCTACTGCTTCTGGCTTTCTGTCTTGGTTGGGTGCTGCTGGTGGAGATCCATTTTATGCAGTGATTGCTCATCGAGATGAGTCGCTTTAGCATCTGGTTGGAGTTGAGCCACAGAACGACTGAAAAACCTGAAATACATTGAGACACAAAACTCCTTCACCGGAAAGAGTAGGTAGGTGAGGGGGTTAATTGTGACGATTATGTTGCGGACATCGCGACGAGCGAGCGCCACGATTTGCCGTGCCACCCAATCGCTAGACATAACTCCGATGGGATTAAGCGTGCTTTTAAATGGTCCCAAAATCAATTTTCGCACGATACAAGGAGCATCTAATCGACGTAGCGTCACCAAATCTCCCAAAGTGCGCTTGGATAATTCGTACAGTGGGCTTAAAGCGGGACTGACTTCCGCTTCTGAGGTATTGACCCACACTTCCTTACAGGCTATGCCTTCATTGTCCCGGACAGTGGTGAGAAAGAGTTCTAGCAAGCGCCAACTAGAGAAGGTATTGACTTCATAGGACTGGGTAATCGCCTCTTGTGTTCTTTCGCCTCTGACATTAATACCGTGGTTAAGAACAAGAATATCGACTTGCTCCAACGCCAGAGCCAGTTCTGCCTCACAACCTACCCGCCATGTTATTGTCTTTACTGCTAGCGGTGCCCCACTTACTGTTAGAGTTATTGGCTCTGGTTGAGAACTCAGTGCTACCACCTTCGCACCTGCTTGATGTAGGCACAACAGGAGCGATCGCCCCAGTGTTCCAGATGCTCCCGTCACTGCTACTGTCTTTCCCTTCAAGGTAAGAGCTGTACCCATCAGCTTGTCCAAAAGAGTGAAAGTACTGCAATAGTATGCCTGGTCACTATCAAAGTGATGTCGCCAGTGATATGGTCGATTGACCAACCATTGACCTGGGGGAGCGGTGAAAGGACCAGGGAGATGAGTGACATCAGTTGCTTGCCGAGCCCATTCACCACCACTACCACGCGCTATACAGCCAGCTAAAAATATCGTAGTGTATAGGGTTCCTGCCAGAGCCGCCCATTGATAGTCAGACCTCCATTGGGAGCAGCCCCACCATGCTGCTAGCGTTAACAGCAACATGACTAGGCATTCGGGCAAATCGTTACGCCACTGTGCCTGACGATAAACAGCGGCATTGATAATGGTTAAGTCCCGACGAAAGATGCGATGGTGCCACACATGCTGCCGATACAGCAACGGCCAGCGATGGGCTAAGACATGATAAGCATCCCGCACTAATTCGGCCCAGAAGATAGTGCCTATTGCCCATGCCATAGTTTCAACCCAAAAGGACACCATAACCCATTCCACTCCCTACTCCCGTCCAACTCCACTTGTGCCCCTGCTAACTCAGCTCGGCTCAGGTCGGCTTGTTGCAGATTTGCACCTCTAAGATCAACATAGCTTAGATCGGCATCGCGCAAATTTGCACCTCTAAGATTAGCTCCACTCAGGCTAGCATTTGGCAAGTAAGCACTACATAAGTTCGCACCACTCAGGTTAGCACCGCTCAAGGCAACGCCTGTGGAGGCAAGGCGCGACTCAAGAGCGCAAGCTCAAGTTGGCACGAGGTAGCAGGGTTCTGAGATCTGCATTCACGAGATTGGCACCCTGTAGGACAGCATCAAAGCTTGATAAGCTGCTCCAATGTTTCCCAGCACTGCTCCCTCTCGGCGCAAGTCTAAGCTATCGCGATACAAACTTAGCGCTTGCTGCCAAGACTGCAATGCTGCCTCAAACTGACTTGTCTGATAATGAGCGATTCCTTGTTTGAGTAAGTTGTCTGCATCTTCACTCATGTCGTTCCTAATAGTAACTCGTCTATGTCTGAAAATTAGAGATGTAGTAATTTCCGCACTTTTTGGCTAACAATAAGGCGACTTCCAAAATGGACATGATAATCTAGAGGAGTGAAGATTTGCTTCTCTAGCATACAGAACTCCACGTAGTTGTTATGATTCGACATTGAGAAGCGCTTCTACTCGAATATTCGCACAACTCAGTCAGTATCGAACTTAAGTTATGACCCAGCAAGTTATTCACCCGATGGTGAAATTGCAGCATCACGTGCGTTCCCTAGTGGAATCCAAAATCATTAAGCCCACGGATAGCATCTGGAAGGTTGCCCCACTTTATGGAAATGAATGGTCCTATTGGAAATCAGAGCTACTAGACTATGGCTTCACTACACAAGACCCCGTCAGTGAATTGCTAGCAGTTGAAGCTTGGGACGAAGAATAATTCCTATAGGCAAGCTTTCAAGGCAGTAATCAATTCTCTAGCGTTTGAATAGCGATCGCCAGGAGCGGGTTCTGTTACCCGCTCAATCACTTTTCGCAGCCGAGGTGTAATCGTGGGAACTCTGTCGATAGAGAATCGATAATCTCGACCTCGATTCTGTGGGCGGTAAAAGTTAAAAGGGTTTTCGCCTGTTAGTAAGAAGATCAATGTCGGTCCAATGGCATAGAGATCAGACTGGGTAAGAGGCTGTCCCCGTTCTTGTTCAGGGGCAGAGTATCCTTCAGCCCCAATGCGAGTTCCAGGTATAGTGCCAATTTCCTTGACAGCGCCAAAATCAAGCACCACGATGCTGTTATCTGCGGTGCGAGCCATAAGGTTAGCTGGTTTGATATCGCGATGAATTAGTGGCGGCTTGTGACTGTGAATGTAGTCTAAAACTTCGCAGGTTTGGATCATCCAGCCGATCGCTTGACTTGGTGTAACTGGTCCCAAACTCAAGATCCGTTTCTCTAAATCTTGCCCATGAACTAGCTGCATAGCTAAGTATTTTTTTCCTGCTTCCACAAAAAAATCATAGTATTCAGGAATACCTGGATGATGCAGCGATTTAAGGATGCGAGCCTCCCGTTCAAACAGTTCTTGAGCTTTAGCAATTTTCGCCATATCCGCGTTCATTTCCTTTAACACCACTAGCCGTGGCTGCCTCTGCTGGCTTACCTCCGCAGGCTCCCAAGCCAGGAAAGTCGTGCCCATACCTCCCCGTCCAAGCGTCCGTAGGATTTGATATTGTCGGATGGTCCGTTGAACTGAAATGGGTTGACCACAGTGGATGCAAAACAGATTGTTTGGCGGATTACCACGATGAGTACAGCCTACTGAAGCAGTTGAGGGAGGAGTAGCTAGAACTGATTGGAATACTTGGAATTTCAGGATCGGGCCTCCTCGTGCTAATTGAATGAGGGAGCCATCTGACAATAAACTTTGAGCGACTAAGACGCCATCGAGGAAAGTTCCATTTGTGCCTTGGTTAATCAGTTGCCAAGAGTCTCGGTTAGAGTTCAGGCATCGTAATTCCAGGTGATGACGGGAAACCAGAGTATCAGTCAAAACGATATGATTGTCTGGAGAGCGACCAATCCGGATTACAAACTCGTTCTCAAACCGCCACTGTTGTAGTGGGGTGTTTCGTTGGGAATCTAAAAGGGTTAGCCTGACCACATCAACATTTCAACTTTATCCTGGTTGCTGCATGTCTGGTCGCACTTTCACTCGAATCAACACAGCAGTGATATTATCATGCCCATTGTATTGGTTTGCCAAATCGATTAACTCGCTAGCTCCCTGCTCCAGACTCTTGCTAGAACTTAAGAGGGGTTGTAGATGAGTCTGCCATTTTTCCTCCAATAGGCCATTATCAGAAAGACCATCCGAGGCCAAAAGTAGCAGCGTGTCTTCATTCAACTCTAGAAACTTCACATCGGGCTTAACGAAGTTCTCATCTCGCGGTCCTAAAGCCTGGGTAAGTTGATAGGCATCAGGACGCCCATATGCGATCTCTGGTTCCACTCCTCGGGAAATCTCTCGTTGCCCGACTTCGTGATCCACAGTCAATTGCTCTAATCCCTGCCTGCGACTCAGCCTGTAAAGGCGGCTATCACCCACATGCGCCACTGCTATCTTAGTGTTTTGGAGTAAAACCATAACTAAGGTCGTACCCATACGTGCTGTGCCAGAACGAGTGTCTTGTTGGTTCTGGTTATAGATTGCTTGATTGGCTGTACGCACGGCTTCGCGAATAGTCGCTTCATCTGGCAGCTCAGATGGAGATTGCCACCGGGTTTGAAAATATTGCTGTAGAGTTTTCACTGCTAGAGAACTGGCTACCTCGCCTGCCGCATGTCCACCCATGCCATCACAGAGGATATAAAGCCCCTGTGCCTGGGTAGTTCTCCCTCTAGGGCTTTCCTGTTTAGAGATTCTCGTTTCGATCCCGAAACAATCCTCGTTGTGGTCGCGTTGGCGACCAACATCGGTGCAGCCTGCGTCTTCTAGACTATACAGCTGCATTGGTAGCACGACAGTTGGCATATCATCGCTTTGCATCGGTAGTTCATCTAGTTGCAGGGGAGGGGAGAAGGGAGCTGGGGGAGAGGTTGTTAGGGGGACTTGTAGTTCGTTGGCGATTCCTTGTAGATGTGATCGCAGTTCGTCTATTGTTTGAATGTGACCAGCTTTAAGTTCGTCTATTAGTTGCACTAAACTACCAAACTGGGTGCGCTGAGATTCATGAAGAAGCTCCTGCCACACTTGTCCCAAATCTTGCAAGGTCGGTGTAGATCCAGGGCTTTCAGCATACAAGCGTTGCAATGCCAGTGTCTTGTTTGCCCCAATTCGCAAATTCGACGAGATGAGGAGGCTTTGACGACAAGACCAAGGTTCTAGAGCTGCCCAGAGTTGAGTCATTTGGTAAAGCAATGGCAAAATCTGAGCTAAAGTTGTCTCTCGCTCGTAGCATTCAAGCAACTGAGGCCAATCTGAACGGTCTTCAATCAAGACCACTTGCCGATTGTCCTCCTGCCAAGCATCGTGGATGGGGGCACAGGTTTGAGGAAACTGGGACCAAAGGGCTAGGTAGGGCTTGGCGATCGCTGGAATTGCCGTCGTCATGACTGAGTCGGCACCTACCTCTGGTGGTCGAGCCTCAGCTGAAACATTTGGTGGTGTTACCAGCCACTCTGGTGGCGAGGCTGCCAAGGCTGCTAGTGGCGACAATTGAAATGGTTGACAGTCCAATACTCTTACCTGTACTTCTGTCACCAAGGGTGGTAAAGGTTCTAGCAACTGGTAGCGCTGCTCTACGTCCAGGTAGGCTTCAGGCTGTGGGGTAGAGGCAGTTGGTGGCTCACTGGTGATAGAGACAGGCGGGGCTGCTAATTCTTCTACAGGGTTTTCCACATCATCCAAGCTCAACCTGGTTACACTGTTTGGCATCGACTCAGGGATAGCAACGGGAGTTGTTACTTCGGCTACTTCCAAGCTCAAATTGGTCATATCCTCTGGGATTGACCCTGATTTCAGAGGTGTGATAATCGCCCACCACACAGTTCCTGTGACTTTGCCGCAGTTCTGACATAGTCTGGCACGCAAATCCACATCGCTACCACAGTTTGGACAGACCTTTTGAGTCAGGGAGGTACCGCAGCGTTGACAATATTTGTTGCCATTAGGGTTTTCAGACTGGCAGTGAGGGCAAATTAGCATACTGAGACTTCCTGCATTCCCGTTCTAAAGTGTTTACAAAAAACCAGCCTGAAAACCCTATCGAGCTAAGTTTACAGGGGTGTGTCAAAGACACTAGGAACTAGATGATAGCTAAGATCCAAGTTGCCATAGTTTGCTGTCCCTGCCCACTATTTTAAAGATAGAAGTGGCTTTATTTCCTCTGGAGTGAGATTGCGCCATTCCCCTGGCTGGAGTCCCTCTAAGTCAAGATGCGCGATTTTGACTCTAACTAATCGTAAAGTCGGATATCCTACCTTAGCTGTCATTCGACGCACTTGCCGATTTCGCCCCTCAGTCAGTGTGAGTTCTAGCCAAGCACAAGGCACATTTTTCCGAAATCGAATTGGATGGGTTCGCGGTGGCAACGGTGGCTCATAGTCTAACAGTTGCACCTCTGCTGGTTGTGTCCGGTAATTTTCAATGACTACGCCTTGCTGCAGTTGGCTTAGGGCATCTGCATCGGGAATTCGCTCTACCTGTACCCAATAGGTGCGCTTGTGTCTAAACCGAGGATGGGAGAGCCAGTGTTGCAATTGCCCGTGATTAGTTAACAGCATCAACCCCTCACTGTCCCAATCCAGACGTCCAACAGGGTAAACGCCAGGAACTAGAATGTAATCCTTGAGAGTGCTGCGTTTGGTTTCGCTGTTGTCTGTGAATTGGCTCAAAACGCCATAGGGTTTGTAAAACAAGATGTACTTATACTTACCCATCTGCCAGAGAGTTGATACTTTTTGTTCAGACAGAAACTTCCTCCTCACTGTAACCAAATTTCTGCGAGGCAATAATCGTCCCTATATCTAAAATGACGAGTAAAAACTGCCAACTCTATACTGAAGTCCATCATGTTCTTAGAGGATGTGACTTGAGATAGACGTGATAGAGGATAAGGCTCATTAGGATACCTTTAGTCACTGTTCTTTTGCTTTAAGGAAGCGATAGAACAATAACTTTATTAGGCTTAAAGCTAGATAACTATCACTTAAAAGCTCAACCTGCAAAGCGATTGGTACACTGACAGCTCATAAATTTAATTTTTCGTGTCTCTATTGCACGCTTTTTCAAGAGGTAAATCCTAATGACATCAACTCCACTGAAGCCGCTAGCTAGCCCAGAGATTTCAGTTCGAGACGTTCGTCAAAATCATGCAGCAGAACTTGAAGCGATCGCTCGTTATCGCCGTCTGACAAACTATCTTGCCGCTGCCCAAATTTATCTCAAAGAGAATTTTTTCCTTCAAGAACCCCTGCGTCCCGAAGATATCAAAGACCGCCTGCTAGGGCACTGGGGTACCAGCCCTGGAATCAACCTCATCTACGCTCACCTCAACCGTTTGATTCGGCGCTACGACGTAGATATGTTCCTCGTCACTGGTCCAGGACACGGCGCACCAGCTAACCTGGCAAATCTTTACCTAGAGGGTTCCCTGAAGGAATTTTACCCAGACCTGACGCTGGATAGAGCAGGAATGCAGAAATTAATTAGGCAGTTTTCCTGGCCCGGTGGCTTTCCTAGCCACTTGTATCCTGGCGTTCCTGGGACAATTCATGAAGGTGGTGAACTGGGGTATGCCCTGGCAACTTCCTTTGGTGCAGTGATGGATAACCCTGACTTGATTGTGGCTTGCATAGTGGGAGATGGGGAAGCGGAGACTGGACCAACAGCAACAGCATGGCATAGCTACAAGTATCTCGACCCAGCTGAATCTGGGGCAGTGCTGCCAATTCTGCATCTTAACGGCTACAAAATCACCAGTGCCACAATCTACGGCTCAATGAGCGATGAAGAACTCCTGTACCTATTTACTGGCTACGGTTACCAAGTGCGGTTTGTGGAAGATGCTGATTTGGATGCCGACCTCTACGCCTCGATGGACTGGGCTTATCAGGAGATTTGTCGCATTCAACAGGCAGCTCGTTCTGGAGAGCGCATCACGAAACCTAAATGGCCTGTCCTGATTCTGCGATCACCCAAAGGATGGACCGGAATTAAGGAAATGGATGGAGAGCCCATTGAGGGGTCTTACCGCTCTCACCAAGTTCCAGCACCAGATGTGAAAAAGAATCCAGCTCACCTAAAGCTAGTGGAGGAGTGGCTACGCTCCTACCATATGGAGGAGTTATTAGACGAACATGGTTGCCCACTACCAGAAATTCTGGAGCAGTGTCCCAAGGGCGACCGACGTATGGGCTGCAACCCCCACACTTTTGGCGGACATATACGCCGTCCTCTCGATCTGCCTAACATAGACGATTTTGAGGTGGCGATTGAGCATGTGGAGACAGAAGGAGTCTGTAAGCGGGGAGAAAATCAGGTCAGTAACACTCAGCAAGTTGGTCAGTACCTCAAGGCTGTAATTGAACGAAATCCTAAAACATTCCGCATCTTTTCTCCTGATGAATTAGAGTCTAACAAACTCACAAAAGTGTTAGATGTCACCCATCGTAACTATCAATGGCCGACTAATCCCCATGACAGTCATATTGGTCCCCATGACGGTCGGGTAATCGAAGTCTTGAGTGAACACAACTGCCAAGCTTGGCTTCAGGGCTATCTGCTCACTGGTCGCCACGGTCTTTTCCCCTCCTATGAGGCATTCTTGGCAATTGTCACCACGATGATGCATCAATATTCTAAGTTTCTTAAGTTCTCGCGAGAAATGCCTTGGCGTCTACCAGTCGCATCATTGAATTATCTAGAAACCTCCACTCTATGGCGGCAGGAACATAACGGCTTTTCACACCAAAACCCTGGCTTTATCAATAGCATCTTGAATCTTAAAGCAGAATCGGCACGGATCTATTTACCTCCCGATGCTAACTGCTTAATCAGCACTATCGATCACTGTTTGCAGAGTACCGGATATGTCAATTTGGTGATTGCTAATAAAAATCCGATGCCGCAGTGGTTGTCGATGCCAGAAGCCGTTGCTCACTGCCGCGCTGGTGCTTCTGTATGGCAATGGGCAAGTATTGATGAAGGCATTAACCCCGATGTGGTGCTGGTGGGAATCGGGGACTCGCCTACTGTGGAAGTCATGGCAGCAGCTCATATCCTGCGTGCAGAGATGCCAGAGTTACGAGTACGGGTAGTGAATGTGACTGATCTGCTGGTACTAGAAGAAAAATCTGCCCATCCCCACGGTTTGGATGCCGAAATGTTCGATGCTCTATTCACTCCAGACAAACATGTGATTATTAACTTCCACGGCTATCCTTCGGCAGTGAAAGAGTTGATATTCGGTCGTCCCAATATTAAGCGATTCCATATTAACGGCTATCAGGAGGAAGGCACTACGACAACACCATTTGATATGCATGTCCGAAATCGGACCAGCCGATTTCACTTAATTATGCAGGCAATTCGGCTATCAGCAGCCCAGAACCCTCGCGTGGCGGCACGAGCGAGCGATCGGGTGCAGCATTATGAATATGTGTTGCAGGATTACAAGCACTATATTCTAGAACATGGGGAAGACCCGGCTGAGATTACTACTTGGGAGTGGTGTTAGAGCCCGCATGAAAATACTTGTACTTAATGCCGGATCGAGCAGCCAAAAAAGCTGTTTGTATCAGATAGATGAGGAGCTGCCAGATTTACCCGTTACCCCGTTGTGGGAAGCTAAAGTTGACTGGACTCAACATCAAGGCATGGCAGAAATTAAGGTCAAGACCTCCAAAGGGACAGTTCTGGAAGAAGAACTCCAGACAAACAACCGATCGGAGGTCATTTCCCACATGCTCGATACTCTGACGCGTGGCAAGACTCAGGTGATTAATGAGTATGCTGAAATAGATGTGGTAGGTCACCGTGTCGTTCACGGTGGTCAAGATTATCGTGAGCCTACAATTATTA
>JAFASY010000276.1 GCA_019244235.1 Chroococcidiopsidaceae cyanobacterium CP_BM_ER_R8_30
GCGACGCGGCACACCATCAGCAACGCTAAGTTCTTGCAGGGTTCTGTCTTCTGTCTCAGTTAACGTGATTCGCAAGGGCGCAGGCATCGCGAGAGCAGGCTTGAATTCGCTGCTTCTATGTTACACTTTTCCATGTCTAGCTACTTAATGTGTAAATCCCAGTCTAGGTACGCCCTCAGTTTGTCTACACTGCCTGTAAAACAATGCACTACTGCCGCAGATAAACGCTCTCGATAGGGTTTAAGGATGTCTAGAAATTGTTGATGAGCATCCCTTTGATGCAGAAACAGGGATAGCTTGAGTTCACATGCCAGTTACAGCTGTGCCTCAAACCAATGCTCTTGTTCTGGGTGGGGAGAAAAATCACGGTTAAAGTCTGAGCCATATTCTCCAATCACCACAACTTTAGGCAGAGCAACAAGTTCTCGTAAGCATGAAACGGTTTTCTTGTGACAGTGACGAACATCGTGGGGATGAACTCCTGCCGTTGAATACAGGGTTCCCGTATATTGGCTGGCTAGCGTTTGAGCCTTCTGGCTCTCCTCTACAGTAGTACCCGTAAGCACCATCTTATGAACCCCTGCATTGATTGCCCGGTCAATCACCTGTTGGCGATCGATATCAAAGGCTGCATGGGTCAACGTTCTCCCGGAGGAAGCCTCCGGGAGCTGCGTTGACTTCGTCAAGTTCACTACGATATCCACTAATGACCTTTACGAAGGTTCAATGGCAGAATTGAGGTACTCAATTTCTGAGTTTGTTAATGCCTGCACGCGACATCTATCATAATGCGGTTAAAGCAGCCCTGATCAAAGACGGCTGGGTAATCACGGCTGACCCGTATTTCATCAAGTATGAGAATGCGGCGCTTTATGCTGATCTTGCAGCGGAAAAGCCGATCGCAGCGACTCGCGGCAGTGAGAAAATTGTTGTTGAGGTGAAAAGCTTTGTTGGGCGATCACTCATGCACGATTTCCAGCAGGCTTTGGGGCAGTACCTTATTTATCGTCGTTTGATTGAGTTGACGGAGCCAGAGTATCAGGTTTATCTAGCAATTGATGATGTCACTTATCAGGATTTCTTCTCTGGAAAGGCAATTCAAGTCGTAGTTCAAGCAAATCAACTTCTGATAATTGTTGTAGATATTGAACGGGAGGAAATTGTGCAATGGACAAGTTAATCCAGTATCGATCGCTCATTCAAAAATTATTGATGGGCTATTACGAACTTGGACAGACAGGTTCAGAGGAAAGAACTGATCGATTGGCGTTTGACGTGGAACGCGATGAGTATCTTTGGTTTCAGTCCGGTTGGCGGGGTAAAGAGCGGGTGCGTTACATCACGGTGTATTTGCGAATTGCAAACGGAAAGATTTGGGTAGAAGAAGATATGACCAATCTCTGTGTGGTGGATAATTTGTTGGCATTGGGAGTACCCAAACAAGATATTGTGTTGGGCTTTCACCATCCCAGTAAGCGTCCGTTGACGGAGTTTGCTGTCACATGACGTGGTTTCTAGCCTTGATTACGTCTCCAGACGTGAAATTGTTAGTGATTTAGCCCCATTCTTGGCGGTTTTAGCTTTGGATTTTTGTCCTTTGCTTTGTATTTGTTATCCTTGTCCCTGCTCCAGAGAGCATTCCGGGGAACTCTGAACTTCAGGCACAATATACTCATAGCTATCTTAAGTACCTGCTATGACCACTAAACAAGTTCTCCTCAACGCGATCGAGCAATTGCCGGAGCAGCAACTTATCGAGGTGTTGGAGTATGTTCAACAACTATCTCAGACTCAGGAATCAACTCTGCCCAACGGACCTGTTCAAGTCGTCGATCTCCTATCAGAATTCATCGGCGCGGTGGAGCATGGCTCCCTTGCTGCCAACTTAGATGACAAGCTCTATGGCAGCTAGGCTCTTCATTGATACTTGGGGTTGGCTTACTCTTCATGACAAAGGCGAACGCTTTTCCCCTGCAAGTCACTCAAGCTTACAGTTGTTCGCAATTATAAAGTCCTTTAGCCACATCCAAAAGAAATTTGTTTTGTGTCTGCCAATCGGAGTTGAGCAGCCACATGACTTCTGTGCAAATAGGCGATGTCGTTACTAGCTTCTTTGTAAAGCTTTCAAAAAAGCCCCGTACCGAGTCATGATATTTATCTTTGGCACTGTAGTACGCAAATAAAAAACCGCTATCCGCTAGAACAGTCGGATGATAGGTCATGAGTGACGTTGCTTCAAATATTCAGTGATCGCTGCCTTACGATTTTGACGTTCTGATAAATCAGCTGGAGCATCCTGTAATAAATGCTGAGGATATCCACCCCGCCTCTCCACCAGGGTTTTACCTACCTGCAATGATAGCCAGCGTTCGCGGATCAGGCGTTTAATCAATTCGCTACGATTAGTATCTGTTTCGTGGGCTAAGATGTCTCTCAACTGGCGTTATGTTTCTTCGTCCAATCTGACAGTTAGCATTGTTGTACTTGTAATACGTGCAATACACATAAAATAGCAAGTTTCGTTGCTACAGACGTGGCATGCCATCGGTAGGAGCTAGTACTGAGCAGGATGTAAGCGTAAACTGAAGTTATGTTGCAAACGTAAGGATTGAAGCTGACATGGCAGTGGTCATCCCAGATGAAGTTCTCAAGTCGGCTCAAATGACTGAAACTGAGCTAAAACAGGAAATTGCCTTAATGCTATTTCACAAGGAGAAGCTGACCCTTGCCCAAGCAAGCCGTTTGGCAGGAATGCCACGCATTCAGTTTCAACACCTGTTGGCGAGTCGTCAGATACCTATTCACTATGATATTGCTGAACTCGAATCTGATATCGCTACCCTGCGAGAGACAGGTTATCTGTGATTGTTGTTTGCAACACCTCACCTATCACTAACCTTGCCGCTATTGGGCATTTGTCTCTCCTGCAACAGCTCTATATTATTATCCTCATTCCTGAAGCTGTTTTTAGAGAATTGGTAAATGTTAGTTCTCCAGTACCAGGAACCCAGGAAGTTCAAACACTCGGTTGGATTCAAACTCAATCAGTAGTTGATCGAGAGTTAGTGATTTCTCTTGAACAAGAGCTAGATCCTGGTGAAGCAGAGGCGATCGCTCTTGCACTTGAACTGCACGCAGACCTTCTGCTCCTAGATGAGCGTCGGGGCTACCGAGTTGCTTCTCGTCTAAATCTCCGAGTGCAAGGTGTGTTGGGTGTTTTACTAGCTGCCAAGTTCAGAGGTTTGATTTCGAGCGTCAAGCCCATTCTGGATGAGATGATTGATAGAGCAGGATTTTGGGTTAGTCAAAATGTGTATACTCGTTTCCTGGAACAAGCAGGTGAAACAACTCATTAGTGTCCAAAGTATTCTCAGGACAATCAATTCCTCACAATTGGGGTAAGTTTGGGGTGAATAAGTTGAATAATAGCTGAAATGCTTTCGGCGTCTAAGTTAATCTGAGGACTCATAATCCCAAGGTCGGCAGTTCAAATCTGCCTTGAGCCATCCAGATTTCACGCCTTACAACCCCTCTTATTTGGTACACTGGGGACGCTTATTTAAGATTGATGTCGTTCAATGTGTTGTGGGAGTAAATCTCCTAAGAAGTGCACCTACTAGTAATTGGGTAAGGCATAGGATAGCTATCTTCGCGATGAATTTCAATGCCTTCTAGCTTTATCTTTGAACGGTTCCCCTTTAAAAGGCTGAACTCCTATTGTAGGATAGTCATCGTGAGTAGGACTAAAAATCTCACTCACTGCGTCTGAAATGTACTCCAATATTTGATTTAATCGTCTTGTAATAGACATGGCTCTATCCTCTTTAGATAAGTCTTATTAATTCAATAGAAGCATATTGGTATGAAGAATATGTGCATTTCAAGTGAAGTATAAGTGAAGTTTTTAGGGAGAAATAATTATCGCGTTTGAACCAAGAATTATCATGTGTTCTGTTCCCAAAATAGTTATTTCTTTTGATTAAGATTGCTTAACCTGAACACGCAAATTCAAACTACTCTGTTTCAAATTCTGTGTCAATTCCATAATATCCTGCGTGAGATGATTCATATAAAAAACGACCACCAAAAAGCGCCCTGATGCCGTAAGGATTCAGCATCAGGGCGCTTTTGCTAGGTCTCTACTAGCATGGAAGGATAGAAGCTCGTCCCCTATGTCCCGCTTGACATTGGTAGTCAAAGAATAACCCTAGCCTTGGATGGCAGGAGCAGCAAGAGCAACGGGCACAACATCACCTGCTGCAAGGTCAAGCGGAAAGTTGTGGGCATTGCGTTCGTGCATCACTTCGATTCCGAGATTAGCCCGGTTAATCACATCTGCCCAAGTGCCAATCACATGACCTTGAGTGTCAATGATCGACTGGTTGAAATTGAAGCCATTGAGGTTGAACGCCATGGTGCTAATGCCCAACGCAGTGAACCAGATACCCACGACTGGCCATGCCGCCAGGAAAAAGTGTAAAGACCGACTGTTGTGGAAGCTAGCATATTGCCAAAGCAAACGCCCAAAGTAGCCGTGAGCAGCAACGATGTTATAGGTATCTTCTTCTTGACCAAACCGATAGCCGTTGTTCACCGATTCACTTTCCGTAGTCTCGCGCACCAAGGAGGAGGAAACAAGAGAACCGTGCATGGCAGAGAACAGGGCACCACCGAACACACCTGCGACACCGAGTTGATGGAAGGGGTGCATCAGGATGTTATGTTCGGCCTGAAAGATGAACATAAAGTTGAAGGTGCCGGAAATACCCAAAGGCAAACCTTCCGAGAAACTCCCTTGACCAATGGGGTAAATGAGCAAGACGGCGGTAGCAGCAGCCACAGGTGCCGAGTAAGCGACAGCAATCCAAGGTCGCATACCTAGACGATAGCTGAGTTCCCATTCTCGACCCAGATAGCAGAAGATGCCAATCAAGAAGTGCAGCACAATCAACTGATAAGGACCGCCGTTATAGAGCCATTCATCTAAAGAAGCGGCTTCCCAAATGGGATAGAAATGCAGAGCCACAGCAGCAGAAGTAGGGACAACAGCACCAGTAATGATGTTGTTGCCATACAGTAACGAGCCAGAAACTGGCTCACGGATGCCGTCAATATCGACAGGAGGAGCAGCAATAAAGGCAATGATGAAACAGATAGTAGCACTCAGCAGGGTAGGAACCATCAGTATCCCGAACCAGCCTACATAGAGGCGATTATCTGTACTGGTTACCCATTCACAAAACAGCTCCCATGGGTTAGGGCTGATGCGCCTTTGTAAGGTAGTAGTCATTGTCCGAAAGATTGCGTTAGAGTTTGCTGCCAGTCAGAAGAAAAGGACTAACAAATAACTGACTAACTTACTAGTCAGTTTAGCAACCGATTTTCTCTTTGTCAATTTTTTTATTGCCACCTCACTCTGTTCACTACGTTTGACACCTAAGCACGCCAAACTTTATCCTGGCTTAAGGAGTCAAAATTCTCAGTTATTGTGGTTCGTTCAGAAAAAGCTAAACATGTTTTGGATACCGCTCACCCTGTCCGCGATGCCGAGGTCACCCAGGCAAAAATTCTGGCTGCCGCTGAAGAAGAATTTGCTCGACATGGTCTAGTCGCTGCTCGCACCGAGAGGATTGCTGCCCAGACTCATGTGGTCAAGGCTATGATTCACTACTACTTTAAGAGCAAAGAGGGACTATACCAAGCCGTTCTCGAACGGGCTTTCTCTGAGATCTCCTCCTTGGGTGAGCAACTGGACTTGGAGCAATTGTCGCCCAAACCAGCCTTGAAGCAATATGTCCGTGGTTTCCTGGCTTGCCTCTCACGCAATCCTAATTTGCCAGCGATCTTGTTCTACGAAGCGATTCAAAATCGGGGAAAGTATTACAAATGGACTGGAATGTTGCAGGTCTATACGACGCTGGCTGAGATCTTAGAGCAGGGAATGGCAATAGGCGTTTTCCGTACCCTGGAACCACGACATGCCGCTATCAACATTGTGGGTGTCTGTATTTTCTACTTCACTGCACATGAAAACCTCAAGCATCTCTGGCGAGGCAAGCAGATGCTTAGTCCAGAAATGTTAGACCAGCATGCTCAAGAGGCAATCACCACTATTATGGCCAGTGTGCAATTATCTTGAGCTTGCTCAACGCAGCCGCTAGAGCCTCCTCTAGCGGAACGTTGAGTTGTGGTCCAGCCAGCGAACCGAATAGCGATCGCCGTTCTGTGCCAAAAAAGCATTGAGCTGTTCTAACGTCATTGACTGAGGAACTGGATAATGCCCATCGAGTTTCTGCAAACTCGTGAAGTGGTTAATATACGATGCAATGTCTCTGGGATATTTCTGCTCGTCTACACCAATAAAACGACCTTTTGAGCGTGCCCGACTGAAAACAGACCGCCATTCCTCAAGCGAAGCCTGACCCATAGCGTTAAGACCATTAGAAAATAGAGTCATGTAAATTTCATCGTAGGGTTTAGCAGTATCCAAGTATTGATTGAGGTGCTCTAGGGAAGCTCGATCGTTAAATATTGTCCAAAAAGGCACTAGTCCATTCCGTACAGCCAACCGAGGCTGAAGGTAAACAAAAGACTCAATCAAGAGTCGATCGACAGGTAAATTGTGCTTCTGGTACCACCAACGGTGCAGATCGGCAACCAGCGGACTCAAGTCCTGCGGATAGCAAAAAACAATCCGCCGGATGCGATATCCATGCTTCCGCGCAAACCGCTCTACATCTTCACGGAGGGATGGTTCAAAGCCCCACTCTGACTCTGGCCACTCACCATCAGGTGCGGGTGCATCCCACCCTTGGTGCTTAGATCCTTGTTGCTTAAGAAATTCGGCAACCTGTGGACTATTGTGCAAATACTCTTCTGGGGATAGCTTACCTGTTCCTCCAAACTGGAAGACATGGCGATCGCCAACCTGCGTAGACAGCCAGCGATATTCGCATTCGATTAAGAATATTGTTGCACCCGGCACCAAATTCCCCTGTAAGAACTGCTCAAATTGTGTGCCCAGACGAGATCGCTTAATTCGGAAGTAGCCAATACGGGGAATTTTGATGCGATCCTGGTTAGGGTCATGCATTTGGTACACCCAAATATCGGGATTCCGGCTAAGCAACTGTTGGGCTGGAGCTTTACCCCATTCCAGATCCTGCTTCGGTTCATCCGGGTCAGTGAACCGCCGCATTGCAATCAGGAGGGTTTGCGGTAACCAGGGTATACCTAAGGCTGCACATAAATGTGTGGCAGCGCCATTACAAGAGCCAATAGCAACGGCAGGGTATTGCCGTTTGGGATACAGGCTCACTACCCAACGAGAAATGGTTTCTAAGCTCACATGCTCTAGAGCTTCAGGTGATGGAGCACTCATCCAACCTGACCAGGAGAGCAAAGGCTCTAGTAGATAGCTAGGAAGCTGGTTAACTGCATCTACTCCCATAGCAGAGACTGATGGTGCAATGCCACCTGAACGAAAATTTTCACTATGAAGATACCTAGCCAGCGACCGCAGGGTTACTGATGCAGAGTCAAGTCCTGTAATATAACTAGGTTTGACTCCAGACGATGCCAGCAGATTGGTAACTTTTGGGAAAACTGAGGTAAAACCCATGCATTAAACTCCCTGAAACATTTTATCTGCCTACAACCTGTTGTAGAGCAAAACCTTTTTAATATGTTCAACTATTCCTTTAGTCTGGAATAGACTGTAGACAGATGTATGACGATTTAACTTTAAGAATTTGAAGCTGGTAAGTGCCTCATTCTCATGAATGAAAGGTGTTTTCTTTCTAATTAGTCACCAGAATTTCATGTCAATTTTATCTTTTGTCTAAACTAACGAACCGCAGAGGCACAGAGACACAGAGGAGAGCCTTGACTCTTTAAGAAAAGCTATTTCAGCCATAAATTATTAATCCTAACTTTTAGCCATTTTATAATTGAATATCATAGATAAGCTAGTAGTCAGAGATAGGAGTGCCATTCATTACTGATGGAATAGATTATTTTCATCTCCATTTCATTTTGAACTAGTAATAATTGCAATTATGGGGGTAAAATAGGTTATGCCAACTACGGTTGCTGTCAATCCTGGACAGATTGTTCTCAACGATGGGTCTACTTTTCTAGTCACAGCTGCTGACGGTTCGATTGATGAGAATCAGGCTCAAGGCTTGTTCGTACATGATACCCGTCTGATCTCGTATTATGAATTGACACTTAATCGGCAACGACTTCCCCTACTGGCATCTAGTAATATCACCCACCATAGTGCCCTATATATATATACAAATCCTGATATGGTAACCCTAAAGGGAACCTTACCCAGGAACAGCTTGTTAGTCAGTCAGCGACGCGACATTGTCAATTGCATGCATGAAGATATTGACATTACGAACTGGCATCACGAGCAGGTTGTGTTCCAGATGATGCTAGCTATTCGCTCAGACTTTGCTGATATCTTTCAAGTCAAGTCAAAACAACTGCTGACACGTGGTCGAATCGAAACCAAGTGGCAGGATGGCAAACTCACCGTTGACTACTGTAGCAAGTCGTTTCATCGGGGACTAATAATCACAACAGATAATGCCAGTTCGCCTCCTCACAATGCCAATGGCCGTCTCATGTTTGATGTTGTCATCAAGCCGGGGGAAACTTGGCATCTCTGCCTTAACTATACAGCGATTGCAGATGGTCAACGACTTGAGCCTAGTAATACTTGCTGCGAGAACTTTGCGACAGAGGCAAGGAAGATGCGAGATGATTTTCTGGCGCAAGCAACACAAATGCACTCGTCTAACACAGATATTACGAAGTTCTATCAGCAAGCGCTTGTTGATATGGGGGCGCTACAGATTAAGGTAGAGGACAAAGGTAAACAATTCTGGATGCCAGCAGCAGGTATTCCATGGTTTATGGCGGTGTTCGGGCGTGACTCGATCGTCGTCAGCTTACAAGTTCTACCGATTTATCACGAGTTTGCCCGTGCCACCCTGATCCGACTAGCGCAACTCCAGGCAACCGAAGTTGATGACTGGCGCGATGCTCAACCGGGGAAAATGCTGCACGAACTCCGACGAGGTGAGTTAACCCAGTTAGGAGAACTGCCTTACACGCCTTATTACGGCACAGTAGATGCTACTCCTTTATGGATTATTACCCTGGCCGCAGCCTATAGATGGAATGACAACAATGACATGCTTAATGAGTGCCGCGCTTCAATGGACAAAGCATTGTCGTGGATCGACAAGTATGGCGACTTTGATAATGATGGATTTGTAGAGTATTTGAGTCGCTCCAAAGACGGCACGCGTAATCAGGGGTGGAAGGATTCTGGCAAATCCATGGTTTATCCAGATGGCCAGCTAGTCGAACCACCGATTGCATTGTGTGAAGTGCAGGGCGAGGTTTATAGAGCTTGGCAAGATGCCGCAACGCTCTATGAGATTTGGGGAGAAACTGATCGGGCTAGGAAGTTACGCTCTCAAGCAGACAGGCTTTACCAACGGTTTAACGAGCGCTTTTGGATGGAAGAGGAAGGTTTTTACTGTCTGGGGTTAGACAACCACAAACAGCAAATTCGCTCCATTACCTCGAACCCTGGTCAATTGCTATGGACTGGTATTGTGCCCCAGGAACGAGCCAAGAAAATTGTGGAAAGACTATTTCAACCAGATATGTGGTGTGGCTGGGGCATTCGTACCCTCTCATCCAAGAGTGGAGGGTATAATCCAATTAGCTATCAACTGGGTAGCGTTTGGCCTTTTGATAATTCATTCATTGCAGCTGGACTGAAGCGATACGGTTACCATCAGGAAGTTAACCGGATTGCAGAAGGGATTTTTGCTGCTGCTAGGTATTTCGAGGGTGGAAGACTGCCGGAGGTTTTTGCGGGAATCGAACGCCGTCCCGATAATTTACCTGTGCCCTACATAGACGCAAACAGTCCCCAAGGATGGTCTTCGGGAGCAATTTTCTTGTTAATTAGCACTATGTTGGGTCTTGAAGCTAATGCTAGGGAGCGACGGCTGTATGTATGTCCTACTCTACCAGAGTGGCTAAGCGATTTGCGATTGACAAATTTAACGGTAAAAGATGTAACGGTGTCACTACACTTCTGGCGCGAGGGCGAACAAACACGGTGGGAAGTTGTTGATCAAGATGGCGAATTACAAGTAATGGTCAATCAGTCGTGAAGGTTTTTTGTGCGGCTGGGCAGCTAACTGAACAAAATTAAGTATCAGTTATCCCTCATACTATGCTCAGAAGCCGAACAAACCTACTACGGACAATCTTTCAACTTGAACCAGGAAAGCCAGCAATTGCCAAAGGCATGCGTGCTGCGATTGCCACTGTTCTCCCAATTGGTATAATAGAATACACTGGTTGGTCCAGCTTGGTTTGGACAGCCTTGGGAGGATTTGAGACAAGTATTGCAGATGTTGGCGGACTCCACCGGACAAAAGCAACCAGCATGGGTTTGGTAGCTCTTGGAGGTGCAATCTCAATGCTGGTAGGGACGCTAGTAGGCAAAACGCCTTTCTGGGCAGTATTGCTCGCGTTCCTATGGACATGCGGCTGCGGTATGGCAGGCATATATGGAAATGCGATTTCCACAGCGACTACCCTGATAGCATCAATATTCCTGATTGCCCTTGGCCTACCTAGCAACTTTGCTACCGCAATCCAGCGCTCTGAGATGTTCCTAATCGGGGCAATATTGGTAATGTTCCTAGCTTTAGTACTGTGGCCTTTGCGACCTTACGCTCCAGTTCGTATGGCTGTGGGAGAATGTTATCAGCAACTGGCAGAATTGATGAGAGCAACATTTCTCCTGGCTGCTCAACCTGCTGCTAGGAGCAGTTCTGTAGCTGACAGTGAGCGAGATCAAATAACAACAAGTGAGGCTACCTGGAACATTGCCCTTAGTCAACAGCGAATCAAAGTTAGAGAAGCATTGACGACTGCTCGCACCGCAATCTCTCGAACTAGAGCAACTCGGCAGGGAGCAAGCGTGCTTGGTCAGAGACTGTTAGCGTTGACCGAGATAGCGGACCAACTCTTTATCTCAACTGCTGCATTATCTGAAGTTTTGGAGAGCTATAGCTATGATCAACCTTGGGAGCAAAGCCAGGTCCATACTCAGCATACGGTTGAGCAAGTTGCTAAGAGTTGCCGCACTCTGGCAGCAGCAATCTCAAGTAGTCGTAGCAAAGCCTCTGTTAACCTGTGGGAATTAGATCGGGCACTAGAGCAACTCAAGGGTTCGCCGGAGCTGCCTCCGGCGACTCAAGAGCGCAAGCTTAAGGGAGAACTGCAACATCTCAGACAGGCAACCAGTCAACGGCAAGTAGATTACAGCATGTTCCTCATTGTCAACCATATTGTAGGACTTGTAGACAGGTTAGTTCAGTACACACATGCTGCCGCTGACATCGCACTTGAGAGTGATCGCCAACGCAGAAGACGCTCCCAAAGCACTACAGTTGAGCTTGAGCTTGCGCTCTTGAGGCGAGGCGGTTGGGGTCGATGCGATCGACCCCTTTATCCGCCGTGCCGGAGCTTCCTCCGGCGAAGCCTTGAGTGGAACCAAAGTCCACGAGCGTTAGAGGTATTGCGAAATAACCTCACCCTAAACTCAGCAGTATTTCGCCACGCTCTCCGCTTGGGAGTAACGACGGCAGTGGCGGTAATAATTTCCTCTCTTTTTGGCCTCAAGGAGGGATATTGGGTCACCCTAACAGTGGTTGTGATCCTCAAGCCTTATTCTGGAGCTACATTCCAACGGGGGTTGCAGCGCGTACTTGGCACCGTTAGCGGCGGCATATTAGCGGTGATTCTGGCAGCGAAAATTCATAGCCCTCTGGTAATTGCCTTTTTGCTGTTCCCTCTCACAGTTACCACTCTTGCTCTACAACCAATTAACTACGGGCTCTTCGTCTTCTTCCTCACGCCACAGGTCATACTGATGGACAACGTTCTCCATCCGGGCAACTGGCTGCTTGCCCTTGACCGAATTGAGAATACAGCGATCGGTGGTGCCTTAGCACTAATTGGAGGTTATCTGCTCTGGCCAAGTCGAGAGCATCAGCGACTTCCTGACCAGTTTGCTACCACCATTACTGCCAACGGCATCTACTTCCAAACAGTTCTGGCTAAGTATCTGGGTCAGGAGTCAGAGGAAAAGTCTATCCAAAAAGCTCTTAACAAAGCTAGATTGGAAAATACCAATGCTGAAGTGTCGTTTCAACGGCTCCTAAGCGAACCGCATCAGCAACGAAATAACCTGGAGCCGCTGATAGCAATATTATCCACCATACATCAGTTCAACTACGCGGTTACAACCCTAGCCGCCCATTTGAGTGAAAGGAGCAGTCATCACCAGTTGCCTGGTCTTGAAAGGTTCGCGCAACAGGTTGAAGATCTATTAGCAGATTTGTCTAACTCGCTCCACATGGCAATTTCACCACAAATTCTGCCCGGTTTGGAAGAGACACAGAATGAAATAGCTGCTCATATACAGAAGCTACATGCAGGACAGATGGAAGAACTGTTTGCAAATCATGGCAATACAGCGCTTCAAGAGGTGGTACTCGACTACTCTCTTGTTGGTATAGAAGTTAAGCGCATTGTCCGCATTGTCACGATTATGCATTCAGCAATTTGTCGTATGTATGAGACAGAAGTCATGAGTTTAAGTTTACGGTCATCCCAGCGCGGCGTAAGCGTTCTGCCAGAACATCACCCAACCCAGTTGCCGGAGTGAGAATGCCGCCCCTCTCTTGCCCACCGGGCAACTCATCAGTTTGGAGTGCTAGACTCAAGGCAGATTCACAGACAAATTTGACCGTCGCTCGATTGCCAGGGTCTCCTTGATCTCGAATAAGTCCCCGCACCTTGCGTCCATCAACGGTGGTGCCTACCAGCTCACAGGAGAACCAACCCTGACTCATCGTTGCTTCTGAAGGTCCGCTACCGGGTTGAGGCAAGATGGGTTGCAGGAGTGATCGCACTTGGCGTTGTTGCAAAACACCTGTAAACAGGGCAACTCCTGCGGTGACAGCCGTTGCCTTCAACCATGCCAACGGTTCATCAAACTTTAGATACTCTTGATAGGTGAAGTTGGGTCCATAGGGTTCTTGCCACTCTTCATATAGGGCACAACTGCGGCGAACAATTCGGGTGTTGACAAGTCCCATAAAAAAGGGGGCAACCCAGGTATTGAGTTCCGGGGCAAAGGATAGAGTTTCGGGATCGCGGTTTCGAGCAACTTCAGCTTGAGTATAAGGTTTGACCGGGTTCAGCAGGAAGGGTTCATTCATCTCAAGTGTTGCTCCTTCTGCATCGTAGAGATTAAAAGCCGATGCCAGGGTGCCACCGTTAAAACCACCGTAAGCCTGAAAATAAGCATTGACTTGTTTGCAAGGTACGCCCCATTCTTGTTGCAGGTGACGGACAACCAGGTAGGTGCCGAGATCGGACGGGACAGAATCAAAGCCACAGCAGGGAATGATGCGGGTTCCATCGGCAGCAGCTTGAGTGTGATAGCGATCGATCAGCCTTCTGACCCAGGGAGTCTCTCCGGTAATGTCTACGTAGTGAGTTTTGAACCTAACACAGGCATCCACAAGAGCATTGCCATAGAGGGCAAAGGGTCCGGCTGTGGTCAGCAGCACTCGTGTTTGAGATACAATCGGATCGATTTCCTGTTGGTTCTGGCTGTCGGCAACCAGAACTTTGACCTCGGCTGCACCGACTTCATCCCTAACGGCTTCTAGCTTCTGGCGGTTTCGTCCAGCGATCGCCCAACGCACTTGTGCAGCATGGCGGACAAAGTATTGCACGGTTTGTTTGCCAACGAAACCACTGGCACCGTAGAGGACAACATCATAGGGACGCTCAGACATCGTTAAGCAAGTCAAGATTATTTTGAACAGCCTGCTGAATTTTTAACATAACAGTATCAACAGTATGTGTGCGGGCACTTTGATATTCTGCAAAGAAATCTTTCAGATTCAAGGGTTCCCCAACCTTTATTCTTGCCTGTCTATAGCCTTTAGGTGGGGGTTTGTCAATATCGAAGACCTCTCTTTCTAGCCGCGTGAGTGTATCTAGAAACCTTTCCGGTGTAGGAGCTTCGGCAACGTAGCCGTCGTAGATGGCATCAAAGTTCAACAGACGTTTTACTGACCTCTCAATTAATTTAAAATTGCTGGCACGAACCTCCTCTAGTATGTCTGATTTCGGCATTGCTTCCTCAGTCTCAAGAGCGTCAGCTTTTGTCTTCAGAGCATACCCAATTCTGTAAGTCCGTTCCCGCACCAGTTCATTTGCGTTATGGGCAATTCCTAACTGTTGCTCACAGTTCTCCAGAATGTATGTTCTTAGCAGAGAGATGCGTTGCTCCCAAGGCTGTTGGCTGATTTCGGGAGTATGCAGTTCATAGTCTTGCTCAACCTTCACCAGAACTGCTAGCGCGATCGCCCTTAGTCGTTGATAGGGACTAGAACCCGAAACTACTTTCAGGTTCAATGTCTGCTCCAAGCGATTCAGCGTCCGATTGATTACCTGACTCATATCTTGAGTGTAGCGGTACTTGATGCTCACTGGTAACACGTAGAGATCAGGTACTGGTTCACCAAGCAATACTGTCTTACTCATAGACTGAAAGGCAATTTGCACAGCTCCTGCTCGGAAAGGCATGATAGTATCGTTTTGAAAAGAACATCCCCCTTCTGGAAAAATGACTAGGCGGCAACCAGGCTGAGTTAACAGTTTCAACGTCTGAGCAATGCTTTTGCGATCCACTAAGCCACGCCGGATGGAATATACACCTAATTGCTGCACGATACCACCAAGTGAACTCATGAACAGTTCATAAGCAGCTAAGTAGTAAAACGTCTGCTTTAACCGGGCAGAAAGCACAAATATCACAATCGGGTCTTGAAATGTTGGGTGATTCGGCAAGAGAAGCAGCCTTTGTTTTTTTAGCGAATCCATCTTTGGAAGACACTCTTGACTTACAACCAGTTCAAATTGAAAGAACCAGCGTACTGCACAAGGAGCAATGAATTGAGCTAGACGAACTAAGAATGGGTTAAGCCGAGGGGGATAGAAATTTGGTTGATGCTGAGTAATTTCATCCATCTATATACCGTTCAAAATTAATCTCAATAGGAAAACTAAACGAAATATCGCGCATTAAAGAAAGCAATTTCGGTTGACGTTTAATCTGATAGCTGGGCTATACAACTACGAGTTGAGTCTGTTCCAGCATTCCTATCTTATGCAAGATCTCTAAGGTAACAGAAGGTGAGATTATAGCGAGGTTGGGAGATTAGAGTTTACATGGCAACTTATCTGCTTACAGGTGCGAATCGGGGAATTGGTTACGAATACTGCCGTCAACTGCAAGCACGGGGAGAAACTGTGATTGCGGTCTGTCGCACTGCCTCTGATGAATTGAAGCAGTTTGGGGGACAGGTGGAGGAAGGGATTGATATTACCTCAGATGGTTCGGTTGCAGATTTGCGAAATCGCTTGGGTGATACCGCGATCGATGTTCTGATTAACAATGCTGGCATTCTCAAGCGAACGACACTGGAAAATCTGGATTTTGCCAGCATTCGGGAACAGTTTGAGGTGAATGCCCTGGGTGCTTTACGAATCACCCATACGCTACTGCCATTGCTCAAAGCAGGTTCTAAGATTGCGTTGATGACCAGCCGCATGGGGTCGATCGCAGACAATACCTCTGGCAGTTCTTACGGCTACCGCATGTCGAAGGTAGCGTTATCAATGGCAGGAAAATCCTTGGCTCACGACCTCAAAGGACGTGGGATTGCCATAGCAATTCTGCATCCCGGTTTAGTGCAAACACGCATGACAAACTTTACATCAGGTGGCATTACCCCAGAAGAGTCGGTGAAGGGGCTACTAGCTCGGATTGACGAGTTGACGCTGGAGAATTCGGGTACGTTCTGGCATGCGAATGGCGAGGTGCTACCGTGGTAAAGCTTAGCTGCTAGTAAGCAGGCGAGCGCTCTTGTAGCAAAAAATTGTTAGACCTTATGAAATATATCCGACTTGGCAATACTGGACTGAAGGTTTCGAGAATCTGCCTCGGCACCATGACCTATGGCAGCCCTCAATGGCGAGAATGGGTCTTGCTAGAGGAGGAAAGCCGTCCGTTTGTTGTCCGAGCGCTGGAAGCAGGCATCAACTTCTTTTCGATCTCCATATTACAGTTCACAAGCTTTGACACGAGAAAAGAAATCTTCCCAACATCCTGAATAACCAAAAATCAGCTTCCTTCCCACCCCACCCCAAAATGTAGGAAATGCTCCAGGTGGAGTGTTTAGGCTAAAAGTTAGCTCAGAATAGCCTGCCAAGAACAACTACTTAGTTCTCAAGCTATAAAATACTTTCCGTGTCAAGAACTCTGCACGATCGACCAACTGTGGGTAAATTACAGAAAGGGGCATTTTGGTTTTAGTGTCCAGAGACAAATTTGGGAGAA
>JAFASY010000098.1 GCA_019244235.1 Chroococcidiopsidaceae cyanobacterium CP_BM_ER_R8_30
AAGCCATTCGCACCGTCTACAGTGGAGAGCAGTATATTCCACCGACGGTTGCTGCGAAGCTAGTAGGGCGAATCGGCAATCCAGAATTGAGTGATCGCGAAGTGGCTGTTTTGCGACAGATGGCAAAGGGCATAGGCAACCTGGAAATTGCTAGAGAGTTAGATATCTCGGAGCGCACAGTTAAGTTCCATATCAATAACATTTACAGTAAGTTGGGAGTCCGCGATCGCGTCCAGGCTGTCCTTATTGCCTTAGAGCGGGGCTTTGCCAGCTTGCCAGAGGATAAGGGAGATAGCGCTTCATGATTCTGTTGATCGCGTGACCAAGCATGGAGATAAACTTGCTCAAATAGATCGCGTTGAGCATGGCTACCACCAATTTCGTGTAAGCGTGACAAAACTGGTCTAAGTTCAGAGAGCGCTTTAGAGTAATCTCCTCTCGCATGAGCTGCCATTCCTCGGGAAGCTGGTATCGCTACCTCAACCCAGATTTTTTGGATATAGGACAATGCTTTGCTGGCATGAGCTTGCATACTAAACAGCATCTCGTTGACTAGCTCAACTCTACCTGCGCGTGCCAGAGCATAAATGTAATGTAAATCTTGAAAGGGCAAGGCGTGTTCGTGAATTCGGGGGATCAGGTGGGTAACAAGTTCCTCCCAGCGATCGCCTACATCTACCCCTCTTAACTCCAACCGTAGCAACAGCGAAATCGCCCCAATTTGGTCTTTTGATGATTCTTTCCAAGCACCTCCCCAAATGTGTTTGTCATATAGCTCTAGTACTTGCTGAATATCTTCTCTCTCCAGGTAGTACAGAGCCATGTGCCACCAATTATGAGTGTAGAGGAGGGAGTTGCAGTTTTCCCAGGTATCCGTAAAGCTGGACATCCAGGCAATTCCTTCGTCAAACCGACCTTGGGTTTCCATGACGTGAGCTACAGCGTGCTGCGCCCAAGGATCGTGACGGTTCATCTCTATTGCTTGTCGCCCTACTGCTTCAGCTTCTTGTAAGCGGTGGCACTGCTCTAACCCAAAAGCGACCATGCCTTGCAGATAGTGATTTTCAGGGGATGCAGGCAGAACTTTCTTGGCTATTTGCAGCAGCCCTACTTTATCTCCTAAGTAAAAGTAGTGGTATTGACCTCTCTGCACAGAGGCAAGGTCACGAGGAAACTTCTCGGCTATTTCCTCATGGTGGAGAATTGCTTGCTCAATGGCACCTCTAGCCCAAGCATCAATTGCCCAAACATAAAGCCGCTCACGCTCATTCGCCGTTTCTACGTACTTTTTAGCCGCCTGAAGATACGGCGCTGCTTGACGACGACCAACAGCAGTTTCTAGAGAAAGGTAATGAGCGGCAGCATGAGCATTAGAGAGCGCACAAGTTGGATCTGCTGCTATCGCTTCAAGAATGACAAGAGCATCATTGCCGTAGCTGAGTGACTGCTCAACGAAGCGATCGATGGCAAGAATCGCGCTAAGGGAATTGGTTGTGGTTTCAAGTCCTTGAGAGTCTCTTAACATTTTCTATCCTCAACACGATTCTCCAACCTGAGTAGAAAGTCTATGAGCATCTGAGCTTAAACCCCGGTTTGTCGGTCAATTTACAGTATTTATTGATTCTGAAGATAGATTTTATAGGGGGAGGGGCAAAAATGCAAGCGAACCCAGGGGAAGCTAGTCTGAGTCAATGACAAAGACTTGACAACTCTACTTGAATTGCAATTTCACTTTCGTGTACAATCTTATTTGCCCTAAAACCCTATTCTTCTACCGGATAAGTGGATTTTAAAAATTGTATGGCTGTAGTTCGGTATTTCCAGTTCAACTTGCGGTCGCTACGTAAGTATATTGCTTTAACGTTGCTTGGCATAACGACAACTTGGGTAATCGCAGCCTGTTCTAACAGCGGGGGACCTACCAGCGCTACGGCTTCTAACAGCGGTGGAACTACCAGCACTACGGCAAGTAATCCTGTCAAGTTAACACTGGTGTCTTATGCAGTCACCCAAAGCGCTTATAAAGAAATCATACCTCAATTTGTAGAGGAGTGGAAGAAGAAAACGGGTCAAGAAGTTGTTTTTGACCAAAGTTACGGCGGTTCTGGCTCTCAAACTCGTGCAGTAATAGATGGGCTAGAAGCTGACGTGGTGGCATTATCACTTGCCTTAGATGTCAACAAGATTGAAAAAGCGGGGCTGATTAAACCTGGGTGGGAACAGAGATTACCAAATAATTCAATTGTGACTAAATCAGTTTCAGCTTTTGCGTTGCGTAACAATGGAGTTAAAGTTTCCACTTGGTCTGACCTAGCTCCCAAAGGCATCAAAGTGATTACAGCTAATCCCAAAACCTCAGGAGGAGCGCGTTGGAACTTTTTAGGAATGTGGGGGTCTGTCACTCAGCGAGGCGGCAGTCAACAGGAAGCGGAGAACTTTGTCGAAAAAGTATTTCGGAATGTCCCTGTCATGCCAAAAGATTCTCGCGAAGCCACTGATGTCTTCTATAAAGAAGGTCAGGGAGATGTGTTAATCAACTATGAAAATGAACTTTTGTTAGCAAAGTCTCAAGGAAACTCTCTACCTTTTGTGGTACCCATAAACGTCAACATTTCTGTTGACAATCCAGTCGCACTAGTGGATACCAACGTGGACAAGCATGGTACGCGCAAAGTAGCTGAAGCTTTTGCTAAGTTTTTGTTCACCCCCCAAGCCCAACGGAAATTCGCCAATACTGGGTATCGCCCTGTTGATGAAACTGTTGCTAAAGAGTTTGCAAACAAGTATCCCAAGATTAAAAAGCTTTTCACTGCTCAAGATCTAGGTGGCTGGAAGCAAATTCAGAGCAAGTTTTTTGCAGATGGTGCAATTTTTGACCAGATAGAAGCAGAGATTGCTAAATCTCGATAAATCCAAAGCTTTTAAGGAAGACCAACTTGATCGATCAACTTCGTGTTCAACAACCTTTAACCAAGGCTTCAAGAAAAGGAATAAATTCAGTCTCCTTACCTTGGAGCATTACTATTAGCTACTTAGCGCTAATGCTGTTTTTACCAGCAGCCGCTTTGATTGCTAAATCTGTTACTGTTGGACCAGTAGATTTTTGGCGAATTGCCACTTCGCAAGTAGCGCTATCAGCCTATAACGTCACTTTCTTAACGGCACTCTTGGCAGCTTCGGTCAATGGCCTTATGGGAACTCTAATTGCCTGGGTTCTGGTACGCTACAAGTTTCCAGGTAGAAAACTGGTAGATGCTGTAGTGGATCTACCTTTTGCCTTACCAACTTCAGTGGCAGGGCTAGTTTTAGCTACAGTCTATAGCGAAGAGGGTTGGATTGGTCAGCTATTTGCTCCCTTAGGCATCAAAATTGCATTTACGCGCTTAGGGGTACTGGTAGCGATGATTTTTATCTCATTACCTTTTGTCGTTCGAACACTCCAACCAGTGTTACAAGAAATGGAAAAAGAAATTGAGGAGGCAGCTTGGTCTCTCGGAGCCTCTCAGTTTCAAACTTTTCGCCGAGTCCTGCTGCCTCCTCTACTGCCCTCAATTTTCACAGGTTTAGCTTTAGGTTTCTCCAGAGCTGTAGGGGAATATGGTTCAGTTGTGATTGTTTCTTCCAATATTCCTTTCAAAGACTTAATTGCTCCCGTACTCATTTATCAGCGGCTGGAGGAATTTGACTATGCAGGTGCAACTGTAATTGGCACAGTTCTATTATTTACCTCACTGATACTGTTGCTGCTAATTAATAGTTTGCAAAGATGGGGATCTCGCTATGCTGCCTAATATCTCTCGCTCTCAAGTAAAGGATAGTCATCGTTTTTCTGCATTTGGTCAACTACTCTTAATTGGAATTGCCTTAGCATATCTGTTTGTGATTTTGTTAATTCCAGCAGCTGCTGTGTTCTACCACGCCTTCCATAAGGGTATCGGAGAATTTTTAGTAGCAATTAGTACTCGGGAATTTATTCATGCGGTACAACTGACTTTAATCATCGCGGCGATCGCTGTTCCAGTCAACACTTTTTTTGGTCTTTGCGCTGCGTGGGTGATTGCCCGCAATCAGTTTCGTGGGCGCACTTTATTAATGAGTATTATTGATCTACCCTTTGCCATTTCTCCTGTAGTTGCTGGGTTAATGATTGTTCTACTCTATGGACGCAGTGGTTGGTTTGCTTCCTGGCTTAACAGCATTAATTTCAAAATTGTTTTTGCTTTGCCAGGAATGGTGCTGGCAACAGCTTTTGTCACTTTGCCATTTGTAGCGCGAGAAGTGATACCTGTGCTGGAGGAAATGGGAACAGAGCAAGAAGAAGCTGCTCGTACCTTGGGGGCCAGTGATTGGGAAGTTTTCTGGCGCGTTACTCTACCAAATATTCGTTGGGGTCTACTCTACGGTGTTTTGTTAACTAATGCTAGAGCTATGGGAGAATTTGGAGCTGTTTCCGTGGTTTCTGGTAACATAGCTGGTTTGACACAAACACTCCCACTCTTTGTGGAGCAAGCTTATAAAAACTATCAGAGTCAAGCGGCTTTTGCAGCAGCCGCACTCCTCGCTTTGCTAGCAGTAGTGACGCTGATATTAAAAGAAATTCTAGAACGACGGACTAAATATCGAAAAGTAGATTCTGGGCTTCCCATTAACTAGCGCATAGAACTCTATCTCAAACATCAATTTTTTGAAATCGGCTATAGGAGCAAGTATTAATGAGTATTGTTGTTGACAACATTTCCAAGCAGTTTGGTAGCTTTAAAGCTTTAGATAGAGTGAGCCTGGAAGTGAGAGAGGGGACGCTGGTTGCTCTATTAGGACCTTCAGGTTCAGGAAAATCTACTTTGCTGCGAGTTATTGCTGGTTTGGAATCTCCTGATGTAGGAACTATCCTAATTGATGGTCGAAATACCACGCATTTGAACGTTCGTAAACGAAACGTTGGCTTTGTCTTCCAACATTATGCGTTATTTAAGCACCTTACGGTTCGACAGAATGTTGCTTTTGGTCTAGAAATTCGCAAACATCCTCGACGACAAGTCAAAGATCGGGTTGAGGAATTATTAGATTTAGTACACTTGCGTGGCTTGGGGGATCGCTATCCTTCCCAACTATCTGGAGGGCAACGGCAACGGGTTGCTCTTGCCCGTTCTCTAGCTACACGACCCCAGGTGTTACTACTTGATGAACCTTTTGGAGCTTTAGATTCTAAAGTGCGTAAAGAACTACGGGCTTGGTTAAGGCATCTGCATGAAGAAGTTCGCGTTACCAGCATCATCGTTACCCACGATCAAGAAGAGGCGATGGAAGTTGCAGACGAGATTGTCGTGATGAACCAAGGTCGGATTGAGCAAGTAGGAACCCCCACCCAGATTTATGACCATCCGGCAACGCCCTTTGTCATGAGCTTTATTGGTCCAGTCAACGTTTTACCGAACACCGCTCGTCTGTTCCATGACAACGGCTTAGAGCCGTTGAATGAAGAAGTATTTGTGCGTCCTCACGATATCCATGTGCAAACCTCTGCTAACGGGGTCAAGGCTACCGCGATCGTGCAACGAATTATCCATCTGGGAGGGGAAATTCAGGTTGCATTAGCTCTGACAGATGGACAGACAATCCTTGCTAACTTTAGTCGGGAACAGTTTGATAAACTCAAGTTGACATACGGACAGCAAGTATTTGTCAAACCTAAAGCGGCAAAATCTTTTCCTTTGCCTAAATCACTGCTCTGACAGATTTTTGAGCCTGACAGTAGGAGCATTGTGTATCAACCCACTTGCCAACCCTTTTTAAGTAACTTAAAGTAGGTGCCAATTCCACTAGACAGTTTTATCGATCGCTGTTTTTGTCCTGTAAAATCCTCAAGGTTTTCATCGACTCTCAGCATGTCGTTTAGATATTCGACCTCTGAGTTACCCACAATTTCTGGAAAGTCGTAGAATGGATCAAACCGAGGTTTTCTTGATGGTTTTAAGTACAAAGTACCTTGCTGCCATCTCATTTTTCCTAATTGAAAGTACATATTTTTAGGTGATAAGTCTTTTTAAGAAAAGCTGTCTGCATAGTAAGTAGATGAGCAATAAAACTTTAATGCCTATCATTTAAAAGTTTATGAATCTCAAACTTGCTATACAAACAGCTAGACGCATCTGCCAGAGAAACTTTCAATGTGTTTTGTGAGTACAAAACTGTAAAACACCTGCTAAGTCAAAGCATTAATCACATAGTCAATGTAAGAATTTGCTTCAACAGCAGGGTCACCTGTTAAACCATGATTTGCTTTGATATATCTCAAAGCTTCAATGTACCAACTGGGAGATAACTCAAAGGCTCTGTTGATCTCATCCAGTCCAGCAACAAGATAATCATCAATTGGACCAGTACCGCCGACAACGAGAGCATAGCTAATAATTCGCAAGTAGTAACTGATATCACGCACACACTTTGCCTTGCCTCGGGCATCTGATGCATAGTTAGGACCTTGAAGTTGCGTGGTGTAAGGAAACTTTTGGTACACAGCATTTGCAGCAGCTTCAGCCAAACCTTGAGCCTTACTAGACAGTGTTTTTACAGCTTCTAGCGTGACCGCTGCCTGCCGGAAGCGCCCAAAAGCAACTTGGAGTTCAGCGCTGCTTAGGAAACGTCCTTGGGTATCTGCAAATGCAACCGCTTCAGTTAACGGAGTCTTCGTCATTGATTTAACACCTTTCTACTATTGTTTTGACATTTTGACTGGACAAGTGTTGGTCTTTAGTCGTTGAGCAAAATTAACTACTGACCAATCGGAATAATTAACTAACCGCAGCAGCAGCGCGATCAAAATAGCTGGACAATTCGGAAGTTAAAGAACTGCAATCCCCTCTGGTAATGCCATTAGGGTCATTGACAATAGCAAGCGAGGCTTCCTTAAGCTTCTGAATACCAACAGCAACCGAATTACCAGGAACACCTAGAGCTTGATAGGTTTCACGCAGACCATTGAGGGCTCTATCTTCCAACACACTAGCATCACCAGTAAAAACTGAATAGGTAACATAGCGCAGGATGATTTCTAGATCCCGCAAGCAGGCAGCTGCACGACGATTAGTGTAGGCATTACCACCAGGCGCAATTAACTGAGGTTGTTCAGCAAATAAATCTCGAGCTGCACTGGCGACAATTGTAGAAGAGTTGCTAGTAATGCGGTTAACAACATCTACACGCTTATTACCATCTCTGACTAAGCCAAGTAGGGCATCCAACTGAGAAGGACTCAAGAATTCCCCCCTTGTGTCGGCTTGAGAAACAACCTTGGCAAAAGCATCTAACACCATATTTTCAGTCTCCTAAATGTTGATGTATTTGAGAACATGACGTGGTTCTCAACCTGGAAATGAAGGTTGAGCTTTCACTTCTTGCCGAACAGAAATGACAGTTCGGCTAATCGGAACAATCAATTACTACTTAAACTACTGTAAGTTGGTAGATAAACAGTAATTAAATTCGATGAGAGCTATAATTACATAACTAACTGTAAAAAGCAAGTCATAATTATTACAGATTTTTACAGACCAATAGCGAAAAATATATTGCACCAACTTGACATTGAATACATGCCCTTTCTTGACGAGTCGGTTCTACTAGTCCCGATAGCAAGACTTTTGCTGCTTCTACCTGATTCGGGAATGCCAGTAAAGGGGCAGTCATACGCAAGGTTGGTTGAGATATTAAGTTTAATGTTCTATTTTTATCTGACGGGCAATAATCATGTAGCGAAAAATATACTCCAGCAGTTCGACAAAATTGCGTGCCGTTTCTGTAGAAGGTGCCCAAACCGTTAATCCGTGTTCACGAATCATTAATGCCGGAATCTGCGGTGACTCAACTTGAAAGCGTTGGTCGATATCTGTAGCAATACGAGCCACATCAAGATAGTTGGAAAAAATATCTAGTGCGCAATGGGGATTTTCTTCCCATACACCAAGTCCTTTCAGCATCTCTAAGGGAGGTAATGGTAGGTTGTCGGCTGCCACAAACCGAGAAACCAGATTTGCTTCCACCGAGTGAACGTGATAACACGCTTGGGCATTAGGAAACCGGGTGTAGAGAGCTTGATGAATTGCTGTTTCGGCTGAAGGTTTCAGGTGAGAAGGGGATTCTATCCGTCCATCAAGATGAACCAAAACAAAGTCTTCTCGGTTCAGATTTCCTTTGGATTTACCACTAGCAGTAATCCAAAAGCTGCCATCAGGTAGCCGAGCCGAGAGATTTCCAGCCGTTCCTACCATCCAACCTTGAGTATAGAAGTGCTGGGCAGCAGCAATGAGTTCGGAACGTGGGTCAGGTAGAGGCATGGGAAACCCATCCCTCTGTACCAGTGAAATAACGAATAGCTTTGATTCGGCGTTGGGGAGTTAGGTTAAACCAGTGTTTGGTTCCGGCGGGTACAGTGATGTATTCTTCTGCTTTGATTGTCAATTCGACCTGGCTACCGTCTGGGTAGACAAATCCAAACACTCCCTCTCCATCAATGATGTAACGGACTTCGTCGTCTGCATGCGTATGAATGCGATTAAATTTTGCCAGCAGTGTGTCCAAATTAGGTACTCCAGGATGCAGCACAATCAAGTCCCGTGACTGATAATCGGCAGTTTGTTGCAGTTGTACAAAATATCCATCAAATGCCATGAGTACCTGAGTTTGTTCTTCAGCATTCAGGCTTTCCTGTGCTAGTAAGCGATGCAGTTGTGGATCTACTTCTACTGGCCAATGGTTAATTTGAATCTTCAAAAGAGACAGTTTATGGGTAATGGTCTGCAAATCGGTGTAGACAGTGTCCTCGTCCAGCTTTAGAGTTGCCATGATTTACCTATCTTAGTAAAGTTTCATTACTCAAATTTAAGATTTGATTGCATCACTAAGCTGAATTCCAGAATCTTTTTGTGGCTACGGTAAAGCAAATATTAATGGAAAATTTCTAGATATAGCTTGTGTTTCAGAATTAGCTGTGAGACACTGTTTATAAATAGCAAAACTCTATCGAATTATCGTATTTGAAATTTTCATTGCTGTCAACCTCTCCCTAAGGGAGCGAGTATAATCTACTTAATTTTTTGCAATGCCAATAAACCTGAGGCAAAGAGAATCAGGAAGGGAACCAAGACATCAAACAGCCGTTGACTCGCAGGCATAGAATACTCACAGTCATCCGGAGGGGAATTTAGCCAAACTTCCTATGTCAAATTTCCTAAGCGTCTCTAAAAATGCAAAGACGGCAGGTACATGTTGGGTATCACAGAGAACTGCTGCACCAATAATTCTTTCTACTGGCACTGGTAACCGATAAATTTGCACATCCTTGGGTATTGGTTCAGCCGCTAGACGAGGAAGAATTGCTACCCCTAGCTCCTGCACAACCATACTGACAATCGTTGAATCTTCTTGAATGTCACTAGCAGTGTCCATTGGTGGTGCGAATTTCTTGATGTGTTCGTGGAGAATACGCCCACAGGGTAAGCAGGGAAGCAAAACCAACGGAAAAGACGCTAATTCCTCCCAAGTCAGTTGAGGACTTCTAAGTATTGCCGTTGGTGGTAGCAGTGCCACATACTCATCCCGTAGGAGTTCCCATGCTTCAAACTCATTACTGGTCGGCAGGTAAGTCATACCAATGTCTGCCCGTCCCTCACGCAAACATTGCTCGATATCCAGATAGTCAAAACGCTCAATGAGGGTCACACTCACATATGGGTGGCGCTCTCGAAACTTGGCAATCACTTTCGGCAGGAGATGGGTAGCCACACTCCAAAACGAAGCAATCCGCACCTGTCCACCATGTAAGCCTTTTTGTCGATTGGCTTCTAGTTGCATCATCTCTAGATGTTGCAGAGCCTGATGGGCATGATGCAAGATTCGCTCCCCCGCAGGCGTCAGAATAGCACCATGACGACCCCTAGAAAATAAAGGCACACCTAGTTCCTCTTCAAGGGTAGCGATAGCATGGCTAATAGCTGGCTGGGAAAGCTGCAATTCCAGAGCAGCCTCACTAAAATTGCCATGCTCGGCTACTGCTACTACGGCCCGTACTTGGGAGAAATTCATTGTCTAGCAGTTAATGGGGTGAGCGAGTAATTTGATTTTGGCTACAAGAGCCGACTTAGGGCATTTAAATCTATAAATATCATCTATAGAAACTATACAAGACATGATTTGATTTATCACTAGAACATCGCTAAGGTAGGCGTCATTGAGCAATTGTTAACGAAGTCATGACAAAACCCACGCTGGTCATTGGTAATAAAAATTACTCTTCTTGGTCACTCCGTCCGTGGCTGGCAATGAAGCAGTTGAGCCTGGACTTTGACGAAGTTCGCATTGCTCTCTACACGCCAGAGTTGCCAGCAAAAATTCGCTTTCATTCGCCATCTGGGAAAGTGCCTGTTCTCATACACGATACCTTAACCGTTTGGGATTCACTTGCCATCTGTGAATATCTAGCTGAACAATTCCCTAGGCTTCACTGGTGGCCAGAGGATAGAACCGCAAGAGCGATCGCCCGCTCTATTAGTGCGGAGATGCACTCAGGCTTTCAGCATCTGCGCCAGAGTATGCCGATGAACTGCCGCGCTCGGCTCCCTGGTAAGGGCATGACCCCTGAAGTCCAAGTAGACATTGAGCGAATTACGGCAATTTGGCGGGAGTGCCGTCAACGATTTGGCAGTGGTGGCAGTCTGCTATTCGGTGAGTTCACGCTCGCTGATGCCGTGTTTGCACCCGTTGTCACACGATTCGTCACCTATGACGTTCAGCTAGATCCGGTTTCAAGAGCTTACGCTGAAAGAATTTTGGCACTTCCAGCCATGCAGGAGTGGATGAAAGCTGCTTCCTTAGAGCTTGAAACGATTCCTGGCTTCAACCTCTAAGGGATGCCTTTACAAGAAATTTTTATCAGTTATGAAGAAAATTTGGCAGCGGATGCTGCAAGTCTTTGTTGGAAGTGATGAACTGCGAGTTTGGCAGACCCATGACCGCTTTGGTAGGAACTGGTGGCATGCCTTCGATCCCCTGAGCGGCCATTATAACTCCACTGATGATGAAGCATTAATGCGGGCATGGATTGAGCGGCGTTACTACCAATAAGTCAAATTAACCAAGACCTAGTTAAGGACAAGAGCTTTGACTATGAAACATTTTACAAAGACTTTTCAGCAGATGCCAATTGCAAGAGCAGTCAGATCGTACTCAAACAAATTCAATGCTTATACTCTTCTGTTTAAGGAGCAGACAAAATTCCTGGTTCCTCGTCTCTTTACCATCCGCCAAGGTGCAGTATTTCGACTGACATCCGTGGACCGAGAGATTCAAGTGTTGTCGGGTGTTGCTTGGCTCACAGTTGCGGGAGAAGATATCATTTTGACCTGTAAAGAAAAAGCGTTCCTTGAGTTAAATCAAGACTTTGCTATTGTCTCTGCTCTAAGTAACGTTCCATTGCTCTTAGTAGCCTGGTCAGGGAAGCAACACCAAAAAATAGAATGAAGGAGATCTCTTGTCAGCTCCTACTTCATTGGGGGTTAGCAGGATGCGAATATTGGTGGTGAGAGTGGTGTTCGCTTCTGATGTCAAGGCTCAAACGATACGAATCGGATGTTTGCTCTCTGGATTCTAATCCGGTGATATGCTTCAAGATACGCTCTACTAAAGTCACAAAGGCCGTTTCCTGGCGCTGACGCGGACGGGAGAGGGAAACTTGTAAGTCTAGTGCCACCCGACCGGTATCGATCATCACTACCCGGTCTGCCAATGCCACTGCTTCTTCCACATCATGGGTAATGAGTACAGTCGTAAAGCCCTGTTCTTGCCAGAGTCGCTCAATCAGGTGCTGCATATCCATGCGGGTCAGGGCGTCTAAAGCGCTTAAAGGCTCATCTAGTAAGAACAGGCGCGGTTGACTCACCAGCGCCCGAGCTAGTGCCACCCGCTGGCGCTGCCCACCGGAGAGGGTAGATGGCCAATCCTGAGCATGAGAAGCTAGCCCTACTTGCTGTAAAGCCCACAGGGAGCGTTCTTTCCAGTTCTGTTGCACTCCCAAACCCACATTTTCCCACACCCGCTGCCACGGTAAGAGACGGGCATCCTGAAACATCACTCGTGCCGAGCGGTTGAGCTGACGTAAGGGATTCCCATCCTGATAAATAATGCCGCTCGTGGGATGATCTAACCCTGAGACCAGACGCAATAGGGTACTTTTACCGCAGCCACTGCGCCCCACAATCGCCACAAACTGGCCCGAAGCAACTTCCAAGTTCAGTTCTCGTAGCACCGCATGGTTACCAAATCTTTTTCCTAAGTCTAAGAGTTTGAGGTCAGCACCTCTTGGTAGTTGTGTCATCTTTAGATTTTTCCTTGGTTGGTGGAGCAATTTTGGGTTGAGAAATCCTTGCTGTTAAATGCAGGGCGTAGATTTATCTGTTACCTTGCTTAAGAGAAATTAGGCAGGAACTGTTTGATAGTTGGGATGCCATTGCAGCAGGCGCTTTTCTAAGAGTGCTGTGGCCATGTCGGCTAACTTGCCCAACAGAGCGTACAGCAAAATACTAAAGACTACGACATCAGTCTGGAGAAACTCTCTAGCGTTCATTGCCATGTAGCCAATGCCAGAGTCAGCAGCGATTGTCTCTGCCACGATTAAGGTTAACCACATAATGCCTAAGGCATAGCGTACGCCAACTAAAATTGAAGGCAGCGCTCCTGGAAGACTAATTCTCCAGAACAGTTCCCATGGCTTGAGACCATAGACCTTTCCCATCTCAATCAGTCCGCCATCCACGGTACGAATTCCGTGGTAAGTGTTTAAATAAATCGGAAACATCACCCCAATTGCCACTAGAAATATCTTGGCTTGTTCCCCAATGCCAAACCACAGAATCACTAGAGGAATTAATGCTAGGTGCGGGATATTTCGCACCATTTGTATGGTGGTATCTAGAAGCTTTTCTGCTATGGGAAACAGACCGTTTAGCAAACCTAGAACAAAGCCAATGCCACCGCCAATGAGAAAACCTATGCAGGCACGGACAGTACTGATATATAGATTGCGCCACAGTTCTCCCGACTTGGCAAGTTGAATGGCTGCTTGCAAAACAGATGTGGGGGCAGGGAGAATGCGGGTTGGGAGCCAGCCTATCTGGGAGAGTAACTGCCAGATGATAATTAGCAAGATTGGTACTCCCCAAGGGGCTACTTGCTCCAGCCAGTTGAGTCTTGATTTGCGCTTGTTTTTCGCCATTGTAGTAATTTGAATTCTCTTGAATTGCGAATTGATTTTGTCAATCTACCGTAGTTGCTGTTTGGGTCCTGGTTTGTTGCTCTGGGAAGTTATCATTAGCAACAATCTCGCCGAATGGACTTAACACCAACTGCTGGTTGGCCGTTGACGGCCGCTGTAGGGGAAGCCGAGGGAACAGTAGTTCTGCCACCCGGTACGCTTCCTCTAAGTGAGGGTATCCTGAGAGGATAAAGGTTTCAATTCCTAGCTTGCTGTACTCCAACATACGAGCGGCAACCGTATCTGGATCGCCTACTAAAGCTGTTCCTGCTCCTCCCCGCACTAGCCCGACTCCAGCCCAAAGATTAGGACTGATTTCCAAGGCATCGCGGCTGCCCAGGTGGAGTTGACTCATGCGGCGCTGCCCTTCTGAGTCCATTCGGGCATAGGCAGTTTGAGCTTTGGCGATCGCAGTTTCATCTACGTAACGGATCAACTGATTTGCCGCCTCCCAAGCTGCACTTGCCGTCTCGCGCACAATCACATGCAAACGAATGCCAAACCGCAACTTGCGTCCTTCTGCTTCTGCCAACCTGCGGACTGCGGTGATCTTTTCTGCAACCTGTTCCGGTGGTTCACCCCAGGTTAGGTACACATCCACATGCTTAGCAGCAATTTGTTGCGCGATGGGGGAGGAACCACCAAACCATAAGGGGGGGTAGGGCTGCTGGACTGGGGGAAATAGTAATTTTCCTTCCTGAATATCAATATAGTTACCCTTGAAACTGGCAACTTGACCACTAGCAATCTGTCGCCACACTGTCAAGAACTCATCTGTTAGCTGATAGCGCTCGTCATGGCTCAGATGCAGCCCATCTCCTGCCAACTCGATTGGGTCTCCCCCCGTTACTACATTAATCAGTAACCTTCCTGCAGACAGGCGATCGAAGGTGGCTGCCATTCTCGCTGCTACCCCAGGCGAGACTAAACCAGGACGGATAGCCACGAGAAAACGCATCTGTTGAGTGTGAGTCACCAGAGTGGATGCCACAATCCAGGCATCTTCGCAGGAACGCCCTGTGGGTAGCAGTGCTCCTGAGTAGCCCAAGTGATCCACCGCCTGTGCTATCTGGCGCAAGTAAGCGAACTCAACCGCCCGTCCCCCTGTCGCTGTGCCAAGGTAGCGACCATCGCCATGAGTTGGAATAAACCAAAGTAGTTGCATCTAGAATCTCCCCGTCTCTATTGCCCTTGGTGGCTATGGGTAGCCTGTGCTGTCGGTGCTTGCGCAACGGTTTGGACATCTGCCTTCACATTAACTGGCTTAGGAATCAGTCCCAGCTTGAAAAACGTATCGGCAATTTTTTGTTGGTATGCCACTGTTTCTAGTCGAATCGGTTCAAACTGATAGGAACGACCTCGTAATGCCTCTGTTAGGGTTGGTACATCAATTCCTATTTGGGGTGAGAGAAGAGTTGCTGCCTCTTGCAGATGGGCTTTCGTCCAACTGTCTACTAATTGTATTTCTTCGACAATCGCCTTCACTCGATCGGGGTGTTGCGCGGCAAATGATTTGGCAGCCAAATAAAACTGCCGATTTGCCGTCAATCCTCTGCCATCCTGTAGCACACGAGCCCCAACCGCCCGTTTCGCAACTGTCAAGTAGGGCTCCCAAATTACCCAAGCATCCACATTCCCTTGGTCAAAGGCAGCGCGTGCATCAGCTGGTGGCAAATAAACTGGATGGATATCGCTGTACTGCAATCCGGCTGCCGTCAATGCCTGTACCAACAAATAATGCACATTAGAGCCCTTATTCAGCGCCACCTTCTTGCCCTTTAACTCTGCGACCTTTTGAATGGGAGAATTTTTGGGAACCAGAATCGCTTCCCCTTCAGGATCGGGAACTTCATTGCCGATGTAAACCAGAGGCGCACCCGCCGCTTCCGCAAATATTGGCGGCGTTTCACCCGTAGAGCCGTAGTCAAGACTGCCTGCATTCAGTGCTTCTAGCATTTGAGGTCCGGCAGGAAACTGAATCCACTGCACCGCAACCCCCTGAGACTTCAATTGCTGATCCAAGTTTCCCCGTGCTTTCAAGAGGAAGAGCGTTCCATACTTCTGGTATCCAATTCGGACGGCATTGCTTTGATTGTTCTGGGATGTGTTCGCATGACTCACTGATGCAGAGTCCGGCAGATTAGTAGAGCCCCCTGCTGCACAAGCCGATACCGCTACACTTAAACCAAAGCCAATCAAGAAGGGGATGGCGAAGGTTTTAACCGATAGCGTTCTTCTATAAGAACGCTGATCGAGCTGACTAAATCGGCTCAAGAAAGACGACGTCCATCGGGTCAACAATTTCAATGCCCTAAATTGTGATGCTAGAAAGGCAAACATTAGCGGGAACGCTCTTCTAAAAGAAAATCCAGTAAACCTGTAGACTTACAGTAATTAGGTTCAGATTATGCCACAGATCAATCTGTGAATACAAGGCTGCTTAGAAAAAAATACGTTATTACTATCGACTTATCATACTTACGGTAGACAAGGGGCCTGAGTTGAATCAAACCGAAGCCAGAGGAGATTGTATACCAATTTGCAATTTGAAATGAGTCGATCTCAGCTTTGGGAGGCTTCAGATCTGTAGCTGGAATTTAGAGAATTGGTGTAGAAGTTCTGTCTGAATCCAACGATTGAGACCGATTGCACCCAAATGTTCATTTAAAACCTTTTAGAGCCAAACGCGCCAGTCAGCACACCATAACCCACAGCAGTGCGAGAATTAGACCGCCACAACTTACGAGGATCGCCTGTCAGAATAAATACCCCTCCACCTATCAGCCAAATGCCTAATTCAGCTGTGGGGGTCGGTCGTTCTCCCAAAAGTCCTATGGCAGCGCTAGTGGAAAGCATCGGACCCGTCCCCCTAGCCAGAGGGTAGACCAGAGAGAGGTCGCCGGAAGAGTACCCTCGTTGCAGTACTAGAAAATAAGCAACGTGGATGAGGCTACTCCCAACAGTGAAAATGAGAGCAACAATATCTATAGGAGAGTGCTGCTTCTTCAGCACTCCAACTGTCAAAGGTGTATACAGCAAGGTTGCCAACGCATTGATCAGAAAAGCAAAAGCAATTCCTCCTCCTGCACGTTTAGCTAGAAAATTCCAGGCGGCATGGACTATTGCTGCAACCAGGACCAGTGCGAATGCCAAAGGGGTCACGTCAAAGCACCTCAGAGTAGAAGGACACACAACAATGTGTCAACCTATCCCCTCTGGATTTCTCTTCCTCTAAGGTGTCTGCCGTATAGAAGGCACGATGTAGCGCTTGGTCCAGACCTAGCACGGGAACTAGCGGAACCCTAGCTACCTTTCCGGGTTGATATAAATATCCTACAGCCTTTTTTAGATTGTACTCATGGCAAGAATGACCCTTGACCAGCTACACATTTTTCTAGCTGTTGCGCAGCACCTGCATTTCAGCCGTGCCGCTGATGAACTCTACCTGACTCAACCAGCTGTAAGCACGGCGATTCAAAGCCTGGAAAGGCAGTACAAAGTGAGACTCTTCCATCGGGTCGCGCGACGAGTTGAATTAACAGATGCTGGAAGAGCACTCGCTACCGCAGCAAAAAAGGTTTTGGTAGAGGTTGAGGTAGCAGAGCGATCGCTGCAACAATTCAACAATCTACAACAGGGCGAACTCAAGCTAGGAGCCAGCCAAACAATCGGTAACTATTGGCTTCCCCGTTTTATTAGCCAGTTTCGACAACACTATCCAGGCATCCAAATCGACTGTGCCTTGAGCAATACTCAATCCGTGAGTGCAGGCGTCGTTACTGGAACCTTTGATCTAGGACTGGTTGAAGGAGAGGTTCATCCCTCAGTTCTGGTCCATCTTCAAGGAGAAACTGTGGGATATCATCATCTGCAAATTGTAGTCGGTCACTCTCATCCTTGGTTTACCCAACCTACCGTTTCTGCCAAAGAACTGCTGACAACTTCTTGGGTGCTGCGGGAAGCAGGCTCCGGTACTCGTCAACGATTTGAGCAAGTGCTGCAACAGTGGAACATCCAACCTGTTGAATTGAATATTGCAGCCGAGATGAAAAGTGCTGCCATGGTGAAAGCCGCCGTCGAAGGTGGCGTGGGAGCAGCAGTTCTATCGGAAATGACCATTCGGAAAGAACGCCAGCTTGATACACTGCGGAGCGTTGAGGTGATTGAAGCACAGACTCCAAACTTTGCCGAACAACTCGTACTGCCATTTCTACTCTTGAAGCATCGTGAGCGGTTTCAATCTCTGGCTTCACGAGCATTTGAGCAAATCTTGATAATGGAATATGAATCAAATCATGGGGGATGAGACAGTGCAATTGTAACAAAGCTTGTTATGCACTTCAGGATTGAACAAAAAAATAAATGGTCAGACTCAACCCAACTAGAGTAATGAATCCACGTAAGAATTTCGCGTCGAGTTGGCGAACGGCATAAACTCCCCAATAACCACCTAAGAAACTGCCACAGGACATGAGGAAAGCAGCTTGCCAATCGATCGTGTGAGCAGCAATAAAAGCAATCATGGCAACGCCATTAATGCAGGCATTCAGTGTGGTTTTGAGCGCATTCATGGCGTGAATGTTCTTCATTTCCAGGAGGCTAAAGGTTGCCAGCATGACAATCCCAGAGCCTCCACCAAAAAAGCCTCCATAGATAGCGACCAAAAACTGTAGCAGTCCAACCAGCATCAGGCTATGAGGTGAAGACTTAGCTGGTGTTGAATGAGACGGTTGCCGCCAATTAGCAAGGTAGGAATTTAACGTAAATAGGACAGTGGCGACCAATAATAGGTAAGGAACCAGTTTAGTAAAGAGGGGTTGCGGAGTCCGTAGGAGCAGCATTGCCCCAATCACTCCACCCACTGAGCTTATACTCGCCAGTCCTAGCAACTGCCAACGCGGAGTCGACATGTGACAACGATAGGCACGGATGCTAGCTAAGTAACCCATCCAGGTCACTGTGTTGTTGGTCGCATTAGCCTTGAGCGATGGGAATCCGGCAAAGATGAGAGCCGGAAATGAAATAAAGCTACCCCCACCAGCAACGCCGTTGAGGGCACCTGCTAGACCGCTGGCACTCAAGAGTAGACAGGCATTGGAAAACGTTAGCGTTGTCATCTTTCAAATCAACCAGTAAAGAAGGGTTAATTTGAACTTTAGGGAGTGCGAACGGACGAAACAAATGCGTTTGCTTTTCCAAACGATAAACGCTATTGATACTGCGAGGCGCTCGACCGACAATGGTGTTCTTGGCTCTGGTTGTGGTCGAGCCGCAAAGTCCAATTAATCTCAGTTTTCAATTAGGTTTTAGATGGCGGGAAAAGCCGCTGTTTGTTGCCCTACCCAAATCGGTAACCCAATCCTTCAACTGTAATAATGTATTCGGGCTTTTTAGGGTCAAGCTCTAATTTTTCCCGCAACCGATGAATGTGGACCTCTAACGTTTTGGTATTGCCCAGTTGCTCCGCACTCCACAAGTTTTTGAACAATTCCTGGCGTGACCAAACCTGATTGGGAGAACTGATTAATAACACCAGCAGGTCGAACTCTTTGGGTGACAGATGAACCTCCTGGTCCCGAACGAGCACTCGGCGCTCCTGATGATAAACCTTGATATCCCGAAATTGCCACACCTGAGTCGGGGTCAAAAAGCTCAAGCGGATACGTCGTTGCAAAGCCTGAATCCGGGCGTTCAACTCCCGCATCCCGAATGGTTTGGCGAGGTAGTCATCAGCTCCCATCTCTAAGCCCAAAACAATATCAGTTGGACTCGCACAAGCGCTAACAATCAAAATCGGCACAGGGTTGCCAGTCTGTCGTACCCACCGCACAAGCTCCAGACCACTCACTTGGGGCTGCCTCAAATGCAGAATCATCACATCAAAGTTAAAACCTGCGGCACTCTCCTCCAATGCCTGAATCCAGATCGCCGTTGTCAGAGTCATAGTGGTTTTGACAACTAAGTAACCTGCCTCTGCTAGGGCTTCTCCCAACCTGTCTTTGATGAGTTCTTCATCTTCTACTAACAGAATGCGACTAGATGTACCGTAGATCATTGACGAGGGGGAGAGAAAGCTGTCAGGGTAAGTTCAGCTAAGCTGTTCATCCGACATTAACCTAAAGCTAATCTTACGTTAATATCCTCTTAACCTGAATGAAATTCATCTAGCCGTCTCCCTCGGCTCGTGTTCCTCACTTTTCATCAGCAATCCGGCTCAAATCTGGAGACCAAGCAAGTTCCAATCCCTCTTGAGTTTGCCCACTAGCTTACTCAAGCCACACCTCTGGCTCATGAAGATCTTTAACTGAATAATTGGAGAGAGCAATTGACAGATAAACATGATTTCCTGTATCCCAAGAGCCGCTACTACGGTCAGGTCAAGCCCGAAAACCTAGTCTTTAATGCAAATTTACAAGAATTTGCCCAGCAGGTTGGCTATATCTGCAACTTGCAAACCGCAGGGAAGCTCTCAGCCACAGAGGCTTACTACCAAATCAGAGCGCTCTGGAAACAGCTTAAACGCTCGAAAAAGCAGCTGAGTGTGGGCGAACACCCTTTTTCGGAGGACGAGGATCAGGATTCTAGCTGAATTAGACTCGTGGGAGAATCAACTTAACTGTTAGTGGCACCGCGACTTTTAGCTCCAAGCGACTGAGAACAAAATGCCAACGAAGCCAAGGATAACACTGAATCCCAGGAGCATGACCAGCCGTTGAGTCAGTCGATGCTCTTGAGAGAGGCGGGCAACCAGAGGCAGGTTCACTAGCGCGCTGGTCATAGAGGCAAGGACAGCTCCAGTCCCCGCGACTTGGGCTTCAAGAGTGTGATTAGCTGCTAGGGTGGCTGCTGAGGCGACAGCGCTGGCGCTCGATATCAAGCCGCCAATCAGACTCACAGCGTAAAAACCCAGATGTCCTAGGAGCTTCTGAGCTAGCACCGCGCCGATTTGCAGTCCCAGAAAAATCAGTCCAAACTTTAATGCCGATTGCAGGGAGAAGGGAGATTCAAAATTTAGTCCCAACGGAGTATCTTCTAACTGGTGACTGCAAGGCTGGGAATCGCGTGGCGGGACCAGTAACTCAATCAGTGGCAGGTAGCGGACGAAAGCGAGCCCCATAGTGGCGATCATCAAAGCGAGCGCTAGCACCGCTGACTGCAACGCTACTGGGGACAAGATCGCTAACAACACAGTATTGCGTACCAACATCGCCGCCGTAGCTAGGATAATACCTCGGTAGGCTACCTCAGCTAGCCGCCCCTCGGTTTCACGCACCCGCTTAGCCAGCTCAATCACGGCGACGCTGCTGTTGACTAAACCACCTAAAAAGCCAGTCAGCTCAATGCCCCTCGCCCCATACATCTTCCACAGCACATAGTTAACAAAGCCGATGCCTGCGACCAGAATTACAGTTAACCAAATCTCCTGAGGCTGCACCAATCCCCAAGGATCTATAATGCCCTTAGGCAAAGCCGGATAGATGACAAAAGTTAACATCGCCAATACGATGGCTGAGCGGAGTTCGGCGGCGCTCAGTCCCAGGCTGAAACCTTTGAGCCGTTCTTTCCCAGAGAGTGTAGCTGCCGTAATTACAGCCACAGCTACAGGAGTCACGGTCTCCCCCTGTCCACATAAAACCCCAGTTAGTCCCGTTACCACCAAGGCTACAGAAGTCGTCAGCTCAGTGCCCTTACCAACTCGCAAAGTCTGAAGGTTCAGGAAGACGAGCGGCACTCCCAGCAGGGCAATACTCAACAGGGCGTAGTTTTGACCAAGTAGTCCGCCTAGGCTCCCTAACAGCGCTACAAAACCGAAGGTGCGTACTCCCGCCTGCTTGCGTCGCCACTCCCGCTCCAGACCGACAAACAGTCCAATTGCCAGAGCCAGCAGCAGACGCTCGATCTTTTGCCAGTACAGCAATTCAGAGAAAGCTGAGGGGATGGAATTTGGAGTGGAAGCAGCGGCTATCCAATGAAGCTTCAGGAGGTCCAGGGCTTGGTGGCATGTGACTGAGAGTGTTTCAACATCGTAGGAGGGCATAAGTGATTTAGGGGAATACGCTCTCGTTGACTGTAAATTTATCTTAGATTAAGAAAAAATTAAGAATGGGTTAAAAAAAATGGAGTTTTGACAGCTTCCCTAGAGCGCATTTACTTCCACCAACCTGGTCTTCCAATTTGCAAATAGCCCCTCAGTCTTTCTGTTGTCGAGCTTTGAAACGGCTTGTCGCCCCAAAGCGCGAAAGTTAATAGCTAGACACAGCTCTGTCTACCTCAATAGGACTTGAACTTTACCTTCACTTAACCTAAATTTAACTACAAAATCTCACTCGAATTATCGGGGATAGGCTGTCAAGTTGACCACCATCTCCAGGGGGCTCAGAATACCAACTCGTCAAGGTTTTCTATCAGCAAGAAACCTTGGTGGCTCAGCTGAGAGAACTGGGCCGTTGAGCAGGATTCAGTTTATTCACAATGTGATTGGTGGAGCAGAAGCACTAGTAGTGGCGGTTGCTGCTTAAACCAACACTGATATCAACAGATACCGAACAGTATCAAAGCCTCGTTTTAGATGTTCTGGATTGTTGTACAGACGACCGAGTAATAATGCTCCCTCGATCGCGGTTAAGAGTTGCTGTGCCAGGATGTTGGGATTAACCTCAGGCTGCAAGCGATCTTGACCCACTCGCAAGAGTCTAGCAATTTCTTCTTGCCATTCATCAAAAATGTGAATCAGATGCTCTCGAAATGATGGGTCGTATTCTACCAGTTCCACAATAAGATTACCGAGAAAGCATCCAGCGCATGGCTTTTCAGCTAAATGAATAGTTTCTAATATGTCGATAACTTCAAACATCTGGGTGATCGCATCGTTAGCAGTTGCCGCAGATGGTTTGAATAAGGTAGCTTTCAGACTACTCCATTTGAAGTCAATCAGTGCATGAGCCAATTCATCTTTTGATTGGAAGTAGTTGTAGAAGCTTCCTGAAGAGGTGCCGCTGACTGCCAAAAGTTCCTTGAGCCCTGTCGAATGAAATCCCTGCTGATGGATCAACTCCAGAACTGAGGACAGCACATCCTCACGAGTCCGCTTGAGATTAGCCATGAATTCGTGTTCTTATCGAAGATTCCTCAACCACACGAGTTTCCTGATACAAGTGTCGTTCCAGTTTAGCCTTCAGTTCAGTATATCCGGGATACTGAACCAAGCTTTCTCGCTGGCGCGGTCGGGGAAAGGAGACGTCCAAAACTTCAGCAATTCGGGCTGCTGGACCTCGCGTCATAATCGCAATTTTGTCGGACAACAACAGTGCTTCCTCGATACTGTGGGTAATTAGAACTACTGTTTTGCGCTGCTGCTCCCAAATGCGGATGATTTCATCCTGTAGGAAACCACGGGTGAGCGCATCCAGTGCCCCAAGGGGTTCATCCATCAATAGAATTTGAGGATTGATCGCCAGTGCTCTAGCAATTCCCACTCGCTGCTTCATGCCGCCCGATAGTTCGTGGGGATGCTTGCTTTCAGATCCGCGCAATCCTACGAGGTTGATGTATTCGTGGACAATGCGCTTTTGCTCTGTTAATGAGAGCTTGGGATAAACAGTTTCGACCGCAAATCGAATGTTTTCTGTTACAGTCATCCAGGGCATAAGCGCATAACTTTGGAACACTATTCCTCGGTCTGGTCCAGGACCGCGAACAGGTTCACCGTTGAGCAAGATGGAGCCGCTAGTTGGTTGGGAAAGTCCGGCAATCAGATTTAGCAACGTGGATTTACCACAGCCTGAGGGACCAATAATGGAAACAAAGGTATTGAAAGCAATATCCAAATTGATGTCGGCGATCGCAACAAAGTCTGAAGAGGAACGGCGGCTCAAATGGTCGAACCACTCTTGCCGACCAGGATAGACTTTGGAGATCTTCTCTAGCGATAAATGGGTGAGAGTACGTGGAGATGAAATGTAATTTGATGGCTGCATAACTTTATGTTTTCTGCCCAAACGACACCCAGGTTTGTAGGAGTCCGAACATACGATCGAGCAGTAGTCCCACCAGCCCCACCACAACGATTGCTGTGATGATGCTGGTAATTTTGAGGTTATTCCATTCATTCCAAATGAAGTAGCCAATACCAGTGCCGCCAACCAGAATTTCGGCTGCCACAATTACTAACCAGGCGATGCCAATACTAATTCGCAACCCTGCCACGATGTTGGGTGCAGCGGCGGGCAGAATCACCTTCCAGATGGTGCGCCACTTTGAGGCTCCCAGCGAGCGCGCTATGTCTCGGTAAACTGGATCGACGCTACTGACACCAAGTTTGGTGTTGATCAATGTTGGCCACACACTTGCAATTGCAATCACAAATAGAGCCGTGCGCTCAGAATCTTTGAGCAAGCCTAATCCAATCGGTAGCCATGCTAACGGCGAAACGGGTTTGAGGATTTGAATGTAAGGGTCAACCGCTTTGGAGAGCACATCCGATAGCCCAATGAGAATTCCTAAGGGAATAGCGATCGCCGATCCGATCAAGAACCCAATAGACACCCGTCTCAGGCTCACCAACACGTGCCAGCCAATGCCCTTATCGTTAGGACCATCATCGAAAAATGGGTCTGAAATCCAGCCCCAAAAGTCTTTTAGTGTTTGACTGGCAGAGGGCATGAGAGGGGAAAAGAGTTTCAAATTGACCCCCAATTCCCAGAAACTCAAAATGCCAATTAGCAAAATGAGAAACAAGATTAATGCCTGTCGATCTTTACTGAGGGGCATAGATTTTATCAGCCTATACATTGAACTTTTTAATCTGTGCGTCTACATAGGCAGCAGGATGGGCAGGAGCAAAGGTGTCAAACTTCAACTTCTCAGTTCTAGTGGCCTCGCTTGGCGGTGTTTGCCCCAATTCCTTCGCCAATTCCCGCGCTAGATCGGTCAGGTAAATCTGCTGAGCAATGTCTTCATAATTCGCCTTTTCTTTTGGCAGCAGTTTCCAGCGCACGAGTTGAGATGAAATCCATGTGGCAAAGCTTTTCCAAGGGTAGGGATCGAATCCAACTCGGTCGGGAACATTCAACATATTGCCCAACCCATCCTCAAACTTCCCTGTCAATACTGCCTGTAAAACAGGTTCTGGTTGGTTCAAGTATTTCCGTTCAGACAGCGCTTTGGCGACCTCTTCCCGATTTTGCGGTGCATTGGCATGGGCAGCAGCTTCAATAATGGCTTTATTGACGGCTCGGAAGGTGTTGGGGTGGGCATCAATCCATGTCTTGCTAGCTGCAAAGGAACAGCAAGGATGCCCTGCCCATAAGTCTTTAGTCAGCAAGTGGATAAAGCCAAGCCGCTCGTAAACGGCACGCTGACCAAAGTTATCGGGCAAGATAAATGCATCAATTTGACCAGTTGCCATTTTCGCGATCGCATCTGCTGGTGGAATAATCTGTAACTGGACATCCTTATCTGGGTTTAAGTTGCCCGATGCCAGATAGTAGCGCAACAACAGATTGTGCATTGAGAAGGGGAAGGGAATCGCAATATTTAATCCCTTAAAGTCTGCCGGACCTTTAATTCGGTCTTTATGCTTAAGGGCAACGACGATGGATTGACCATTGATGTTTTCAATACTGGCAAGCTTAATTGGGAATGCAGTGGAGCCCAAGCCTAGCGACATAGCGATCGGCATAGGCGATAGCATGTGGTAGGCATCGAGTTCTCCTGCGATCGCTGAATCTCGCACAGCTGCCCAATTTGGCATCTTCTTCAGCGTCACATTCAATCCGTATTTCTGATAAATTCCCAGTGATTCTGCGACCACAATCGGTGTGGCGCAGGCAATGGGAAGGAAGCCAATCGTAATATCTGGTTTTTCCAGTTTGCCAGTTGTTGCTCCTGTTGAGGCTATTTGTGTGGGAGCTTGGGATTTGTCGCTAAGGCAGCTTGCCAGAGACAAGACTGCTGCTGCTGCTGCCACTTTAATCAGAAAATCTCGACGCCGAAACTGATTAGTGGGAATGGCATGACTAAAGAACTCTGTGGCATGGGGACCGAATGCAGCGGCAAATGCTTCTTCCAGACCGCCAGCCAATTCAATTAAGCTATTGCACAGTTGTTGTTGTCCTGGAGTCGCTTGTGAGAGCATTTGAGGTGGTAAATGGTTCTTCCCACAAGCACAGTGAATCATGCAATCTAGAGCATACACTCCATCTGAACTTTCTAATCTTGCGGTCATGATTGTGCCTCCTCCCTATGCCAATTCATTCACCCGCGATTGCCCGTTTAGATCGTGCAGCAGCTTTTTCAAATGCTTGATAGCTGGGGTAACAATCGCCACAAAATATGCTTCCCGTAATCGTCTTGCTGGTTTTGAACCGTGCAAATATGCTCTTGCCCCGGCATGCAGCATGGCAGAATTTGCCGCTTGCAGGGACAGTTCAGAAGCTGCGATGCGAGTCTGAATAATCTCCCTCAGTAGATCCAGTTCTACCAATTGAGAGTCGTGACTAATTTTATCTGCCAGCATATAGGTTCTCTGGCGCAACATTTCCAGCTCAGCCGCAATCTCTTCTGGCCGATCGTTCAGAAACTGATTCACATGCCCTAAACGTTGGTTGGACTGTTCCATCAAATCAATGCAGCCCGTCACCAATCCTAAACCCATTCCTACCTGAGTCAGAATGAAACCCGGACGGATGCGCGCAACATACTCGTTGCAAGGAGCTGCCAGCACAAATTCATCAGGCACGAATACATCCCGAAAGACACAGCTAAACGTACCGCTTCCTTCCAAAGCGATGAAGTGGGCGTTGTGTCGTAAAGTTAATCCTTCTAAATCGTCAGACACAATCGCCATCAGGTAGTCTTCACGATTGATAATCTTGGCAGCAATACCAAAGGGATGTCCGGCATCAATGTTGGAAACCCAGGGTAACAGACCATTGAGAATATATCCACCAGAGACTTGCTCTGCCACTAGGGCAATTTTTTCAATGTCTGCAAAATGCTTCATCGGATTGGATAAGCCTGTACCGCCTAGGACCTTCCCAGTGGCAACATTGGGTAATACCTGCTGTTGCAGGTAAGAGTTATTGCTGTTTTGCATATACCAGGTACAGGCAACTTGACACCAGGTGATAAAGCCAGTGCAAAGACATTCCTGGGAAATAGCCTCAATGACCTGAATGGCGGCTCTCAGTCCTTTACCAGAACCCCCGAATTCAGTAGCAACCGCTTGTCCAAATCCACCCAACGCCCCGACTTGATGCATAAAGTGGCGGGGATATTCACCCTTTAAGTCAATGTCTTGAATGTGGGGAGTTAGACTGATAGCGATCGTCTCTTTCAGTTTAGTGATTGCTGGATCGAGCGTCAAAGGTTCTTGAAACCGAGCTTGTTCTGGGAGCGTTGCTGGAACCGCTTGCATAAGGAAGTATTCAGCTCCATGTCTAGGCTAGGGAAACATTCAGGTTTACAGGGTTACGGAGCGTGTTGGCAACAGGAGACCAAAAATTGGAATGAGCTACTAAATCATCTAATTCTTTGCGACTGGCATTGCCCTCCAAGTCAACCTTGACCCTGATGTCGGTGAATCCCAAGCGTTTTTCAGACAGGTCGCCAATACCCCAGACGCCTGTGATATTAATATCACCTTCAAGTTCTAGCTCCAATTTGGTGAGCGTAATTCCGCGCATAATAGCATTGGCATGAATGCCCACTGAAAGACAGGAACCCAATGCTGCCAGCACCGCTTCCGAAGGATTCGGAGCGGTATCCTGTCCCAATAGTCCAGGCGGCTCATCAATCACATGAGCTGGCAGATTACGAACATAGTTCAGGTTACGGAATTGCCCTTCAGCGATGGTCCTAACCTTCAGCGACCTCACTACATTGGGATTCGTCTTGGCCTTAGCTGCCAGGTCTTCCAGGCCTGCTTTACTGACTGAGGAGAGAGAGCTTTGTGTTGTGGCAGTAATTTCAGTCATACATGACTCCTCAAATAGAACGTTCTATCTAATTCTAGTCCCTAAGAAGAAGTGCAGACTAGAAAACAGTCAAGGCACCTTCTTAACTTTTACGTCCGCATAAGTAATTTTTACCACAAAATCTGCGGTAAGTCAAGCGGTATATCGTATTTTTTTTTATTACAATTGTAATATTCCAATGCACTTTTTTGATAAAGCACATCATTACATAATTTGAAAAAGGCAAGCTCTTTCCGGTTTAACTGGGAACTGTGCTAAAAGTCAGCACCTTTTTCCTAGACTGGATTGGTAAGGCGTCGCGTTGCTTGCAGCTTCAGCAACCGCTCTCTAGCAGCCTCAATAGTTTGGGTGGTTTTACTAAAACAGAAGCGGATGAAGTGATGCCCATCTTCTGGGCGACAGAAAAAGCTAGAGCCAGGAACCACAGCAACACCAATATTTTTTATCAGATGTTGAGTGAATTCGATATCGTTTGGGTAACCAAACTTGGAGATATCTGCAAATACATAGTAAGCCCCACTAGGCAGAAAATACTGAATACCAGCTGTATCTAAAGCCTGAGTGATGAGATTTCGTCTCTCTTGGTAAAGTGCAGCTAGTTCTTCATAGTAAGTGACTGGCAGTTGCAGAGCAGCAACACCCGCTCGCTGGAGCGGTGCCGGAGCACCAACGGTGAGGAAATCATGCACTTTGCGAATTGCGGCCGTTAATTCTGCACTGGCTATGATATGGCCAATTCGCCATCCTGTGACACTATATGTCTTGGAAAGACCATTGATCGTAACTGTCCGCTCTGCCATACCCGGTAGCGTTGCCATAGCAACATGTTTAGCACCGTCATAAAGAATGTGCTCATAAATCTCATCAGTGAAAGCCAGCACATCCCATTTCTGACAGAGTTCAGCAATCACAGCCAATTCGTTGCGTGTAAATACTTTCCCTGTCGGATTATGGGGAGTATTGATAATAATAGCCTTGGTATTTGAGTTGAAAGCTTGACGTAACTCAGCAACATCAAAAGTCCAGTCAGGAGGATGCAGCGCCACATAGCGTGGAATCGCACTGGTTAAAACTGCGTCGGGACCGTAATTTTCGTAATGAGGTTCAAAGACAATCACTTCTTCGCCAGGGTTGACTGTGGCTAGCATCGTTGCAGCCATTGCCTCTGTTGCTCCACAGGTGACAGTGATCTGCGTTTCTGGGTCAATATCCCAGTTTAAATACCAGCTTGTCTTCTTAGCGATCGCTTCCCGAAACAGGCGATCTCCCCAAGTGATGGCGTATTGATTGATGTCTGCTTGGATTGCCTCACATGCTGCCCTTTTCAGCTCAGGGGGACAAGGAAAATCTGGAAAACCTTGAGCTAGATTCACAGCACCATGACGCAGTGCCACTCGCGTCATTTCTCGAATGACGGATTCTGTAAATTGATCTGCCTTAAGCGATATCTTTTGTTTCTTTATCACCCGCTTTATTCCTCTCACTTTACGATTTCGGTGTCTCAATAGCTTCCTGAACGTTGATTGCTTTAGGGAGCAAGCTCTCAGACCCTTTGAAGGGATTAATATAAAGGGGAGCTTGGCATTCCCTACCTACCTGCAAGTGGCAGTCGGAGCGAGGATAAGCGATGCACAGCAGCACAAAACCCGCAGCTAGTTGGGCAGGTTTAAGGCAACGCTGTTGAGCCTGATCGACCTCACCTTGAATAAGCTTGGCAGCACAAGTGATGCACGCACCATATCGACAACCTACTGGCAAGCGCATGCCTGCTTGTTCCAAAGCTTCCAGAATCGTCTGGTTCTCAGGAAGTTCTATGGTGAAGCGATCGCGATTTACTAATTCTACCTGGTAAGCTTTCATCAATAATAGTCTCTTGGGAAAAGAATTTAGCTGAACTGAATTCTACTCAAACCCAAATATCGGATGTACAGTCGCCGCCGGGATAACGCATCTCGTGAGCGCGAGATGGTCCGTTTGGTTCTGCACCAAAATCAACGTAGAAATTTGGATTAATCGACAATCCTCCTTCGGTATTGCAATCAATTTGCAACATATAAGAACCCTCTTTGGCTAAATCAGGATAAAACTGGTCATCCCACGTGCTGAACAATGAGTTCGTTACATAGAGCCGTTTTCCATCTAAGCTTAATTGCAGCATTTGAGGACCGCCAATCAGCTTATGACCTTTGACTTCTCCACTTTTGCCTAGCAATCCACCAACCCAAACTTCTCCTGTTTGTTTAGGATTTTGTGGATCGCTAATGTCGTACTGGCGAATATCACCATGTAGCCAATTAGAGAAGTAGAGGAAGCGATCATCTAAAGACACAATTATATCGGTAATCAAAGAGGGCAATGGAATTGGGAAACCCTCTAAATCAACAGTTGGCACATCAATAACTTTGTCTACCTGCCACGTACCATTTTTATACCAATGCCAGATGTTGCTGCTAAGAGCAGCTCCTACAAATCCATGAGTGCTATCGGGATTGTGATGGAACCGAACTTCTAATGGAACCAACCCATCCCCACCTAAATCTACGCTTTGAATGATTTTGTGCTTCTCCCAGTCCCAAAAGTAGAGATGTTGCCCGTACTTTCCAGCAGTCACATCGTTCAAA
>JAFASY010000170.1 GCA_019244235.1 Chroococcidiopsidaceae cyanobacterium CP_BM_ER_R8_30
GGGCGCAGCTCTTGGATCACCTCATCAGCATCCAAGGAGCGTTGGGATCTGGGCTTTAACCGAATGAAAAAACTCCCTGAGTTACCTGCCACATTAGTACTGCCACCGCCGATGCTCGATCCAGCACCGACGTTAGAGTTAATCGCCGCCACATTGGGGTCTTGCAGCAGGATGGCAGCTAAGGCTTGCTGGTGCTGCACCATGGCATCGAAAGAGATATCCTGTGCCCCTTGAGTTGTTGCCTGGAGTTGTCCCGTATCCTCGCTAGGAATGAGACCCTTAGGAATGATGACGAACAGATATGCTGTGAGCAGAAGGGAAGCAACAGCAATAATCATCGTCGTGCGATGATATCTCAAAGCAAGTCTCAGACTCCAATCATAAGCACGCAAGAGGGCATCAAAAAAGCGCTCTGAGGCATTGTAAAGACGATTTCGCTGATTCCCATGAGCAGGTGGACGCACAAATCGACTACACAGCATCGGAGTCAGGCTTAAGGAGACAAAACCAGATACTAGGATGGCAGCAGAGATCGTTACAGCAAATTCGTGGAATAGCCGCCCCAAAATGCCGCTCATGAACAGCATGGGGATAAATACTGCCACGAGTGACAGCGTGATCGACAAAATTGTGAAGCTGATTTCCCTAGAGCCATTCAACGCTGCTTCTAAACGCCCTTCACCCATCTCCATATGGCGGACGATGTTTTCCAGCATGACGATAGCATCATCCACGACATAACCAACCGAGAGTGTCAGCGCCATCAGCGAGAGGTTGTCTAGAGAATAGCCCAGCAGGTACATCACCGCGAAGGTAGCAATCAGCGACACTGGCAGCGCCAAGCTGGGAATAATCGTGGCAGAGAGATTGCGCAGGAATAAAAAGATGACTAGTATGACGAGAAAAATAGTCAGTAATAAAGTAAATCTGACATCATTGACTGAGTCGCGGATGGCTTGAGAAGCATCATACAGAGTCCCGATTTCGACGGCTGCCGGAATCTGTCCCTGCAATTTGGGCAGCAGTTGTTCGATGGCATCCACCACCGCCACTGTATTGGTGCCGGGCTGGCGCTGCACGGTCAGAACGATCGCTCTGGTGTTGTTGTACCAACTTGCTACCTGATCGTTCTGGACGCTATTAATCGCCCGACCGATTTGACTGAGATAGACTGGAGCGCCATTACGGTAAGCAACAATTAACGAGCGATAGGCGGAAGCGTCCTCCAGTTGTCCATTGGCCTGAATTGTGTAGTTTTTGTAATTGCCGTAAAGCGAACCTGTGGATAAGTTAACGCTACCCTGCTGTAGGGCCGTCTGGACTTGGTTGAGGTCGATGCCGCGCGTCGCTAACTGCTGAGGATCTAGCTGGACACGTACAGCATTCTTCTGCGAGCCATAGACCTGCACTTGGGCAACGCCACTAATAATTGACAGGCGTTGCGCGATGAAGGTTTCGGCATATTCGTCCACCTTTGACAGCGGCAGGGTCTGGGAATAGAGATAGAGGTAAAGAATTGGCTGGTCGGCTGGGTTGACCTTAGTGTAAGAGGGCGGGTTGGGCAGGTCTGATGGAATCTGACCAGCAGCAGCGTTAATTGCTGCTTCTACGTCTTGAGCCGCAGCATCGATATTACGGCTGAGGTCAAATTGCAGCGTGATTTGAGTGGTCCCCAGGGCACTGGTGGAGTTGAGAGAACTCAAACCAGCAATGCTAGCAAACTGCTTTTCTAAGGGTCTTGCTACTGACATTGCCATCGTCTCAGGACTGGCACCGGGTCGCTGTGCAGAAACCTGAATCGTCGGGTAATCAACGGTAGGCAGGTCACTGATCGGCAACAGCCGATAGCTCATAAGACCGAAGATGATAATGCCAAGCATGACCAGAGTAGTCATGATCGGGCGGCGGATGAAGATTTCTGCCAGGTTCATGAGGCGGTTTCTCCCGGTTGCAAGGCCGTTTTGACTTGAATCTTGGCTCCAGGGACAAGATTAGACTGACCATCGGTCACCACTTTTTCTCCTGGCTGTAGCCCTTGGGCAATCACAGATTGACCATTAACGGTGCGGCTGACGGTAACTGTACGAGACTCCACTGTCAAATTGGGCTGAACCACAAAGACATAGTTGCCATTTTGTCCGGCTTGAACGGCTTGGGAAGGCACAACCACCGCATTCGGTTCTGTTGTCAGGGTCATGACAATATTCACGTATTGCCCCGGCCACAGATGCTCTTCGGAGTTGGCGAAGTTACCCAAGAGTTGAATTGTTCCAGTAGTGTTATCAACGACGTTGTTGACAGCTAAAAGGTTACCAGGCACAGGAGGCTGATTGCTATTAGGAATCACAGCCTGTAGGGGTAGTTGACTCGTAGCCGAATACTTTTTAATGTCTGGTAGTTCTCGTTCTGGCACTGAGAACACTGCTTGAATCGGACGGACCTGACCGATAGTCACTAATGGGGCCGTGTTATTCGCCTGAACGAGGTTACCTTGGTCAACAATACTAGTCCCCGCTCTCCCGTCTATCGGTGAGTAGATTTTGGTGTATGACAGTTGAACTTGGGCATTTTGCACTGCTGCTCTATCTGCATTCACAGCAGCTTGAGCATTCTGCACCGCGGCTTTATCGGCAACAACAGTCGCTCTGGCCGCTTGCGCATTAGTTACGTACTGCTCGGCTTGCACTTTGCTAATTGCACCCTGATTTCCCAAGGCTGAATAGCTACGAGCTTCCGTTTCAGCGTACCGCAACTGTGCCTGGTCTCTCAATTGGTTGGCTATTGCCTGTTGCACCTGAGCTTGGTCTTTAGCCAAGGTAGCTATTGTTTGCTGTAGCGAAGCTCTTAGAGGGCGGTCATCAATGGTATATAGAAGTTGCCCTTTTTTCACATCCTGACCTTGTCGGAAATAGACACCTGTGATCGTTCCAGTCACCTGAGGTCTGACTGTGACGGTGTAGTAAGCTTGTACGTTCCCAATTGCCTGGAGTTGGACCGGAATCGCTTTTTGACCCACAGTGACAATAGTGACTGGTACAGCCTGTTGCATCCGATCTGCCGATCGCTTTGTCTTAGCACTGGAAGCCGCGCAGGCAGAAAGCAAACTCAGACACAAAAGACATAGACCCACCCATCTAGTGGGGAAAAAAACAAGTGGCAATTGCTGCCTGCTTGACTGAGCCCTCAAGAGAAATTTCATTAGCGAACTCAACTTTTGCCCATTTAACCCGCACTGTTATCTGATAAGGCTCAATAGGTGTTATGGGGAGGTGAAACGAGAAGCAAGAGGTTGGTATGATACCAACCAGGTAAGTCACTACGGTACGCTCATGCTCAACCTGAACCTAACGCATTAGTTGTGTTGTCTCTCTGATGAGTTGTAAGCAAGAGTAGAATCCTTGTAAGGATTCAGGTGGCAGAAAAAGGAATAAGGGAAGGATAAGCAATTTCATGACCAACATGTGCGCGTAATGCTGAAGCGAAAAAGTCGATGACAGACCTTTGCTGTGTGCGACAAGTTTGTACAACAGTTAACAGGCTGGCAGTATCCCCAAACCTTTCAAATGAGCGTGAACCGCCGCTGACCTTGCGTTTAGTCACAGCCAATCTTAATGAGCGTTCAGCCAAATTATTATCGGGGGGAACTTCTGGATGGTCTAGAAAATACCACCAATCGTCATACTT
>JAFASY010000232.1 GCA_019244235.1 Chroococcidiopsidaceae cyanobacterium CP_BM_ER_R8_30
ATCACTTGTTAGCCGATCCTGGCTCACTCAGCTGGCGGTGTGCTTCAGCCTTGACAGTATCAGGCAAAACCTTGCTTACGTTGCCCATAAGCTTCGTCTTGAGTGAGCCTGCAATGATATCATCTTTACCTGCCATGAGAGCCTCAAAACCCTGCTTGGCAACTTCAGCTGGATCATCCTTTTGACCTGCACCAATGTTAGTGTCATCCATACCTGCACGGTGGAAGAAGTTGGTATCTGTTGGTCCAGGCATGAGTGCAGTAACAGTTACGCCAGAATCCTTTAACTCGTTACGCAACCCCTGCGAGAAGGAGTGTATGAATGCCTTAGAGGCTGAATAAACTGCCTCAAATGGACCAGGCATTATGGCTGCAATGGACGAAGTAAAGAGAATTCGACCCTTGCCACGCTCAACCATATCCTTCACAACCCGCTTGGCAAGATGTACAGAAGACACAACATTCAGGTTGATGAGATTTAGCTCGTCCTGTAGGTCAGTCTCACGTGCAAAGTCACCGCCGACGCCAACACCCGCGTTGATTGCGATCGCATCTACTGGTCTATTAGTTGCCTTAATCTGGTTGTAAAGCGTCTCGACGCCATCATAAGTGGCAAGATCGGCCTGTACCGTCTCAACCTTTGCACCCAGCTCCTTAAAGGCTTGAGCAGCTTCATCGATACTCGGTCCAGTGGCTGTGACAAGGAGATCAAAGCCCTTCTGAGCAAATTGTTTGGCGAGTTCGTAACCGATGCCGTTTGAGGCACCCGTCACGACAGCTAGAGGTCGGGTTAACGAACTGTCCATAATCTTTCTAACTCCTATATAACTACTCCACGCTCGTATGTTATGGATTGCTCCTTGCTCATCACCAAATCAAGCGTGTGTTTTTAACCCCTACAACGCTAAGGAAGGAGCAATGCGATTGCGTCTTTCCAACGACGTATCGCTGCTATGTCTTTGAGGTTACTTTCCTATTAATACTTTCCTATTAATAGAATTAGAACATTAAAATTTAGCAAAAAATTCTAACAGCCCAGACCAGCAACATATCATGTCTTCTCAAAATACATCAATAACTCATAAACCCAATACCCCCTATGTTGTCTTAATTGCCACCACTGCTGCCCTTGGCGGCTTTTTATTCGGCTTTGATACTGCTGTTGTTAACGGCGCAGTTGTAGCTCTCTCCAAAGCTTTTAACATCTCTAGTTGGCTAACTGGCTTGGCTGTGTCTCTAGCGTTACTCGGTTCTGCATTGGGAGCTTTTTATTCAGGTCCGCTTGCTGACCGTTTTGGCCGTGTCAAGGTGATGGTAGTGGCTTCGGGATTATTTGTGATTAGCGGCATCGGCTCTGGGTTTGCTTTTAACACCTGGGATTTCATCGGTTGGCGGTTCTTAGGTGGTGTTGCAATTGGAGCTGCTAGTGTGATTGCACCTGCTTACATTGCGGAGGTAGCCCCAGCTCACCTCAGGGGACGGTTAGGTTCTCTCCAACAATTAGCGATTGTCGTTGGTATTTTCATTGCTCTTTTGAGTGACTACTTTATTGCTGTGGCAGCAGGTTCAGCCGCGTCAGCTTTTTGGTTTGGCATCCCTGGCTGGCGCTGGATGTTTTTGACGGAAGTTCCTCCAGCTGTACTCTACGGGATTGGCGCTTTGATGATTCCCGAATCTCCCCGCTATTTAGTTGCCCAGCATCGAGAGTCAGAAGCTACGGCGATTCTAGGCAAAATTTTAGGAGGGGATGTCCGAGCGAAAGTCGCGGAGATTCGACAGACAGTGATGCGAGAACATAAGGCCAAGTTATCCGATCTCCTGGGAAGAAGCGGCAGACTCCTTCCAATTGTGTGGGTGGGAATTGGGTTGTCTGTATTTCAACAGTTGGTGGGGATCAATGTCATCTTCTACTACAGCAGTGTTTTATGGCGGGCTGTCGGATTCTCGGAAAAAAATTCGCTCACGATTACCGCGATCACCGGAGTCGTCAACATTGTGACAACATTTGTTGCGATCGCATTCGTTGATAAATTTGGTCGTAAGCCGCTGCTCCTTCTAGGGTCGATTGGTATGACCATAACTTTAGGCACATTGGCTACGACTTTTGGCGGTGCTCATCTAGATGCTGCTGGCAACCCTACCCTCAATGGTACTGCAGGCATCGTTGCTCTTTTAGCTGCCAATATTTATGTGTTTTGCTATGGGTTTTCTTGGGGACCAGTGGTCTGGGTGCTGTTGGGAGAAATGTTTAATAATAAGATTCGAGCAGCGGCGCTGGCGGTTGCTGCCGCAGTCCAATGGATCGCGAATTTTGCCGTTTCGACAACATTCCCACCTTTGCTCAAATATTTCGGTCTAGGTACTGCCTACGGGATTTATACGTTGGCAGCAGCTATCTCTATCTTTTTCGTTGCCTTTTTCATTAGGGAAACTAAAGGTAAGGAGCTGGAACAAATGTGATGCGCCATTCTACAGATATTCTCTAAAGAGCTTTTAGGAATTTAGTCTTCAGCCTTTAGCCTTTATTTGGTAGTCTAGATCGAGTGACCATTATGGCTTCCGGGCACGCTGCATATATGTCCTCTAACGCTGCATCAACTGTTTCCAGTCCTTCCCGCACGATTCGCATCGGTTCTCGTAAAAGCCAGTTAGCTCTCGTTCAGACTTACTGGGTACAGGAACAACTCCAGAAATGTTTCCCAGATCGCACATTTGAAGTTCAGACAATGAGTACTCAGGGCGACAAGATCCTGGATGTTGCCCTTGCCAAGATTGGCGAAAAGGATCTATTTACCAAAGAACTCGAAGTAGCGATGCTCAACCATGAGATTGACTTTGCAGTTCATTCCCTGAAGGATCTACCCACAAGATTACCGGAAGGATTAGTGCTGGGAGCCGTCACGGAACGCGAAGATCCTGCGGACGCTCTGGTAGTGCGTTCTCAGCACCGAGATAAGCAAATTGATACGCTTGAAGCTGGTGCAGTAGTGGGGACATCTTCCCTACGAAGACTAGCTCAGCTGCGTCACCACTTCCCCCATCTGACATTTAAAGATATCCGGGGAAACCTGAATACAAGGCTGCAAAAATTAGATGCTGGCGAGTACGATGCCATCGTTCTAGCAGTGGCTGGGCTACAGCGGTTGGGAATGAGCGATCGCATCCATCAAGTTTTACCAGCTGAAATTTCCCTCCATGCGGTTGGACAAGGAGCTTTAGGCATTGAATGTCGGGCAGATGATACAGAAGTCTTGTCTCTAATTCAGGCAATTCAACATGCTCCAACGCGCGATCGCACTCTAGCTGAACGGGCTTTTTTACGAGCACTGGAAGGCGGTTGTCAAGTTCCTATAGGAGTTAATACTCAGTTACATGAAGACCAGTTGACCTTAACAGGCTTAGTCGCCAGCGTGGATGGCAAGAAACTGGTGAAAGACACTGTGACTGGCAATGCTACTGAGGCAGAAAAACTGGGGATTGAATTGGCAGAGCGATTGCGGCAGCAAGGAGCGCAAGAAATTTTGGCTGAGATCTTTGCGGAGATTCAGCGGGGCTAAACTATGTAAAGTCGCTCCCCTACAGGTATGATTTACCTGGAGATGAGCATCTTTCGGGAACGCAAATTATATGCGGATTCTATTTGTTGCAGCAGAAGCAGCACCCATTGCTAAAGTCGGGGGCATGGGTGACGTTGTTGGCGCTCTGCCAAAAATACTAAGAGAAATGGGACATGATGTGCGGATCTTCTTGCCCTACTATGGCTTCCTACCAGACAAGATGAAGATTCCCTCAGAACCAATCTGGCACGGTTATGCGATGTTTCAGTCATTCGCAGCCTTTGAAACTGTCTTGCCTGGTACTGATGTTCCTCTCTACCTATTTGGTCATCCTGCCTTCTTACCCCGGCGCATCTACTATGGGGAGGATGAAGAATGGCGCTTCACCCTGTTTGCCAATGGAGCAGCAGAGTTTTGCTGGAACTACTGGAAGCCAGAGATTGTTCACTGCCATGACTGGCACACGGGCATGATCCCGGTGTGGATGCACCAATCTCCCGATATCAGCACCGTCTTTACGATTCACAACCTCGCCTACCAAGGACCGTGGCGTTGGTACTTGGAGCGAATAACCTGGTGTCCCTGGTATATGCAGGGACACAACGTTATGGCGGCTGCCGTCCAGTATGCTGACCGCGTTAACACTGTTTCCCCCACCTATGCCAAGCAGATTCAGACAGCTGCTTATGGTGAAACCCTAGAAGGCTTGCTGTCCTTCATCAGTGGTAAGTTATCCGGTATTGTCAACGGTATCGATACAGAGGTCTATAATCCAGCCAATGATAAGCAGATCGCTCAAAACTTCTCTGTTGAGAATCTAGAGCCCAGAAAAGACAACAAGATTGCCCTACAAGAAGAAGTGGGTTTAGAAGTTAACTCGAAGGCATTCTTGATTGGCATGGTGAGCAGGCTAGTCGAACAAAAAGGCCTTGACCTGGTATTACAGACTATGGATCGGTTCTTGTCTTATACAGATGCTCAATTCGTGCTACTGGGTACAGGCGATCGCTACTATGAAACTCAGATGTGGCAGATGGCATCCCGATTTCCTGGGCGATTGGCAGTTTACCTCCTCTACAACGACGCTCTATCTCGACGCATCTATGCTGGTAGTGATGCCTTCTTAATGCCCAGTCGGTTTGAACCTTGTGGCATCAGCCAAATGTTAGCTCTGCGCTATGGCTCAGTACCGCTTGTGAGAAGGACAGGCGGACTCGTTGATACTGTTTCTCCTCATGACCCGGTAGAGCATACAGGTACAGGCTACTGCTTCGACCGTTATGAACCGCTAGATTTATACACCTGTATGGTTCGAGCTTGGGAAGGCTACCATTACAAGCAAGACTGGCAGGCGTTACAGCAGCGGGGCATGAGCCAGAACTTTAGCTGGGAGAAGTCCGCTAAGGAGTACGTGAAACTGTATAGATCAATTTACGGGTTGCCTGATGAAGAACAGCAGCAGTTGCAACAGCCAGAACTAGTAAAAAAATGAGGATTTTCTTGGAAACGGAACGCTTGATTCTACGGCAATTCACAAACGAAGACGCAGGAAACTTGTTTGAACTAGACAGCGACCCAGAGGTTATCCGGTTCACATCACAGGCAGGTCAGCCACCAGATTACACAGTGATTCAAACCCAGATTCTCCCGAAATTTTTGACATATTATGAAAAATATGAGGGTTATGGAGTCTGGGCAGCGATGGAAAAGTCGAGTCAAGAGTTTATTGGCTGGTTCTTCTTTAGACCAGCCGTTGAGGCATCTTATTTCAATCCGGCATTAGCTAATCCAACTGATATTGAACTTGGATATCGGTTGCGAAAAGCGGCATGGGGAAAAGGTTATGCAACCGAAGGAGCTAGAGCGCTGATTGTTAACCTAAATGTTGCGGAATTCCCCATGCGTCTCAACGGTGGGGATGGATAGCAACCAGAAAACAAACTGCGAAGCATCCTTATTTTCTTCTAATCTATGTTACACTGTTATCAGTGAAGTTTAGTGATGATAATGTACCGAGCCTACAAGTTCAGACTGTACCCAACTCCAGAGCAACAGATAGCCTTAGCCAAGAGCTTCGGTTGCTGTCGTTGGTATTGGAACTACTCTTTGAACCTGTGTCAGGAAACATATAAGGCTACTGGAAAAGGCTTAGCAAGAGGTGCTATTCAGGGATTGCTACCATCTCTTAAGAAGGAGTATCCTTGGCTCACAGATGCTTACTCTCAGTGCTTGCAGTATGTAGCTCTAAACTTGTCTACTGCCTACAAAAACTTCTTTGATAAGAGAGCGGGTCTACCTAAGTTCAAGTCCAAGCATGGTAGACAATCTATAACTTATCCTCAAAAGGTTAAGTTAGAAGGAGACTATATCAAGCTGCCTGGGAAAGTAGGGAGTATTTACTGCCGACAGGATAGAGAGGTAGTTGGGCAATTTATCACTACTACTATTTCTCAAAATACTGATGGTAAGTACTACGCTTCTATCATAGTTGATGATAGAAAAGCTATTCCAGCAAGCTCTACAGACTGGTTAGCAGTTGGGATTGATTTAGGCTTGACTCACTTTTGCATAACCAGTGATGGTGGTAAGTTTGATAACCCTAGGCACACAAACCGCCATGCCAAGAACCTCAAAAAGAAACAGCAGAGTCTGGCTCGTAAACAGAAAGGTAGTAACAGTAGACGTAAGCAACGAAGGCTGGTAGCCAGAGTACATTCTAAGATATCTAGAGTTAGAGAAGATTTTCTGCACAAGCTATCCCGCAAGATAGTCAACGAAAACCAAGTGATTGCTGTAGAAAATCTCGCAGTGAAGAACATGGTCAAGAACCACAATTTAGCTAAAGCAATTAGTGATTGTGGTTGGGGACAATTCTGTACCATGCTCAAGTACAAAGCCGAGTGGTCAGGAAAAACCTACATAGAAGTTGATAGGTTTTTTGCTTCTTCCAAAACATGCAACCTGTGCCTCAACAAAGTTGATAGTCTGCCATTAGACATTAGGTCTTGGACTTGCAATAAATGCCAGACCCATCATGATAGAGATGTCAACGCTGCTATCAATATTAGAGACGAGGCTTTGCGGATATTGGACTTAGGAACTAGGTCTACAGCCAATGGAGGGAATGTAAGTCAACCTGGCAAAACTTCGGTTTTGTTAGATGCAATTCCCATTGAAGTTGGAAACCCCATCCGCCTTGCGGTGGGGTAGTTCATGCGCATCTTCCACTGGTTATCTGGAGTGCCACAAACCACCACGCGAACTTCGCAGTTTGCCAAGCTCATGGCTCAATCAGTATGTTAAGCAATGTTTCGCCACCAGTATCAAAACATGGGAAGAACCCCTTCTTCGCGTTATTCGACACAATTGCTAATGTACTGGGTTAAAGTCTATACTTTCCAAACATCCTCTCAATGACCAGACAGATTCTGCTTAAAATAAAACAAAGATGCAGAATCACAATAAATTAATAGTTGAGCTGGCGATGACGACTCAGATCACCATAACCCTCTCAGATGAGCTGTATGAGCAGGCTGAGCGATTTGCACGATTAGCCAATCGAGATGTTGCCACTGTGCTTGTCAACGCCATTCACTCCTCCATTCCGTTCACGAGTGCGAAAGCAGCAGCGCTGGCACCGATTTCAGCGCTTCCCGATGAGCAAGTGTTGCACCTCACTCAGCTTCAAATGGAGCCGGAGGAGGACGAGGCGTTAAGCGAGCTGCTCGATAAGCAGCAAGCGGGAATCTTGACTGATACGGAGCAATATGAATTACAGGCTCTCATGCAGACTTACCAAGAAGGATTGTTGCGCAAGGCAACCGCTTTGAGTGAAGCCGTTCGTCGTGGATTGATGCCGCCATTGAGCGAGTGAGTTCCAGCTATATTCCTGAAGAGATTCGCACTAGAGTTCGCACACAGGCGAATAACCAGTGTGGCTATTGTCGTAGCCTTCAAAAGTATGTCTTGGGTGCTTTAGAAATTGAGCACATTATCCCCAAAGCCGTTGGCGGAACAGACGATGAAGATAATCTTTGGCTTTCTTGCCGTTTGTGTAATAGCTATAAAGGCACTCAAACGCATGGGCAAGATCCGGTCAGTGCTCGACAGGTTCGCCTCTTCAATCCTCGGACTCAGAAGTGGGGACGGCACTTTGCCTGGAGCAAAGATGGAGCCTCGATTAGTGGTAAAACAGCTTGTGGTCGAGCAACTGTCATCGCCCTACAACTGAACAATGCTTATGCCGTCGCTGTTCGACAGGCTTGGCTCTCTGTCGGCTGGCATCCACCCTCGTAGCAATCAGCACCATTCACCAAAATTTCTGCTAATGTTGTCGATTTGTTGTTCATCTCTAAATTGCTCGTTTAAACTCATAGCGATTGATGAACCGCCCCATCACTAATTTGGCTCTTTTCTGATTTTGATGATCTGACTGCAAATTCCATCAACTGGAGTTTCTGAGGTAGCCTAAAACTCAGCATCCACCTCCACTGAATGAGCGATCGTCCACAACTTCACCAAAATCAGCAAAGAGCCAAATTTTCAGACATCCATCGCGTTATCTCCCATCTGATACGGAAAATCCCCTAAAACTCTTACCCAACAAACCTTTTCAATCAAATCCGCAGCGGACATCAAACCTGTTGCAGAACTCTCCACGATCGAGGCGGCATCTGTTCTAAATGTCTCTCGCCCATTCCTAATCAAGCTTCTTGAGCAGGGGCAAATTCCCTGCCGCAAGGTTGGTAAGCACCGACGCATCCGCATGGAAGACTTGATGACCTACAAAGCCACAATTGACACAGAACGGGAAGCCATTCTCGATCAACTAGTTGCTGAGGCACAGGCAGAGGACATGGGCTATGTTCGGCAATGAGGAGTTACTACACTGCGCTCCTTGACGCAAATGTGCTGTACCCAGCGCCGATGCGTGACCTCTTCCTTCAGCTTGCACTCACCGATCTCTTCCATGCCAAGTGGAGCGCCGACAGGAAGCGTAAATAATTTACAGCCATTATGCAGGTTTTACTGCTCCTACTAGTGCAGATAGAATAGGTCTTTGCCAATTCTTATCCCATTCATTGCTAGTAATCATTCCTCTAATTTGTAATATATTATGGGCTCCATCACGAGTCCACTGCATTTTGTAGCTTCTTAAGTTGGAGAAAGACTTAATCTTTTCGACGACCAAATACATAAGCTAATAGTTGACCAGTCCGACGGTCAATTGCATGCCACAACCATCTAGGATTACTCTTTTTCCCCACATAGCTCCACATCACAGTCATGTGGATTGTCAAGAGGGTTAACTCAATTCTTGTACATCATCTCATATCCTGTTCATCCTGAATCTATAAACTCGATTCAAAAGCCTCCTCGACAATCAGTCATTCGTAGTCACTGTCGTAACAG
>JAFASY010000236.1 GCA_019244235.1 Chroococcidiopsidaceae cyanobacterium CP_BM_ER_R8_30
GGTGACAGCGCTCCTAACGACATCCCGCCTGTGGCAAATCGCTTGACAATCTCTGTGACTGGCTCTACCTCTTCTAAAGGAACTGCTGGGCGATCTGATTCAAATTCCAGCAGATCGCGTAGTGCGGTCACTGGTCTTCCCTCTAGGTAGCGTTTGTAAGTTTCGTAGTGATCGTATTTCTGGTCTGCTACAGCTTTATGTAGTGCCTTTGCTAGCTCAGGGCTGTTCATGTGGTACTCGCCCCCTGGACGGTACTGAATGAAGCCGAAGTTTTCTAGCTTTTTAATCGTCAATTCAGGGAAGGCACGTTGGTGGAACGATAGAACTTCCATTGCCAGTTCGCTGATGCTCAAACCACCAACTCGCGAGGTTGTGCCATAGAATCCCAAGTCTAACAACTTCCGACCAATACCTATGGCCTCAAATATTTGAGCCCCATGATAGCTAGAAAGCAGCGATATCCCCATTTTCGACAAGATCTTTAATATGCCTGCCTCTATTGCCTTGCGATAGTTTAAGAGTGCCTTCTCTAGGGTAATAGAGGGGATTTTTCCCCGCTCCATAAATTGTTGGGTTTTAGGGTCAGACCACCAATGCCGTACCGTTTCTAAAGCCAGATATGGGAGCACCGCGCTGGCTCCATAACCGATTAGGCAAGCAAAGTGGTGCGTACTCCAACACTGAGCAGTATCGACAATCAGATCTGCTTTCATCCGCAAACCCTGGCGAATCAGGTGGTGGTGTACGGCACCTACTGCTAATAAAGGTGGGATATAGGTAAATTCAGCACTTATTTGCGCTGATTCACCATGCTGATTGAGGCGATCACTTAAAATCAGGAGCTTTTTCCCTGCCCGCACGGCATTAGCTGCTTGAATGCACAGTTGACGGACTGCGGCTTCTAGACCAATTGGTCCAGAGGCAATAGCAAATAGTGTAGATAGCTCTGCTGCCTCAAATCCTGAGTCTTTGAGAGCTGCTAACTCAGCCTCATTCAGGATCGGGGACTCTAACTGGATTCTTTTCGCATCCTCCGGTTTTGCCTCCAATAGATTTCCTCGCTCACCCAGTACCATCTTCAAGGACATAACTAGGCTCTCGCGCAGGGGGTCAATTGGCGGATTTGTCACCTGAGCAAAGCGCTGCTTAAAGTAGTCATAGAGAAGATGCGGACGTTCAGATAGCACTGCTAAGGGAATGTCATCTCCCATGCAGAAAGTTGCCTCTTTCCCATCGCTTGCCATTGGCTGAATCACCATTTCCACATCTTCTGTGGTATAGCCAAAAGCGATAGAGAGCTGTAACAAGTCTTGCTTTTCCAGTTGTGGAGTCAGGACTGACGGTTTCAGTCGGTGAACCTCGTAGCGGTGGGTTCTCAACCATTCGCCATAAGGTTTTTCCTGAGCGATGCGCTGCTTAATCTCCCAATTTTTTAGTACTTCATGGGTTTCCAGATCCACAGCAATCATTTGCCCTGGTCCCAGTCGCCCCTTTTCCACAATTTCTGTTTCCGGCAGGTTAACAACACCCGCTTCCGAAGCCACTATGATATAACCATCATAAGTCAGGCAATAGCGAGCTGGGCGCAGTCCATTTCGATCTAGGGTTGCACCTACTTTCTTACCATCACTAAACACGAGTAGGGCTGGTCCATCCCAGGGCTCTTGAATACCACTGTAATACTCGTAGAAGTCGGCAATCTCAGGATATTTTTCTAAAGCTGGCTGATTCTGATACGCTTCTGGCACCATAATCATTAACGCTTCCAACGGACTTCTACCAGAGCGTACCAGCAGTTCCAAGACATTATCTAGGGTAGCTGAGTCACTATTGTCTAGATGTACCACTGGCTTTAGGTCATCTAACTGGTCTTTCCAAACACTGTGATTCAGGTCTGCCTCTCGCGCCATCATCCAGTTGATGTTGCCCAGCAAGGTGTTGATTTCGCCATTGTGTCCTAATAGACGCATGGGTTGAGCTAGAGGCCATTTGGGTAACGTGTTAGTGCTAAACCGCCGATGGTACAAGGCAAAAGCACTCTTGTACAGTGGATTTTTTAAATCTGTATAAAAGTCTCCTAGCACTGCTGAACGCACCATGCCTTTATAGACAATCGTGCGGTTAGAAAATGAGCAAATGTATAGATCCTCAGCCCATCTCAGCAGATTAATCTGTTTCTGTAAAGCCTTATTAATTCTACGGCGAACTATATAGAGTTGACGCTCTAGTTCATCCCCTATGCGTTGAGATTGCACGATGATCTGCTCAATCTGGGGCTGATTTTCTCTCGCCTGGATGCCTAGTGTATCTGCTTGCACTGGCACTACTCGCCAGCCCAGTACAGTTAGATCTGCCTCAGTCAATACTTTTTCTATAATTTGGCGAGCTTCAGTTGCCACCTGTAGGTCTTGAGGCAAGAACACCATACCCACTCCTACTTGTTGGATATGTGGCATGCCTTTCCTTTGCCTTTGTTCTGCAAACCACTGACCTAACAGCTCCCAGGGGATTGCGGTCATTAAACCAGCTCCATCTCCAGAATCGCGATCGGCACTACAGCCGCCTCGATGCTCTAGACAGGTAAGAGCAGCTAGAGCTTTCTCAACCAGTTCGTGGCTAGCATGGTTTTCACAGTTGGCAATGAAGCCAACCCCACAAGCATCTCGCTCCTCTACCAACCACTTTGGTCCTATGTAAGGACTCAAGGACTCTGTATGACCTGAACCCGAGGTTGTATCCGGATGCATTTGTTGGTCACGATTCACATGATTGTTATCCATAGGCTGATCCTAAGTTGTGCGTCAAAAATATTAATTGCAGTTAGCCCTACCAATAACTGCATTGGCAAAACAGCCAAAATTCACCATTGCTCTAAGGAGATAAAAACTACCAAGCCGTTAAATCTAAACTGCCTGCTGCTGAATCTGCCGCTGTTCTGAAGCTCTACAGCTAAGGTTATACGAACCTTCAGGCTTAACAATTCCTAACTGCCACGCTAAGAGACCTGCTCCAGGTTACCTGCTTAGTGAAATCGAAGGTCTTAAGACTTCACCCAACTGAGAAACTTTTCCAAGTTTTCACTGACAACCCTGTTGCCACTATCTGGCTCAACCCAAGCCTTTCAATTTGCTCAACACTAGGCAAAGCTCTGTGCCCTCAGACTACTACCATTAATTATGACGTTACGCCCCGCAAGGTAAGTCATTGATTCTTAACATCTTAATGAAATTTATCCCCAATTTGCCAAAAGCAAAAATTATCTTGCCCCTATTGATAACATCCCTATATTCTTTTGCTCCCCCAGCTCCCCCAGCTTCCCCAGCTCCCCCCGCTTCCCCCGCTCTCCTCTCCCCCCACCTTCCCCTCTCCTTTGGTAATCAAATTTCCTTAAACGGTCAGACCTGGGCTGCTGCCTGGAGTCAGTGGCAAACAGATACTCAAGGTAAAGTCCATACCAGTATTAGTGATGCAGCCATTACGCAGCTATTAGGAGTTGAGTTATTAAATACAGAAAATGCTGCCGAACAACCAGTGCAATGGTTTTCACCATCTACACTACTAGCTTTGGGTAGTTGGCTTACCGGAGGATATCGCTATCTAGATGTGACAGAATTAGCCCAAATGGAGGGTTGGCAAATCAAGGTCCTTGGCAACACACTCTCAATTACTACACCAGTGGCTAGAGTGGAAGCGATTCAACATTCGTTACAGTCTTGGGGCGAACGCATTGTCATCAATCTAGATCGCCCTACCCCCTGGCAGGTCACACAACAGTATGAGGTAGGGGAGCTGGGGGGGCAGGTGGGAAAGAGCATCCCTGTATCCTTGCTTCCTGCCCCTCTGCCTCTTATCTCCCCTACTCAAACCTGGAAAATTACAATTGATGCCACCCTTAAACAACCTCCCCCTACTACCCCTAATCCCCAACGCCAGTCGCACACCAGTCCGACGGGAGTCGCTACAACGGGGGGAACCCCAACGCCAGAACGCTTAACGCCGGGGGACCCGGCTCTGGCGACTGGCTCCGCAACGCGCTCCCTTCTCAACGGAGGGAACCTCCGCACGCGGCAGGCTCCTCAAGTCGGGGAACCCGCCCAAGGCGCTGGCTCACGCCAGTCGCCTCAACGGGGGGAACCCCCGCACGGCGCTGGCTCCTCCGTGGGGACCCCGAGTTCCCCACCTCCCCTAATCTCCACTCTCAACATCAAAGCCACTCAGTCTCAAACCATTCTTCAAGTGGATGTTCCCGATGGCTTTGTGCCTCACATTACAACCTTGCCTAATCCCAATCAGATAGCCATCGATTTTCGACTGGATGCACCGCCTTTACGAGATATTCTTTGGGCACCAGGGTTACGCTGGCGACAGCAACTTGTGAATTTAGACAGTTCTCGCTTTCCGGTTGTGTGGTTAGAAATCAATCTTTTTGCCCCTGGGCTAAAGATCAGGCCCATTTGGAGCAACCCTAATACCCTTATAGGTACTGCTCCCCTCATCCGAACCGCTCAACTGTATGGAGCTGCTGCTGCAATCAATGGTGGCTTTTTTAACCGTCACGAACAGTTACCTTTGGGAGCAATTCGGCGTGATGGTCGGTGGTTGTCAAGTCCGATTCTTAACAGAGGCGCGATCGCTTGGAATGAGTTTGGACAAGTAAAAATTGGTCGTCTTAGCCTTCAAGAAACCTTAACAACTTCTTTGGGAGAGAGCTTACCGATTCTAGCTCTTAACAGTGGCTATATCGAGGCGGGTATCGCTCGCTACAATTCTGACTGGGGTCCTACTTACACCCCTCTTAACGACAATGAAATCATTATTGTGGTTGAACATCAACAAGTCACCGCTCAGTTTGCAGGAGGTGCAGCAGGTCAAGCGACTTTTCCCATTCCACCTAATGGTTACTTGCTAGTCATCCGTGATCGCAGTGCTGTAGCTCAGTCCCTACCGATTGGCACTGGTGTTAGTCTAGATACCACAACACCATCTGACTTTGCTCCCTATTCCCAAGTTCTTGGGGCTGGACCACTCTTAATCCAAAACCAGCAAATTGTACTTGATGCCAAAGCAGAACACTTTAGTAACGCCTTCATTAAAGAAACAGCCCCACGCAGTGCCATTTGCACATTAGCAGCACCTGGCACTCTTTTAATTGCCGCAGTCCATAACCGTATTGGAGGAGTCGGTCCTACCTTAGCAGAACTTGCTTTGCTGCTCCAGCAGATGGGATGTGTTGATGCTCTTAATCTTGATGGTGGTAGCTCCACTAGCCTTTACTTAGGCGGTAGACTTCTGGACCGCTCATCTAGTACAGCTGCACGGGTCCACAATGGATTAGGAGTTTTTCTTGAGGAAATGAAGTGATCGAAAAGCCCAGCTTAAGGCATCACTCGCTTACCAAATTTAAGCTTCAGTAAAACCAATATCTTTACATATGAAGAATTGATGAAGATAACGTAATGTGTACTTTGCAGATGACAGTAGGTGGGGTAGGTCTGTTATCTTTGGCAAGAGTTCACTCTTATTAGCCAGTTTCTACGGTCGAATACTTACGTGCCCACTGTCTTTAAGTTGCTTAACAAGAAGAGGCTATTTGGTATCTAAGGAGAGATAATGACGATGTCTCAGCTTCAGGAAAATATCCACACAGCTACACTTCCTCTACCTCCAGCTTCAGTTTCTAAAGGCATTGCTGCCACTGAACTGAGGCCTTGGGGCGCATTTACTGTTTTGGAGGAAGGGCGGGGATATAAAATTAAGCGAATTGAGGTGAAGCCTGGACACCGCTTAAGTTTACAGATGCACCACCACCGAAGCGAACACTGGATTGTTGTATCTGGTACTGCCAGAGTCACTTGTGGGGAGCAAGAAGTTATGCTCACTAATAACCAGTCTACCTATGTACCTCAATGCACAAATCACCGTCTAGAGAATCCTGGTGTTATTCCTTTAGTTTTAATTGAAGTGCAAAATGGGGAATACTTAGGAGAAGATGATATTGTTCGGTTTCAAGATGATTACGCCCGCACTAAGTAAAAATGATTCAAATCACTCCCGCAGCTGCCAGCGAAATTAAACGGTTGTTGTCAAAGCAGCGTCAGCCAAATAATAATAATGTGCTATTTAGGCTGCGGGTTTTAGTTGGTGGCTGCTCTGGCTTATTTTATGATATGAGATTTGACGTAGCAACCGAACTTGGTGATCGCGCGTATAACAGCATGGGCATCTCCATAGTGGTTGATGCCCAGAGCTGGAATTACATTAACAATCTTACACTTGATTATTCAGAGGATCTGATGGGGGGTGGGTTCCGCTTCCACAACCCAGATGCAGAGCAGGTTTGTGGCTGTGGCAACTCTTTTTCTCACTCCTTAGCAGCTGTGATAGCTTGACATGGGAAGAGCATAATTGCTAAACTTAGAACTTGTCAAAATTAGAGCAGCACGAAGCATTACGCGCTGTAACTCATGCCAACTATACAGCAGCTCATTCGCAATCAGCGTCAGATAGCAAGTCAGAAGACAAAATCACCAGCTTTGAAGCAGTGCCCTCAGCGGCGGGGTGTCTGCACGAGAGTTTATACTACTACGCCGAAGAAGCCTAACTCGGCTCTTCGGAAGGTAGCAAGGGTCCGTCTTACTTCTGGGTTCGAGGTCACAGCATACATTCCAGGTATTGGTCATAACTTGCAAGAACACTCAGTCGTCATGATTCGTGGCGGTCGGGTAAAGGATTTGCCGGGAGTGCGATATCACATTATTCGTGGCACTCTAGACACGGCTGGAGTTAAGGACCGTCGTCAGGGGCGCTCAAAGTATGGGACTAAACGACCGAAGCAGTCATAAGCTCGCCTTGAGCTTGACAATTGTTAGTCAATAGGCGAGCCAATTCAAGTTGCTAACAAGCGTGCTATGATCGTTAATGCTCTGATGAAGCATATTAGTACTTTGGAGACCGCTGCTACCCTCAAATAAACAGTCAAAACAGTGACTTTAGGCATAGCTCAGTCGTCCTACTAAAAATAGCATATCAGGAGCAATCCTAAACATAAGGTAAATAAAAGACTCGGAAGCATAACAGTTGCAACTATATAGTTTAAGGGCTTAAGTATGTCTCGTCGTGCTGTTGTTCAAAAGCGCCCCGTTCCACCTGATTCAGTCTATAACAGTCGCCTCGTTAGCATGATGATGCGGCGGGTCATGCGCCATGGTAAGAAGTCACTCGCTGCCCGAATTGTTTATGATGCCCTGAAAACTATAGAGGAGCGTACTGGTTCTGATCCTCTTGAAACATTTGAAAGAGCGATTCGTAACGCCACTCCTCTAGTAGAAGTTAAGGCTCGCCGGGTAGGTGGTGCTACATATCAAGTGCCAATGGAAGTTCGTTCTGATAGAGGAACAACTCTAGCTTTGCGTTGGCTCATTCAGTTTTCTAGATCGCGTCCTGGACGCACAATGGCTAGTAAGCTGGCGAATGAGTTAATGGATGCGGCAAATGAAACAGGTAATACCATCCGCAAGCGTGAAGAAACACATAAGATGGCTGATGCGAACAAAGCCTTCGCTCACTATCGGTACTAGCTCTTGAGACGGTTTTCCGTAGAAGTATAGAATCTTAACAGAGATTAAAATAGAGATATATTGCGGCTAAGACCAAGGAGGCAGCTGTGGCACGTACGATCCCGCTTGAAAGAGTGCGGAATATAGGAATTGCGGCACACATTGATGCGGGCAAAACAACAACAACAGAGCGTATACTGTTTTACTCTGGGATTGTTCATAAGATTGGCGAGGTCCATGAGGGGACAGCGACAACAGATTGGATGGAGCAAGAGCGAGAACGCGGGATCACAATTACTGCTGCTGCCATCACAACTAGCTGGAAAGACCACCAGATCAATATTATAGATACCCCAGGTCACGTTGACTTCACAATTGAGGTCGAACGTTCCATGCGCGTACTGGATGGGGTAATTGCTGTTTTCTGTTCTGTAGGTGGAGTGCAACCTCAATCAGAGACAGTATGGCGGCAAGCAGATCGCTACCGAGTGCCGCGTATTGCCTTCGTTAACAAAATGGATCGCACTGGGGCTAATTTCTTCAAGGTCTATGACCAGGTGCGCGATCGCTTGCGGGCTAATGCTGTTGCAATTCAGCTCCCCATTGGTAGTGAAAACGACTTTACAGGAATTATTGACCTAGTAAGAATGCGAGCCTTCATTTATAACAACGATCAGGGAACTGACATTACAGAAACAGATATTCCTGACGATATGCAGGCTCAGGTCTCAGAATACCGTGCCAAATTGGTTGAAGCAGTAGCAGAAGCTGACGAAGCTTTGATTGAGAAATATCTAGAAGGGGAAGAACTCACAGAAGCTGAAATCCGTCAGGGTTTACGGCAAGGAACGATTGCCGGAACTATTGTACCAACGCTGTGCGGTTCGGCCTTCAAGAATAAAGGTGTTCAGTTACTGCTTGACGCAGTGGTAGACTATTTACCCGCGCCAATTGATGTACCACCAATTCAAGGGACATTGCCTAACGGTGAAGCAGTTGTACGTCATGCAGATGACGGAGAACCCCTGTCAGCTCTTGCTTTCAAGATCATGGCAGACCCTTATGGTCGTCTCACTTTCATCCGCGTATATTCTGGTGTTTTGAAGAAGGGCAGCTATGTCCTTAACGCGACTAAGAACAAGAAAGAGCGGATTTCCCGGCTGATCGTGCTCAAAGCGAATGAGCGTAGTGAAGTTGAGGAACTTAGAGCAGGTAGCTTAGGGGCAGCATTAGGTCTAAAAGACACTTTTACAGGAGATACTATCTGTGAAGATGGTTCACCAGTAATTTTAGAGTCTCTGTTTATCCCTGAGCCAGTGATCTCTGTAGCCGTTGAACCTAAAACTAAGCAGGACATGGATAAACTGTCTAAGGCTCTGCAATCACTGTCAGAAGAGGATCCCACCTTCCGCGTTCACGTTGACCCTGAAACTAACCAAACTGTAATTGCTGGTATGGGAGAGCTGCACCTGGAAATTCTAGTAGACAGAATG